>NZ_LDRU01000099.1 GCF_001476285.1 Microbacterium testaceum | reverse complement strand
ACCCGGTCGGCCACCCCGGCGCCCACCCCGACGCGCACCCCAGCGGGCTCTCGAGCCGGACCCGGCTGCTCATCACTCTGCTCGCCGTCTTCATCGGCATCCCCGTTGTCCTGTTCGCGTGGATCGGCGGCGTCCTCCTCGCCGACGCGTGGGAGCTCGAGATGTCGTCGACCCAGGTGCTCGCGTGGATCCTGGCTGCGCTCGCCGGCGTCGTCGTGTGGCCGCTCGCCCTCCGACGCCTCCGGCGAGAGCTGTGGAACCGTCAGTACGGGGCCGAGGTTCCCGCGCCGGGAAGCGGACACCCCGAACATGCCGCGGCGTCGCGCCCCAGAGACGCGCGCGCGCTGCCCGCACCGAGCACCGGGGAGGCGATCGTCCGCTCCGTCATCGTGGTTCTCGGCGCCATCGGGATCATCGCCCTGAGCGGTCCCCTCGACATCGTGGCGGCCGTGTCATCGGCCGGCGCGACCGTCGCGATCGGTCCGCGCGAGAACGGGCTGCTCCTCCAGCTCGTCGCGATGATCGTCATCCTCGCGCTCGCAGCCCCGTCGTTCCTGCTCACCCAGCGCGCCCTGCGACGAATGGCCGCCGACGACCCGCGTCGCGCAGCCGTGGAGGACCGGCAGAACTGGCACTTCGCTGCCGCGACGGCGTGGGTGGTCTCGCTGCTCGTGGGGTATCTGCTGTCTCTCGCGGCCCTCATCACGATGTGAGAGCGGCGCGGTGACGAACCAGCCCCCCGGGTCGTCAGCTCGGCGATGACCGGGAGATTTGCCTTCGGGTCCGAGACTCCCGCCCCGCCCGCGCGTCACACCGTTCGGAGCATCACACCGAGTCCGCGACCCCCACCTTCGCCTTCGCCCACGAACGCCCCCGCGTGTCCTTGAGGATGTCGTACTCGACGTCGACGTGCGGCTCGATCGCGCTGTACTTGTCGTTGGGTGCGCCGATGACGAGCTGGAACCCGAGTCCGCGCCACGCGCCGATTGCGCGCTTGGTGAAGTGCGCGTCGGCCTTGATGAGCGCCTCGTCGAGGAACACCGGCGCGTACCGCGGCCGCTCGGCACCGGCATCCCCGAGCTGATAGCGCAGAGCCGCGCCGACGATGAACGCGATGAGCTCTTGCGACTCCCCACCGGATTTCTCGCCGATGTGGTCGTACAGCGCGACGTGCTCGCCCGTGTCGGCGCGGAAGCGCTCGGCGCTCACGCGCACGTGATTGCGCACGTCGACGAGGTCGGCGAAATCCGGAGCCGTGGGCCGGATGCGATTGATCAGTCGCGCCATCCGTCCGTACACGGCCTCGCGCTCCTCGTCCGACGACGCGGCGTCGATCGCGGCCCGCACGTCGCGCAGCTCGCGACGGAACCGGCGACGAACCTCCGACTGGTTCTCGCGCGGCACGATCTGCAGCCGGTGCTCGTCGTCGTAGAACGGCAGGTCCTGCATGATGTCGTTGATCGGCGCGATGCGCTCGCGAATCTCGCGCAGCGCCCGGGTCAGCGCCGAATCGAGGTTCGTGAGGTCGTTGCCCGACAGGCGCAGCAGCGAGTCGCGCCACTCCGCCTCCAGCTCGTGCAGACCGCTCGCCTCGAGGTCGGCGAGGATCCGCTCGAAATCACCGAGCGACTCGTCGGGGTCGGCGAGCAGGTTCGGACTCGGCCACCGGTCGGTGAACGCGGTGAGAGTGCGCCGGAGGCTCTCGCGCTGATCGCCCCAGGTCTCTTGGGCCGCACGCTGCTCCTCGAGCAAGCGTTTCGAGGCGGACTCCAGCGCGGCGTCGAAGCGCGCGAGCAGTTGCGACGGCGAGGCATCGTTCGACGGGGCGACGAACAACCCGTCGAGGTACGCGGCTTCGTCCGCCGACAGCTCCATCTCGGCGTCCTCGGCGCGTTCGAGCCGCTCATGAGCGCTGTCCACGTCGTCCGTGACCTCCGCCCACCGCGCAGCGAGCGCCTGCTGCTCGGTCTTTGCTCCGCCGATCTCCTCCCGCAGTCGCGCGACGCGCGCCTTCGCGCCCGAGATCTGCTCCTGCAGCTCGGCGATGCGCGGGTTTCCGGCGGTGATCTCGACGATCGTCTCGTTCCAGCGCTCCAGATCGCGCTCGACGGATGCCACGTCCACCTGGTCCCACGACAGATCGGCGATCCTCTCGAGAGCGCTCCGCCGCTCGTCGAACGCGTCGAGCGCGGCGGCGGCCTCGTCGACCGTGGCCTTCGCCGTCGCGAGGTCGCGACGTACGGCGACGATCTGCTCGCCCAGCTCGGTGAGGCGTACGCGACTCGAGAACCCGAGGATGCTGTGCCGAGAAGACCCACCGTGAGCCCCGCGCGCGCCCTGGCTCGTCTGCCCCGCGATGGTCAACGCCATGCGATGCCCGGACAGCTCGGAGGCGCTGTCCACGCACACGAACGCGAACTGCTGTTCGAGCCGATCCTGCAGCCAGCCGGTGAAGGGGGAGCGGCGGTACTCCAGGCGCCCGGGGAGAGTCGCGGGGTCGAGACCCGTGCGCTCCGGCATCCCGGTCGACACGCCCTCGAACCGCAGACGCTCCGAGAGGCGCACGCCGTCGATCGCGGAGCGGAAGGATGCCAGGTGCGCGGCATCCACGAGAAGAGTCGTCGCGAACCCGCCGAGGGCGAGCGTGAACGCCCCGCGCCACGGCTCGAACTCGGTGCGGACGTCGACGAGCTCGGCGACGAAGGGCAGTTCGGCCGCGGTGAGACCCGCCGCCTCCGCCAGGGCTTCGCGCGCCTCGTGCAGTCGCGGGGGGATGTTGTCGTCGCGGGTCTGCGTGCGCCGGTGCTCGGCCTCGAGCGCCGCGAGCTTCTGGCGAGCGTCCGTGTGCGCGCTGCTGGCGGCGACGAATGCCTCGCGCACAGCGCTTTTGGCATCCGCGTCTCCGAGGGTGCGGCGCGCTTCGTCGACGAGGGCCGTGAACTGCTTCTCGGTCGTGACCTCGACCGACAGCACGGCGAGCGCCGCCTCGAACCGTTCGCGATCGCGCTGCATCCCGGCGAGGCGTCGCTCGAGGCCCCGCAGCTCGCGCTGTGCGACGTCCAGCCGGTCGCCGCCGGCGGCGCGGAGGACGTCGCCGAGTCCCTCGCGCTCGGCCTCGGCCGCGTCGGCCAGCGCCTGCCGCTCGCGGACGAGGGCGTCGGTCGCGTGCGTGCGCTCGCGCAGTTCGTCCTCGACCGCGCCGAGAAGGTCGACCCGCCGCTGCGCCCGCCACAGCGACGCGCGCGACTCGGGGTCGCTGAACCGTCCGAGCGCCTCGATGAGCCGCAACCTCTCCGCCGCCTCGTCGATGCGCGTCTTCATCCCGCGGATCGGCTGCAGCGCGCGCACCTGCTGGCGTGCCTCGAGCATGCGGGTGCGCGTCGACTCGAGTCCGTCGAAGTGCGACACGACCGCCTCGGCGACCGCGAGCGTCTCGGGCTCCTCGAGCACCATGCGCTTGTACAGGTCGTCGACGGTGGTGATCTGCTGCCCCGCCTGAATGCGCGCGAGCAGACTCATCGCCTTCGTCCCCGCACCCGCCGCGCCGATCCCGAGCACCGCGTGCAGGCGGGCCGAGAACTCGCGGTCGGTCGCGAGGGTGTCGAGACCCGTCGCGCGCACCGCGGCGTCCGACAGGTGGCTCTGCGCCGCCCGCTCGAGCTGACGCAGGTCGAAAGCGCCGTGCACGGTCGCGCGCACCTTCACGGCGTCGTCGAGCGTCCGCGCCGCCGCCGGGATGTACCACGCGCGCACCGCCGTGAACCGGGCGCCGTCGTGGTCGGCCCACGTCATCGCGATCGCGGTCCACGTGTCGACGCCGTCGCCGCGCAGCACCCGCACCTTCGTGCCCTCGTCGGTGCGCGACTCGTCGAGCTTGCCGCGGCCGTACGACAGGATGTTGCGCTGTTCCTGCCCGCGCGGACGCCCCACGACCGCGCCGTTGGAGGCGCCGTTGAACGGGGTCGTGTGCGGCATCATGAGCGCGACGTACGCGTCCATGAGCGTCGATTTGCCCGAGCCGGACCCGCCGCACAGCAGCGTCGCGGTCGGCGCGAAGCGCACGCGGTGCGTGCCGTCGTAGCCGCCCCAGTTGATCAGCTGCAGGTCTTCGGCGACCCACTGCTGACCGCGGGACGCAGCCGGGATGAGTCCGAAGAGGGTCTCGAGCATGGTCACGGGAGGAGCTCTTTCTCGGGGGTTTCGGATGCCAGGACCTCGGCGGGTGCGTCCCGGGTCTGCTCGTCCAGCCAGGTCTGCAGCTCTCTCAGCGTCTCCGCGCTGAGCACGATCTCGATGAGGGGACCGATGCGATACCGCCCCTCGGACTCCTCCTCGATGATCCCCTCGCGATCCAGGCGCGCGATCGCCGTGCGCACCGCGCGCTGCTGGCTCGCGCGGGTGCCGTCGGTCTCGCTGAAGTACGTGAGCACGGTCTGTTCGACCTCTTCGACATCGACGCGGGCGGATGCCGTGCCCGCGGTCGTCTCGCGCTGGAACACCGTCCGCAGGTACACGAGCACGAGCGTCTCGGCGCGCGAGTAGGCCTCGTCCTTGAGCAGGATCGGCACGTCGACCTCGTCGCTGCGCACCTGCTCCTTGTACGCCACGCCGCGCGCGTGGTCGACGACCAGCCGCACGAACAGGTCGTTCAGGCGCGACTCGATCATCTGCTGGTGCTCGAGCAGCAGCTTCCACTCGGCGGGCGAGCTCTCGGCGAGCAGGAACCGGCGCTGCAGGATCCGCACGAGCACGCGCCGCACGTCAGCGTCGAGCGTGCCCCGGTCGCCGGCGAACAGCGCGTCGGGGTCGTTCTCCATCGCCACCGGGGCGATGAACGCCGGGCTCTCGGCATCGATGCTCGGGGTCTGCACGTCAGTCATCGGCTCCCTGTTCTGAAAGATTTCCTGCTCTGACCGCGCCGAAAGCGAACCGCCTCGTCGTTCCGTCGGGCCGAATCGCCTCGACGACCGACACCTCGTCGGTCTCGACGAGACCGCGCCGGTGCACGATCTCGAGCAGGCCCACGAGGTCGACGGGGCGGCGGGTCTCGGCATCCGCTCCCGAGAACGCCTCGGCGAGGTCGAAGCCGTCGCCCAGGCGCCCGACGTACTCCTCGAGCTCGGCGTAGTGCGGCCCACCCCACGCGCGCGTGTCGGCGTCGACGAACTCGACGTCGGGACTCTCGGATGCCAGGGGCTCGGGCGCTCCGAGAGGCCGGACGTCGCTGATCGACTGGCGCAGATGCCCGACGTCGGCGAGCGGGAGCGTCCGGACCGGCTCGACGCGGCCGGGGGAGCGGGTCTGACTCCAGCGGTGCAGCCCCGCCATCACCCCGCGCAGCAGGTCGTCGACCTGGCGGTCGCGGATCGGGTCGTGGGTGCGCACCTGCGCGGTGATGACGTGCGAGGCCCGTCGCTGCGCGGTGAGCACCTCCTGCACACCCGCCTCGACGCGGCGGGCGATGGCATCCAGTTCTCCGCGCTGTTCCGGGGTCATGAGCCGCGAGAAGGGCTGCGCGAGAACGGCGTGGAGCTGGTCGGTGAGGTCGTCGATGTTCTCGGGGTCGCCGATCAGGCGGAGCGCCCCCTGGAACGCGCGGCCCTCGGGGGTCGCCTGCATCACCTGCCGACCGCGTTCGAGGTACTCGCGCAGCACCTCACCGGTCGGGCGCACGTCGCGGCGGAGTTCCGCGACGACGTCGCGCTGCATCGCGGCGATCGACTCCGCGACGCGCGAGAAGTCCGCGGGGAGCTCGCGCGCGAGATGGATGACGTTCTCGGCCTCTTCGAGCAGATGGTCGTCGTCGAGCGGTTCGATGATGCCCTCGTCGAGGGCCGCGATCTCGGCATCCAGGGCCGCCCGCTCCTCGAGCAGGGCCTCGCGGCGGCGAGCGGGATCGCTCTCGGCGTCGCGGGCGAGCCGCTCGACCGCGTCGAGGAGGGTTCGCACGCGCGATCGCGAGACGCGGGCACGGCCCCCACCGGCCCGGCCGGCGATCTCGAGCGCGCCGACCGCGTGCGCCGAGAGGCGGTAGACCTCGACGTCGTCCTCGATCTGCAGCCCCAGCCACCCCACGCGCACCCACCCGCGACAGATGTCGCGCGCCGACCCGGCGGGGATGCGGCGGTCGTCGTCGGTGTCGTATCCCGCGGCGCGCAGCTCGTCGATGGCCTCGGCGACCTCGACGTGCGCGTCGGCGACGGCGACGGCCGGACGATCGGGGGTGAAGACGACCGACAGGACGGCGACGACGAACGGCGCGAAACGCCCGTGCAAGAGGTCGAGCGTCGGGTTCTTGAACGCCGTCACCGAGCGCAGGTACGCGGCTTCGGTGCGGGTGGTGGTCACTGAGGGGAGTCTACCGGCGCGGAGACTCGCGACCGATCCCGCCGGCGAGAGCTCACGTCGCCCCGCCCCCGCAGGAATACAGCGCGACGCTCCCCGGCTTGCTCGACCCGTGCGCGGTGTCTCCCGCCTTGCCCGGGTCGCCCAGCTGCCACGCCTTGATCTCGTGGCATCCGGGCTCGGTCGCCACCTCGCGCACCGGGTCGGTCTTCGACGCCCCCGACGACACGGCGAACAGGTGGACGCGCCCCGACCGCTCCATCGACTGGAGAGCGGATGCCGTGAACACGGGAACACGACCGGAGTATCCGCCGTCGGTCAGAACGCTGGCGCCCGTGGCGTCGATGATCTGCGCCGACACGGACCAGCTGTCGCTCACGAGGAGCGGGGCGCCGTCGGCGCCGCCGCCGTCCGCGCGCGCGGCGGCCGCGAGCTGCGCCACCCCCGAGGAGATCTGCGGGGTGCCGCCCCAGAACGCCGGCGGCGAGATCGCGAACGGCTCCGTGGCGTGCTCGGAGCGCGGGGCGATCCCGACGTACGCGTCCCCGCCGCTGCCGTCGCGGTTCGCGTCGAGCACCTGCAGGCTCGCCGCGACCGGGGCGCAGAGGAGAGCCAGGGCGAGGACGGCGGGGAGTGCGCGCGCGAGCGTCGGACGGGTGCGACGCGGCCACGCTCCGACCACGCCCAGCACCACGCCCGCGACGAGGACGACGCCCGCGCCCGTCGCGAAGGCCTCGGGGAGCTGCGCCTCGCGGGCGAGCACGCCCCACCACGCGCCCTGCGCGGCGAGGAGTGCCGGAAGCACCAGTCGATCCCGGCGCCGCGTCGAGCGGAGCAGGCGGCCGCCCTCGCTCCACGCCATCGCGGTCAGCAGCACGAGCGGCACGCCGAGGGCCGCGACGTAGGCCGTGTGGGGCACCTTGGTGGCCGACAGGACCACCGCCGAGGTGGCCAGCCACAGACCCGCGACGACGGCGAGGGCGAAGCGCGCTCGATCCCCGGGGCGCGTGCGCCGCGGCCAGAACCGCCAGAGAGCGAGAGCAAGACCGACCAGCGCCGCGGGATACAGCCAGCCGATCTGCGTCACCAGCGGCATCTCGAGCAGCTTCGTGGGAGACGACCCCACGTCGGCGGCGGCGCCCGCGTGCGAGCCGAACGCGCGACCGAGCGCGCTGAGACCCTCGCCGAGCCCACCCCCGGACGGGCCGCCGACCGAGCCGGGCACGGCACCCGGAACGAAGCGGTCGAGGCCGTTGTAGCCGAAGACCATCGCGAAGACGTCGTTGTCGGTCGAACCGTCGATGTAGGGGCGCGCTCCGGCCGGGGTGAGGGCGATCGCGGCGATCCATGCGATGGACGCCACCACGCTCGCGCCGACCAGCGCCGAGGCGCGGGCCAGTCCGCGCCGGATCGTGGGCGTCGCGATGACGGTCCCCACCACGAGAGCGGGGAGGACGAACCAGGCCGACATCATCTTGGCCTGGAACCCCACCCCGACGAAGACCGCCGCCATCACGAGCGGCCACCACCGCGCGGTGAGCACCGCGCGCTGCCACCACACCAGGGCCACCGCGAGCGCCATCGTGAGCAGGCCGTCCTCCATCGGGTGGCCGAACATCGACACGAAGATCGGCGTCGACGCGGCCGCGAGAGCGGCGACGAGTCCCGCGCC
>NZ_LDRU01000098.1 GCF_001476285.1 Microbacterium testaceum | reverse complement strand
TCCCGCCGGATCGTCGCCGAAGCCGATGCCGACATCGAGCTCGTCGACCGAGTCGGCGACGATCCGGCGGGAATCGAGACCGTCCTCGCGCGCGCCTCGCGCGCCGACGTGGTGGTCTTCACCGGCGGCGTGAGCGCGGGGGCCTACGAGCCCGTGCGCCTCGCCCTGTCCGACCGCATCGCCTTCGAGAGAGTGGCGATGCAGCCCGGTAAGCCCCAGGCCTTCGGCGTCCTCCCCGACGGGCGGCTCGTGTTCGGCCTTCCCGGCAACCCCGTGAGCGTCGCGGTGTCGTTCGAGGTGTTCGTGCGGCCCGCCCTCCTTGCCCTGCAGGGCCGCGCGGTGCTCGATCGGCGCATCGCCCGGCTCACGGCATCCGAGGCCTGGACGACCCCGCCCGGACGCCGCCAGTACCTCCCGGCCGCGGTCGATCTCGTCGCGGGAACCGTCCGACCGGCCACGGCCGGGGGCTCGGGCTCGCACCTCGCCGCCTCCCTCGCGCGCGCTGAAGCCTTCGCGGTCGTGCCCGCGGAGGTGTCCGCCGTGTCGGTGGGCGACGCACTCGATGTCATGCTGATTCCATGACCTTCACGCACCTGGATGCCGCGGGCCACGCCCGCATGGTCGACGTCACGCTCAAGCAGCCCACGGTCCGCACCGCGACCGCTCGCGGTTTCGTGCGCTGCGCGCCCGAGGTGGTGGCCGCCCTCCGCGACGGCACCGCGCCCAAGGGGGATGTGCTGGCCGTGGCGCGGATCGCCGGCATCCAGGCCGCGAAGTCCACGCCCGCCCTGCTGCCGCTCGCGCACGTCATCGGCGTGCACCGTGCGTCGGTCGATCTCGAGATCACCGACGACGGCGTCGAGATCGAGGCCACCGTCGGCACCGCCGACCGCACCGGCGTCGAGATGGAAGCGCTCACGAGCGTCTCGGTCGCAGCCCTCGCGATCGTCGACATGGTGAAGGGCATGGACAAGGGAACGTTCATCGAGAACGTCCGCATCGTGTCGAAGACCGGCGGGAAGTCGGGCGACTGGGCGAGGCCGGGCGAACCGGCCGGCTCCACCCCCGACGCGGGAGCCGGCGCGTGAGCGTCCGCGTCCGGTACTTCGCCGCTGCCGCGGAGGCCGCGGGAACGGATGCCGAGGACCGCACCGAGCCTTCCCTGTCGGCGCTGCGAGCGGCGGTCGTCGCCGACCACCCGGCGCTGGCTGGCATCCTGGACCGCTGCGCCGTGCTGCTGGACGGCACCCGTCATGATGACGACGCGCCGCTCGAGGGCGTCACGCACGTCGACGTGCTCCCGCCGTTCGCGGGCGGCTGAGCGGACCGCTCCGCGTCGTTCGCTCCCCATAAACGCTGTTCGCGCACAGAAACACGCTCTGCACGCGTTTATGTGCGCGGATAGCGTTTATGCCGGCTGCGCGCCGCGATCCCTCGCCCGCCACGCGCCCCACTCCCCGCAGGCTGCGCGCCGCGCGCGCCCCACTCCCCGCCCGCCGCGCACACCGTCGCGCGACCGGTCTAGCCGCCCAGGCCCTTCCACGCCGTCGTGCCGTCGGCCTCGACCTGACGCTTCCACACGGGCAGATCGGTCTTGATCGTCTCGATCACGGTCCGGCACACCTCGAACGCCTCGGCGCGGTGACCGGATGCCACGGCGATGATGACGGCGGCCTCCCCCACCTCCAGCCGGCCCACACGGTGGCTCACGGCGACGATCGCGTCGGTGCCCGCGGCGGCTTCCTCGGCGATGCGGTGGAGAGCTCCGGGCGCGTCGGGGTGCGAGCTGTACTCCAGCGCGACGACGGCGTCATCGGCATCCGGATCCGTGTTGCGCACGCGACCGACGAAGGTCGTGACGGCGCCCGACGCGTCGTCTTCCACCGCGCGCAGGTGCGCGTCGAGATCGAGCGGCTCGTCGGACAGGCGGGCGATGCGGACGGCGCTCATCAGTGGTCTCCTCCGGCGAGCTGGTCGAGGACGTGCGGGGCGAGCTCGGCGAGCACGGCGATTCCGGATGCCACGGCCCGCGTGGATCCGGGAAGGTTCACCACGAGGGTGCCGGGGTCGGCGATCCCGGCGAGACCGCGCGAGATCACCGCGAGCGGGGTGTCGGAGAGTCCCCGTCGGCGGAGCTCTTCGGCGATGCCGGGGAGTTCGCGATCGAGGACCCGGGCCGTGCCCTCGGGCGTGCGGTCGGTGGGCGCGATGCCGGTACCGCCGGTCGTCACTACCAGGCCCGGGCCCGCCGCGACGGCGTCGCGGAGAGCGCTCTCGACACTGTCGGCGCCATCGGGCACGACCGTCGGCTCCGCGCACTCGAAGCCCGCGTCGCGGAGCAGCGAGACCGCGAGCGGCCCCCCGCGGTCCTCGCGAAGGCCCGCGGCGGAGCGGTCGGAAACGGTGATCACCCGGGCGACATGCGGCACGGGATCAGCCTAGGCGTCGCGCGGGGACGGCGGACCGCCGCTTCCGGGGCGCTTGCTCCGGCCCACGCCCGTCACGCCCGCCTGGCGCGCGGCACCGCCGAACGGCCCCGCGGTGGCACGTGCGCAGTCGTCCGCGGACTCCGCCTCGCGCCGCGACCCCGTCACCCGCCGACCGTCTCGACCTCGGGCACCTCGGGCGCGATCCGGCCCGCCTCGGCCTGCGGCTCCGGATCCTCGCGTTGCACGTGCTCGGCCGCGGCGGTGATGCGCCGGGCCATCCCGCTGAAGATGAGGCCGTGGAAGGGCAGGACCGCGAGCCAGTACAGACGGCCGGCCAGTCCGGTGGGGAAGAACAGCGCCCGCTGATCGAAGCGCGCCTCGTCGCCCTCGGGCGTCGCACGCAGCTCGAGCCAAGCACCCCCGGGAACCTTCATCTCGGCCCGGAGCCGCAGCAGACGACCCGGTTCGATGGCCTCGACCCGCCAGAAGTCGAGCGCGTCGCCCACCGTCACCACCGATCGACTCCGGCGTCCGCGCGCGAGGCCCACACCGCCCACGAGGCGGTCCATCCACCCGCGGATCGCCCACAGCAGCGGCGAGGAGTACCAGCCGTTCTCGCCGCCGATCCCCTCGATGACCGACCAGAGCTGGGCGGCGTTCGCCGTCGTGTGCATCGTGCGGATGTCGGTGTACACGAGCCGTCCCGCCCAGTCGGGGTCGCTCGGCAGCGGGTCGCTCGGAACGCCGGAGACCTCGGCATCCTGCCAGCTCGTCTCGATCGTGTCGTCGTTCACGCGACGCAGGGCCAGCTTGACCGCCGCGCGGTACGGCATGAGCCCGCCCTCGGGCCGCGGGATGAGGTCGTCGACTGCGCGGTCCTTGACGACGCAGTCGTTCTGCAGCGACTCGACGAGGGGCCGCGCGATCGCCTTGGGGATCGGCGTGACGAGGTTGACCCAGTGCGAGGCGAGGCGAGGCGTCAGCACCGGCAGCGACGCGATCGGCCGCTGATGCAGGCCCGCTTCGAGCGCGTAGCCGTTCATCATCTGCCCGTACCGCAGAACGTCGGGGCCGCCGATGTCGACCGCGCGATTGACGTTCGGCGCGACCCGCGCCGCTCCCAGCAGGTAGTGCAGCACGTCGCGCACCGCGATCGGCTGGATGTGATTGCGCACCCATTTCGGTGCCGGCATGTAGGGCAGCACATCGGTGAGGTGGCGGACCATCTCGAACGACGCCGATCCCGAGCCGATCACGACCCCGGCCTGCAGCACGAGCGTGGGCACACCGCTCGCCAGCAGGATCTCGCCGACCTCCACGCGCGACCGCAAGTGCGCCGAGAGCGGAGCGTCGACCGGGTGCAGGCCCCCGAGGTAGACGATCCGGCTGACGGATGCCGCGGCCGCGGCGTCGGCGACCGTCTGTGCGGCGCGCCGGTCGGTGTTCTCGAAGTCCTTGCCGCCGCCCATCGAGTGGATCAGGTAGTACACGATGTCGACCGCGTCCACCGCTTCGCGTACGGCCCGCGCGTCGGTCGCATCGCCCTGGACGACCTCGACCTCGCCGCCCCACGGGAACGCCGCGGCCCGCGCGGGATCCCGCGCGAGGACGCGCACCCGGTAGCCCGCCGACAGCAGGCGCGGCACGAGCCGCCCGCCCAGATACCCCGTCGCCCCGAGCACGAGGGCGCGGGGCGCGGATCCGTCGGGCCGGGGCTGGGCGATGAGGGCCGGTTCACGTCCGGTCGGGGTGGTGAGCTCGCTCATGCCCGACACGGTACGCCTGGCCTCCGACATCCCCGGGGGCTTGACGGCGGCATTAGGGTGAGCGCGTGTCCACCCCCGCGCCCGGCCCCCTGGCCGAAGTCCCCGCCGGAACCTTCCGCGGTCGTCTCGAGAACGGCGCCCGGCGCTGGCTCGGCATCCGCTACGCGCAGGCTCCCGTCGGCGATCTCCGCTGGCGCGCTCCGCGCCCCGCCGCCGATCTCGCCGACGCGGTCGACGCCGTCTCCTTCGGCCCCGCCTGCCCGCAGCCGCCCAGCCCGCTCCCCCTCGGCGATGGCATCGTGCAGGACGAGGACTGTCTGTTCCTCAACGTGTGGACGCCGGATGCCGAGTCCTCGGCCCCTCGTCCGGTGATGGTGTGGCTGCACGGCGGCGCGTACGTATTCGGCGCGGCGAGTCAGCGCACGTACGAGGGCGCGCGCCTGGCCGTGGCGGCGGATGTCGTCGTGGTCACCCTCAACTACCGTCTCGGAGCATTCGGCTTCCTCGATCTCGACGCGGCTCTCCCCGGTGCGGGGTTCGAGGGCAACCTGGGCCTGCGCGACGTCCTCCTGGCGCTGGCGTGGGTGCAGCGCAACATCGCTGCCTTCGGCGGCGACCCCGAGCGGGTGACGGTCTTCGGGGAGTCGGCGGGCGCGGGCCTGGTGACGACCCTCCTCGCCACGCCATCGGCATCCGGACTCCTGCACCGCGCGATCGCCGAGTCCTCGCCCGCGTCGAGCTTCTACGGGCGCGAGCGCGCCGGGCGCGTCGCGGCACGGTTCCTGTCCTCCCTCGGGATCGACCCGGACGCCCCGGATGCCGCCGGCTCGCTGCGCGCGCAGGACGCCGCCACGCTGGCCGAGGCCGGTCAGCGACTCTTCGCCGGTGTTCCCGAGGAGGACCCCGGGACGCTCGCCTTCGCCCCCGTGGTCGACGGCGACCTCGTTCCCGAGGCCCCCGTCACCGTTCTCCGCGAGGGACGCGGCCTGCCCGTCCCGCTTCTCATCGGCACCAACAAAGACGAGGCCTCGCTCTTCGCCTACATGAAGTCGCCCCTCATTCCGATCACCGGCGAGCGCATCGAGCGCATGTTCGCCGACATGGCCGCCGAGAGTCCCGAGGTCGCCCTCCCCGACCGCGCGCAGGTGCTCGCGGCGTACGAGCATCTGCGTCACCGGGCGCTGGGGCTCGGGATCGCGGGCGACATCGGATTCCGCCTGCCCAGCCTCTGGCTCGCCGAGGGGCACAGCACCGTCGCGCCGGTGCACCTGTACCGATTCGACTACAGCACGCCGTTCCTCCGCCTCCTCCGGCTCGGGGCGACGCACGGCAGCGAGCTCGTCTACGTGTGGGGGAACCTCGACGGCGGCCCCAAGGACATGACGTTCCGCCTCGGCGGACGGCGCACGGGTGAAGAGCTGTCCCGAAGGATGCAGGAGCGCTGGAGCGCCTTCGCCCACGGCAGGGAGCCCGCGGCATCCGGGGCCGCCGATTGGCCCGTCTTCTCGCCGGATTCCCGCGCCACGCTCGTCATCGACCGGCACGACAGGATCGTCGACGACCTCGATGCCGATCTCCGCCGCGCGTGGGGCGACGAGGTGCTGACCTTCCGCTAGCACCGAGTCGGCCGAGGCGCCTCGGCTGGCATCCGGGCACCGATCGGGGTAACGCTAGAAGGATGAACGAGAATCCCCCCTCGGCATCCCCCGCTCCCCGGCTCGACGTCGACGACGTCATCATCGTCGACAAGAAACGCGTCCGCACCGCCATCGGCGGCACCGTCGTCGGCAACTTCATGGAGTGGTTCGACTTCGGCATCTACGGCTATCTGGCGGTCACGCTGTCGGTGGTCTTTACTTCCGACCTCCCCGACCCGTGGGGCCTGCTGGTCACGCTCCTGGGCTTCGCGATCTCCTTCCTCGTGCGCCCGTTCGGCGGCTTCGTCCTCGGCCCGCTTGGCGACCGCATCGGCCGGCAGAAGGTGCTCTTCCTCACGATGGCGATGATGGCCGCGGCCACCGCCCTGATCGGCCTGCTCCCGACGTCCGCGGCGATCGGCCTGTGGGCGATCGTGCCGCTCTACGTGCTCAAGATGGTGCAGGGCTTCTCGACCGGGGGCGAGTACGCCGGTGCGACGACCTACGTCTCGGAGTTCTCGCCCGACCGCACCCGCGGGTTCTGGTCGTCGTTCCTCGACGTCGGGTCGTACATCGGTTTCGCCGCCGGAGCGTCGGCGGTGGCGATCGTCACGGCGATCACGACCTCGATCTCGGGGCCCGACGCCATGGTCGAGTACGGCTGGCGCATCCCGTTCCTGCTCGCGATCCCGCTCGGCATCGTCGCGATCTGGTTCCGTCTGCGCATCCCCGAGACGCCGTCCTTCGAGCAGACGAGCGCGGTCGACGAGCGCGACGCCGACGATCCGCTGGCTCGCCAGGGTCTCGGCGGAATCGTTCGGCACCACTGGCGTGCGCTGCTGATCGGCATCGCGCTGGTGGCCGCCACGAACACGGCGGGCTATGCGTTGACGAGCTACATGCCCGTCTACCTCGAAGAGGAGGTCGGGGTGTCGAACCTCACGGCCGCCGTCGCGACGGTTCCCGTGCTCGTGGTGATGTCCGCGGCCCTCCCCTTCATCGGACGCCTGAGCGACCGCATCGGACGCAAGCCCGTGTACGCGATCGCCGCGGGCTCCGCGCTCGTGCTGCTCGTGCCGGCGTTCCTCATCATGCAGATCGGCGAGATGTGGGCCGTGATGGTCGCCCTCTGCATGGCGGCCGTCCCGGTGGCGTTCTACGTGGCGATCTCGGCATCCGCCCTTCCGGCGCTCTTCCCGACCGCCTCGCGCTTCGGGGCGATGGCGGTGGCCTACAACGTCGCCGTCTCGCTCTTCGGCGGCACGACACCGCTCATCAGCCAGGCCCTCATCGCCGCGACCGGCAACACCCTCATGCCGGCGTTCTACATCATGCTCTTCGCGGCGCTGGGCCTCGTCGCCCTCCTCGCGATGCGTGAGACGGCGAAGCGCCCGCTGCTCGGGTCGGTCCCCGCGGTCGAGACGCCCGCCGAGGCCGCTGCCCTCGTGGAGCGGCAGGATTCCGATCCCCTCATCGACACCTCGACGATGCCGCTTTCCGTACGCCGGTCATGACGCGGAGGATCGTGGATGCCGGACCCCTGGCATCCACGGTTCTTCCGCCGTACGCTCCGAGGCGTGCGGGCCGTGTCTCAGCGCCGTGTCTCAGCGCCGTGGCTCAGCGCCGTGGCTCAGCGCCGCCGGCTCGTACCGAAGAGACCGCGGATCACATCGGTCACGATGCTCTTCGTCGCCCCTCGCCCCAGCACGTCGTCGAGCGGTGAGGTGGGCGCACTCGAGCGCCGACGTGGCGCCGCGGTGCTCTTGAGGATCCGCTCGTACTCGCGCTGCGCCTTCTTCTGCGCCTCGGCGTTCGCCCTGTCGATCGCGGCTTTCTGCTTCGCGTACTCGGCGGCGTCGGCGGCGTCCTTCTTCGCCTTCTCCGCCGCGGCGCGGGCGTCGGCAGCGGCCTGCATCCGAGCCCCGAGGATCTCGCGGGCCGACTCCGGATCGATCGGGGTGCCGTAGGTGGCGAAGAGGGGGGATGCCGTGACCGCGGCCGCCATGGTCTCGGCGGGGATGGGCGACATCGAGGCGCGCGGGGCGAGCAGACGGGTCCACGCGACCGGGGTCGGCGCACCGCGCTCGCTCATGACCGTGATGACGGCCTCGCCGGTGCCGAGTTCCTGCAGGACGCGCTCGAGGTCGTAGCCCGAGTCGGGATAGGTCCGCACCGACGCCCGGAGGGCCTTCACGTCGTCGGGGGTGAAGGCGCGCAACGCGTGCTGCACGCGGGAACCGAGCTGCGCCAGCACGTCGGCGGGAACGTCCTTGGGGGTCTGCGTCACGAAGAACACGCCGACGCCCTTGGACCGGATGAGTCGCACCGTCTGGGTGATCGCCGCGAGGAACGCCTTCGAGGCGTCGCGGAACAGCAGGTGCGCCTCGTCGAAGAAGAACACGAGCTTCGGCTTGTCGAGGTCGCCGACCTCGGGGAGCACCTCGTACAGCTCGGCGAGCAGGTACATCAGGAACGTCGAGTACAGCTCGGGCCGGGACGCGACGTTCGGCACCTCGAGCAGGCTCACGATGCCGGCGCCGTCGGGCGCGGTGCGCAGGAAGACCGCGACGTCGAGCTCGGGCTCGCCGAAGAACGTGTCGGCTCCTGCGGCGGCGAAGGCGACGAGTTCGCGCAGGATCACCCCGGCCGTCGCGGCGGAGAGACCGCCGATGCCCTTGAGCTCGTCCTTCCCCTCATCGCTGGTGAGGAAGGTGAGCACCGCGCGGAGGTCGGGCAGGTCGACGAGGGCCAAGCCCTTCTCGTCGGCGTAGTGGAACACGAGTCCGAGGCTCGACTCCTGCGTCGCGTTGAGGCCGAGAACGCGGCTGAGCAGCAGCGGGCCGAACCCCGAGACCGTCGCCCGCACGGGAATCCCCGAGGCGGTGTCGTCGCCCAGCGCGAAGAACTCGGTGGGATAGGACCGCGGCGACCAGTCCTGTCCGAGCGCCGCGGTGCGCGCGGTGAGCTTGTCGCTGGGAGCACCCGGAGCGGCGATCCCCGACAGGTCGCCCTTGATGTCGGCGGCGAACACCGGCACGCCGTGGGCGGAGAGCTGCTCGGCGAGCAGCTGCAGCGTGCGCGTCTTGCCCGTTCCGGTGGCGCCCGCGACGAGTCCGTGGCGGTTCGTCATCGCGAGCGGGATCCGGACGGGGACGGATGCCACCGGCCCACCGTTCATGAGCACGCCGAGGTCGAGAGCAGCGGCGTCCGAGGCGTAGCCGGCGGCGATTGCGGCGACCTGGGCGTCGGTCAGCGGACCCGGTTCTTGGGGTGCGGATGCCGGCGGTGCCGGAGTTTGCGGGGTCGGGGCCTCGGAGGCCGGGGCGTCCGCGACCTCGCCGCCGACGACCGGCGGCCCGTCCGTTCCCTCCGCCGAGGGGGAAGCCCCATCTCCCCCGCTCGCCGCCGCGCGCGCCCGCGCCGCAGCAGCTTCCGCCTCGGCGAGATCGGCCCGGGCCCGCGCGAGCCGCACCTCCGCCTCCGCGGCCTCGGCCACCGCGCGCAGGCGCGCGACCTCGGGATCGTCGGAGGGACCGGCGGACGACGCTCCGTTGTCGCTCATGGCGGCCAGCCTACGGTGCGCCCGAGATCGTGGCATCCGGTCGTCGCAGGGTCCGTCTGACGGCCAGCCGGTCATCGTCCCGGAGACGCAGGTGGGCGAAGAGCGCGGCGAGGATGAGCGCCATCCCCGCACCCACCAGGGCGCCGCCGAGGGTGTCCGAGAGCCAGTGCGCGTGCAGGTAGGTCCGGCTGAACGCCATCGCGATCACCCACGCGACGCCGGCGATCCGCACCCACAGGGCGGGGAAGATCACGACCGCGACCACGGCGACGGTGGCGGCGTTCGCCGTGTGGCCCGAGGGGAAGGACCCGTGATCGGACAGCACGAGGATGTCCTCCGGTCGCGCGCGACCGAACGTGTGTTTGAGCACCTGCACGATCAGAGCGCTGCCCACGGAGGCCGCGAGGAAGTACAACGCTCCCCAGCGTCGTCCCGCGAGGAACAGCGCCAGAGCCCCGCCCAGCGGAACGACGAACACGGCCACCCAGTGCCCGCCGACGGCATCCATCGCCAACGCGAACGCCAGCAGCGGCGGTGACGGTGCGGCGACGAACAGGTGGTTCCACCACACGTCGATCGCGAACGGCGTCGGCCCGCGGAAGAAGACCCAGGCGCCGAGTCCGCACGCGAGGGCCACGAGCGTCAAGCCGATGACCCCCCGGATGCGCTCGGAGCGCAGGGCGGGGGCGGACTCGTCGGCGGATTCGGCATCCATCGGTTCATGATGCCGTCTCTCGGGTCACCGCGGGAGCTCGGCGCGCGCTCTGCTAGTCTTCTGGGCCCGTTCTCCCGGCGCACCCGGACCCGTCCTCAGGGCGCCTTCGCGCCTGTTCTCACGGCGCCTTCGCGCCTGTTCTCAGGGCGCCTTCGCGCCTGTTCTCAGGGCGCCTTCGCGCCTGTTCTCAGGGCGCGAGGCGCTCGACCGTGCGGGGACGCACGAGCAGCCAGAGCGCGAGCACGCCGATGACCGCGCAGCCCACCATGACGGATGCCATGGTCGTGGCGGTGATCCCCGCGCCGGCGGACAGCAGCCCGACGACCGGCGAGATGATGCCCGCCACGCCGAAGTTCGCCGCACCGATGATCGACTGCGCCGTACCCGCCGCCTTGCCGTGACGGTCGAGGGCGAGCACCTGCGCGCACGGGAACGTGAAACCGCACGCCGTCATGAAGAAGAACAGCGGGATGACGGTGCCCCACAGCCCGAGGCCCAACTGGTCCGTGAGCACGATCGTCCCACCCGCGAGGACGAGCACGATCGTCGACACCGCGAGCACCCACTGGGGTCCGAAGCGCGCAGCCAGGCGGGAGGCGATCTGCACACCGACCACGACACCGACCGAGTTCACCGCGAACAGCACGCCGTACTGCTGGGCGTTGAAGCCGTAGGTGACCTGGAACAGGAACGAGGATGCCGAGAGGTACGAGAACAGCCCGCTGAAGGCCATCGCGCCGATGATGAGCACGCCGATGAAGACGCGGTCACGGAACACGCTCGCGTAGCGCTGCCAGACCGTCGTGGTCCCGGGGCCGCTGCGGCGCGCGGGCGGCAGCGTCTCCGGGACGAACAGCACCGCCGAGACGAGCATGATCGCTCCGTACACGGCGAGCACGACGAAGATGCCCCGCCAGTTCATGACAAGCAGCAGCGCCGACCCGGCGAGGGGTGCGAGCACGGGGGCGACGCCCGAGACCATCGCCATGCGCGACAGCATGACGACGAGGCGACGTCCCCCGAAGAGATCGCGGATGATCGCCGCGGCCACGACGCCTCCCGCGGCGGCTCCGGCTCCCATCAGCACCCGCGCGACCGAGAGGGTCTCGAGCGTGGGGGCGAGCGCGGCGAAGACGCTCGCCGCCACGTGCAACGCCGTGACCGACAGCAGCGGCAGACGTCGACCGACCTTGTCACTCAGGGGGCCGACGATCAGCTGGCCGAGCGCGAAACCGATCATCGTTCCGGTGAGGGTGAGCTGGATCGCGGCGGCGCTCGTCTGGAAATCCGCCTCCAGCACGGGGAACGCCGGGAGGTAGAGGTCGATCGTGAACGGGCCGAGCGCCGTCAACGCGCCGAGCACGATGATGTACAGCACGCGGCGGGAGGCGGAGATCGCATCGCCCGGGTGCAGCACGATCGGCGCCGTGGCGGGGTTCTTGCCGAGGGTGCGGATGGCACCGGTCGGTGAGCGGTCAGGCGCAGAGGTCGGGGGGACGACGGGGAGAGAAGCAGTATCGAGCACGCGTCAATTCGTTTCGCAACACAGACAGCCCGAACGAGTCGGGCCGAAAAAAGATGGGGGATCATCGAACCTCGAATCGATTCGACATCGTCATACTATCGCGCGGTCCGTGCATCCCACCATCCCGGTATGCGGGTTCCTCCCAGGCCGACGCCGTATTCATCCGCATAGGCTGGACGAATCGGCCTGAGCCGACGTGTCCCGCCCCGAAGAGAGACGAACACCGCACATGACGCCTCCCCCTGAAAAACGCAGCAGCGGAAACCCGGCGAAGCAGTCCCAGATCGACCTCACGGTCAAGCAGCAGCGCGAGCAGAAGCGGCAGGCGAAGCTCGCCGAGTACCAGAAAGAGCTCGCGCGTCGTAAGCGCGGCAAGCTCGTGTGGTGGGTCGTCGGATCGACGGCCGCCCTCGCCGTCGTCGGTGTCGTCGTGGCCTCGTTCGTCTTCGCCCCCGCTCCCCCGACGAGCTACCAGGCGGGGAACAGCACGGGCCGCGTGATCGAGGGCGTGCAGACCTTCGAGAACCGCTCCGACCACGTGCAGGGTGCCGTCACGTACGAGCAGACCCCTCCGGCCGGTGGCCCCCACAATCCGTATTGGCTGAACTGCGGCGTCTACACCGAGCCGCAGCAGAACGAGAACGCCGTGCACTCCCTCGAGCACGGGGCGATCTGGATCACCTACAACCCCGACGAGGTCGATCAGGCCGGCATCGACGCGCTCAAAGCGGTCATGCCGTCGAGCTACGCGATCCTCTCGCCGTACCCCGGCCTCGACACCCCCGTCGCGGTGAGCGGCTGGAACCACCAGCTGAAGGTCGACTCCCCCACCGACCCGCGGATCGGCGAGTTCTTCACCGAGTACTGGCGGAGCCAGAACGTGCCCGAGCCGAACGCCTCGTGCTCCGGCGCGATCGATGGGCCGGGCAAGGCCTGACATGACCGACGACGCCCCGGTCGCACGCCCCGCGGTCCGGTGGATCGTGGTCGCGGTCGTCACCGTCGCCATCGTGGCCGTGGCCTTCGCGATCGGACGCTTCACGGCGTTCGGCGCGACGGCCGCGCCCACGTATCCCTCCACGACCTCGGCCGACGCCGGCTTCGCCCGCGACATGCAGGTGCACCACACCCAGGCGGTGCAGATGGCGATGGAGATCTACCGCAAGACGGACGACGACGAACTGCGCACGCTCTCGTACGACATCGCCACGGCGCAGTCGGGCCAGCGCGGTGAGATGTACGGCTGGCTGGTGCAGTGGGGGCTCCCGCAATCGTCCCCCCAGCCGCTGATGACCTGGATGCAGGCGTCCGGCGCACACAGCCACGGCGACACCTCCGCCCTCACGCAGGACGAGTTGCTGGCGCAGATGGGAATGGCGACGGATGCCGAGCTCGACCAGCTCCGCACCCTCGAGGGCCAGCCCGCCGACTGCCTGTTCCTCTCCCTGATGATCCGCCATCACCAGGGCGCGATCCCCATGGCAGAGGCGGTCATCGAGCTGGGCGACCAGCCGCGCGTGGCAGAGGTCGCGCAAGCGATCATCACCGGCCAGTCGGCCGAGATCGACGCGATGCGCGACATCCAGTCCCGCCTCGCCTGCACCGCCTGACCCGCGCGCCGCCCCGCGCGGTCCGGGCTGGGCCGGGCGGGGCGGCGCGCGGGTCA
>NZ_LDRU01000097.1 GCF_001476285.1 Microbacterium testaceum | reverse complement strand
GGCGTGCACGCCATCGGCAAGAAGATCGTCGAAGAGGCCGCCGAGGTGTGGATGGCCGCCGAGTACGAGTCCGACGCCGCCGCGGCCGAGGAGATCTCGCAGCTGCTCTACCACCTGCAGACGCTCATGCTTGCGAAGGGCCTGACGCTCGAAGACGTCTACCGACATCTCTGAGCCGCTTCCGCCTCCCACACGCTCACGAACCACGAAAGCCCCCGTCATGCTGCGAATCGCCGTGCCGAACAAGGGGTCGCTGGCCGAGACCGCCGCCGAGATGCTCTCGGAGGCCGGATACACCGGACGACGCGACTCGAAAGACCTTTACACCGTCGACCCCGTGAACGAGGTCGAGTTCTTCTACCTCCGTCCCCGTGACATCGCGACCTACGTGGGCTCCGGAGCCCTCGACGTCGGCATCACGGGTCGCGACCTGCTGCTCGATGCGCGCATGCCCGGCGCCCGAGAGGTCGAGTCGCTCGGCTTCGCCGGCTCCACCTTCCGCTTCGCGGGCCGCCCCGGGCGCTTCACCGACGTCCAGGACCTCGAGGGCCTTCGCGTCGCGACCGCGTATCCGGGTCTCGTCGACGCCTTCCTCGACGAGCGCGGCATCGCGGTCGACATCGTGCCCCTCGACGGCGCGGTCGAGTCCGCCGTCCAGCTCGGAGTGGCGGATGCCGTGGCCGATGTCGTCTCGACCGGAACGACGCTGCGCCAGGCGGGGCTCGAGATCTTCGGGCCGGTGCTCCTCGAGAGCGACGCCGTGCTCATCTCCGGACCGAACGAGGCCGAGGGCACCGAAACGCTTCTGCGCCGTCTGCGCGGCGTGCTCGCCGCGCGCAAGTACGTGCTCGTCGATTACGACCTGCCCGCGAACCTCGTCGACCAGGCCATCGCCGTTGCCCCCGGTCTCGAGTCGCCCACGATCTCGCCGTTGCGCGACCCCGAGTGGGTCGCCGTCCGCGTGATGAGCCCGCGCCGCGACGTGAACCGTGTCATGGACGAGCTGTACGCGATCGGCGCGCGCGCGATCCTCGTCACCGAGATCCTCGCCGCGAGGCTCTGATGACCCTCGCGCGCCGCGTCATCCCGTGCCTCGACGTCGCGGGAGGCCGCGTCGTGAAGGGCGTGAACTTCCTCGACCTGCGCGACATGGGCGACCCGGTCGAACTGGCGAAGCTGTACTTCGATCAGGGCGCCGACGAGGTCACCTTCCTCGACGTCACCGCCACGGTCGACGAGCGCGCCACGACGTACGACGTCGTCCGCCGCACCGCCGAGCAGGTCTTCATCCCCCTGACCGTCGGTGGGGGAGTGCGTTCGGCCGACGACGTGGCCCGGCTCCTCGCCGTCGGAGCTGACAAGATCGGCGTCAACTCCGCAGCGATCGCCCGCCCCGCGCTGATCGATGAGATCGCCGACCGCTTCGGCGCTCAGGTCATCGTGCTGTCGCTCGACGTCAAGCGCGCGGCATCCACGCCCTCGGGATTCGTCGTCACCACCCACGGCGGCCGCACCGAGACGACCCTCGACGCCCTCGACTGGGCCCGCGAGGCCGTCGAGCGCGGTGCCGGCGAACTGCTCGTGAACTCGATCGACGCCGACGGCACGAAGCAGGGCTTCGACCTCGAGCTCGTGCGTCTCATGCGTCAGGTCGCAGCGGTCCCGGTCATCGCATCGGGCGGCGCGGGTGCCCTGGAGCACTTCGCCCCCGCGGTGCAAGCCGGTGCCGACGCCGTGCTCGCGGCATCCGTTTTCCACTCCGGCCAGCTCACCGTCGGACAGGTGAAAGAGGCCATGGCCGCCGAAGGAATCGAGGTGCGCCGATGAGCGTCGACCGCGTCACGTACAACGCCGACGGCCTCGTCCCCGCGGTCATCCAGCAGTTCGACTCCCGCGAGGTGCTGATGATGGGGTGGATGGATGCCGAGGCCCTGAACCGCACGCTCACCACCGGCCGCGTGACCTTCTGGTCGCGCTCGCGTCAGGAGTACTGGCGCAAGGGCGACACGTCCGGTCACATCCAGATCGTCAAGGGTGCGCGTCTCGACTGCGACGGCGACACGCTCCTCATCGAGGTCGACCAGGTCGGCGCGGCGTGTCACACCGGCGACCACACCTGCTTCGACGCCGACGACCTGCACCCGGTCGTGGGGGAGCGCTGATGCGGCGTCCCCGCTCGCTGGCCGTCGTCGCGATGCTCCTCGCGGGCGCGATCGGCGTCATCGGGTCGACCCAGACCTGGATCGACGTCACCCTCGACGACGGTGCTCAGCAGACCCTCGCCGTGCCGGGCTCGGACGCCCTCCCCGTCCTGACGCCCTTGAGCCTGGCGGCGCTGGCGCTCGGTGCCGCGCTGTCGATCGCGGGCCCCGTCGTGCGCTACGTCTTCGGCGCGATCGGCCTCGCGATCGCCGCGCTGACCGGCTTCGGTGCCGCGCAGATCGTCTTCGCGACGCCCGTGTCCGCCACCGCGGCGACGGTCACCGACGCCACGGGGATCTCGGGAGTGGATGCCGTCGGCGACCTCGTCGCGGGACTGTCGCTGACCCCCTGGCCCGCCGTCACACTGGTGGCACAGATCGTGCTCGCCGCGGCCGCCGTCTTCACCCTCGTCACCGCGCGTCGATGGGGGTCGAACGCGGGCCGGAAGTACCGCACGACCGGCGATTCCACGGCGGAAGCCTCGCGCCCGCACGACGCGATCGACTCGTGGGACGACCTGTCGCGCGGCGCCGACCCGACGGCCTGACACTCGGCTCGCCTGAGTGTTCGGTTCGCACTTGCTGTGATTCTGCTGGACACGGTAGCTTTGCGCCAGGGATCCCGGCCGGTGCGTTTCGCGGCCTGATCCCCGGGCGGGGCGCTACCCGAGCGCGGACCCGCATCTTGGGGGAGTCAGCATGCGCGCGCGCCGCTATCCGTACGTCCACTTGCGTCTGCGAGGGGCACGTAACAGTCTCCGCGCCGCTGCGGCGATGCTCATCGCTGCCACGCTCAGCGTGGGGAGCGTGCACGCTGCCTGGGCGGACCCGACACCGTCGCCGACGTCGACCGCCCGTACGAGTGCCGCAGCCTTCACCGTGACGCCGAAGCCTACCTTCACCGGGTCGATGACGGTGGGCTCGAAGCTGACCGCGGTCACGGGGACATGGAAGCCCGCGCCGGACTCTTTCGCGTACCAGTGGCGACGGAACGGAACGCTGATCACGGGCGCCACCGCACCGACCTACCGCCTGACCGCCCAGGACGCGGGAACGAAGATCACCGTCACGGTCATCGGCACCAAGACCGGATACCCCAAAACCTCGGTCACGAGCGACGGCAAGGCGGCGACGACGGCGTCCTTCACCACCGCGCCCGCCCCCACCATCACGGGGAAGGGCGCGATCGGCTCGACCCTGACCGGCGCGACCGGAACCTGGGCACCGACGCCCGGTGCCTTCACCTATCAATGGAAGCGGGGCGGGGCGGCGATCTCTGGGGCGACATCGACGACGTACCGCGTGGCCGCCGCAGATGCGGGAGCAGCGATCACCCTGACCGTGACAGCGTCGGCCCCCGGATACACGACGACCGCGCGAACCAGCTCGCCCGTCGCCATTCCCGCGCGGACCTTCACGACGCTTCCCATACCGACGTACAGCGGAAAGATGACCGTCGGATCGACCCTCAGGGCAGCGCCGGGCACGTGGGCACCGGTGCCCGACTCCCTGAC
Organism: Microbacterium testaceum; assembly: GCF_001476285.1. Taxonomy (GTDB): domain Bacteria; phylum Actinomycetota; class Actinomycetes; order Actinomycetales; family Microbacteriaceae; genus Microbacterium; species Microbacterium testaceum_B. The sequence goes on along the minus strand of NZ_LDRU01000097.1, from coordinate 30,544 downwards.
GTACCAGTGGAACCGTGACGGCGCAGCGATCACGGGGGCGACGTCCCCGACCTACACGATCGCTCCCGCGGACAGCGGCAAGAAGATCACGGTCACCGTGACGGCCCGGAAAGCCGGTTACACCCCGGCTTCCCAGACCAGCGCCGCGCAGACTTCGGCTCCGGCTCCCTTCACCAGCGCCCCGTCCCCCTCGATCACCGGCACGGCGAGCGTGGGGTCGACCGTTCGGGCCGTGACCGGCACGTGGGCACCCGTGCCCGCGACATTCGCCTACCAGTGGAGGCGCAACGGAACGGCGATCGCCGGAGCGACCGCATCCACGTATCGGGTGGGGACAGCGGATGCCGGGACCCGGCTGAGTGTGAGCGTGACGGCGTCGGCTCCCGGATACGTGACGACGACCCGCGTCAGTTCCTCCGCTTCGGTGCCGACGCTGACGTTCGCGGCCGTTCCCGTTCCGACGTTCTCGGGCACCCCGACCGTCGATTCTGTCCTCACCGCTTCCACGGGGACGTGGGGACCCACGCCCGACTCCTACGCGTTCCAATGGAATCGTGGCGGCAGCCCGATCGCCGGCGCGACAGCGTCGACCTACAAGGTCGTTGCAGCCGACGTGAACTCGGCGATCACCGTCACCGTGACAGGACGCAAAGCCGGTTACACCGCTGCCTCCGCAACGAGCACAGGCGCGACGATGGGTGCGGCCTCCTTCACGAGCGCCCCGACACCCGCGGTGACGGGCTTGGCCCGGGTCGGGGGGACTCTGTTCGGCGTCGTGGGGACGTGGGGTCCGCAGCCGAGCAAGCTGACGTACCAGTGGACGCGTAATGGCGTCGCAATCCCGGGCGCGACGTCGACCGCCTATCTCGTGACCGCGGAGGATCGCGGCGCCCAGCTGCGATTCACGGTCACGGGGTCGAAGGCCGGTTACACAACCGTGAAGCGGGTGAGCTCCGCTCAAGCGGTTCCCGGTGTCTTCTCCTCGGCCCCTGCGCCGCGCATCTCCGGCACGGTCGAGATCGGCAAGACCGTGACCGCGTCGACGGGGACATGGGCCCCCGCCCCGGACTCATTCACCTACCAGTGGAAGCGCAACGGCTCGACGATCAGCGGCGCCACATCGAAGACCTACACGATCACTCAAGCGGATGCCGGTGCCAAGCTCACCGTGACCGTCACCGGTGTGAAGGCGAATTACTCGTCGACGAGCAAGACCAGCGCTGAGAAGCTCGTGCCGTCGACGGTGATCGTGCGCGTGACCAGCGACATCGTCACGGACACGACCTGGGCCCCGACCGTTCCAACGGTGTACATCGTCTCGAAGGATGTCTCGGTGGCTTCCGGTTCGACGCTCACGATCGCGGCGGGCACGGTCGTGAAATTCGCGGAAAACATGACGTTCACGGTTGAGGGTTCCCTGGTCGTGAATGGCACATCGGCTGCTCCGGTGACGTTCACCTCCCTCGCCGATGACAGTGTCGGGGGAGACACCCTCGCCGACGGCGACGACACCAAACCCGAAAACAACCGCTGGAACGGCATCTACGTCTCCGGAAACGCCACCCTGGTCGCTGATCAGACGCGTGTGAGCTTCTCCTATGGCATCACTTCCTCCGAGGGCTCTGACGCCGCTGCTTCCGCACAGGTGACGGGATCCACTGTCGATGGCCGGATCGCGTTGCACTCCTCCGCGGGTGCGGTCACCGTGACGGACACGATCGTTCGCGGCTCGATTGATGCGTCCAGCCGAGGCGGCGCAACCACCGTAAGCAACAACACCGTCAGTCGCGACACCTCGAAAGAGGACTGGGACGGGAGCGGATTCGTCACGGTCACCCGCGCGGACGGCTTCGACGCCGCCTACCCGCTGAACGTCACCGGGAACACGATCACGAACGGATCGCTCACGGTCATCTCTTCCAACAACAGCGCACAAGCCGCACCGATGAAGGTGACGGGAAACACGATCTCCGAAGCAGTGGGGACACCCCTCACCGTCGCCGACGTGAAACTTCGCCCCTCCAACATCCTCGCCAACACCCTCCGCAACAACACCATCAACGCCATCGCCCTCTCCGGAACACTCGTCGAGAACTGGACGCTGCCCACCACAGGCCCCCAGCTCATCCTCAACCGGGATCTCTACGACCGCGGCGTCGAAGGCGGCATCCGAATCAGCGCCGGTTCGACACTCACGGTCGCGGCCGGGACAGTCGTGAAAGTCGAAGAGAGCGTCGGAATCTCGGTTGAAGGTTCTCTGATCGTGAATGGCACCGCTGCTGCTCCGGTGACGTTCACGTCCCTCGCCGATGACAGCGTCGGAGGAGACACCCTCGCCGACGGCGACGACACCAAACCCGAAAACAACCGCTGGAACGGCATCTACGTCTCCGGAAACGCCACCCTGGTCGCTGATCAGACGCGTGTGAGCTTCTCCTATGGCATCACTTCCTCCGAGGGCTCTGACGCCGCTACTTCCGCACAGGTGACGGGATCCACTGTCGATGGCCGGATCGCGTTGCACTCCTCCGCGGGTGCGGTCACCGTGACGGACACGATCGTTCGCGGCTCGATTGATGCGTCCAGCCGAGGCGGCGCAACCACCGTAAGCAACAACACCGTCAGTCGCGACACCTCGAAAGAGGACTGGGACGGGAGCGGATTCGTCACGGTCACCCGCGCGGACGGCTTCGACGCCGCCTACCCGCTGAACGTCACCGGGAACACGATCACGAACGGATCGCTCACGGTGGTTTCTTCCAACAACAGCGCACAAGCCGCACCGATGAAGGTGACGGGAAACACGATCTCCGAAGCAGTGGGGACACCCCTCACCGTCGCCGACGTGAGACTTCGTCCCTCCAACGTCCTCGCCAACACCCTCCGCAACAACACCATCAACGCCATCGCCCTCTCCGGAACACTCGTCGAGAACTGGACGCTGCCCACCACAGGCCCCCAGCTCATCCTCAACCGGGATCTCTACGACCGCGGCGTCGAAGGCGGCATCCGAATCAGCGCCGGTTCGACACTCACGGTCGCGGCCGGGACAGTCGTGAAAGTCGAAGAGAGCGTCGGAATCTCGGTTGAAGGTTCTCTGATCGTGAATGGCACCGCTGCTGCTCCGGTGACGTTCACGTCCCTCGCCGATGACAGCGTCGGAGGAGACACCCTCGCCGACGGCGACGACACCAAACCCGAAAACAACCGCTGGAACGGCATCTACGTCTCCGAAAACGCCGTACTCACCGCGAGCAACCTCATCGTTCGATTCGCGTGGACCGCCATATCAACGAGCGGCGAAACGACGCTGCGGTCCACGAAACTCGAGAGGAGCGAGGCCTCGGTGTCAGTGGACGGGGGAACGACCACGGCGGAACTCTCTACGGCGATCGCACCCGTGATGACTGTGAGTAGAGGATCTGCCGAACTCAGGGGAACGTACACCGGCCCGGCGATGGATGAACCACTCGTTAGCGCTTGTGGTTGGGGAGAGGAAAACTGCAGCGTCGACGCCGCCTATTTTGGCTGGGGCACTCCGGGCAATCCCGCGACTCGAGGACTCGCCTGCGGGGCCGTGACCGTCGCTCCTTGGGCAGGAGTCCCCGCAGACGACAAGACTCTGATTTGGTCTACTCCGAACTGCGACGGCTCGATGTACGAGCCTCAGAACGATCTATCCGACGCCCGAGCCTCGGCATCTGAGCAGGTCGCAAGCTGGCAGGCTCTATGCGGCATCGAGGGCTACGAAAGCGCGTGCGAGGTGGCGGGTACCTACAGCCGGTGTTTGTCCGCTGCCCAGCAGTTCGCTCGCGACCACATCGCGGTCTCCTTTCCCCTCGTGCCTCTGGATGGAGAATCCCTGGGAGTCCTCACGATGGAGGAGGTCGGAGAGTCCATGAAGGCCTCCCGAACGGTCAAGGTTTCCCGACTCGGCGGTGTCCTGGAGTACGCCGGGAAGGTCTACGAAATGGCCGCGATGTTCTGGCGCCTGACATTGGCGTACAACGAGTGCGCGCCCGGGTATGCGCCCGAGCGGTAACCGAGGCGCTCGCCCAACGTGCCGGCGCCCACCCGCGCTTCGATAGACTGGCCTCACGCTTTCCCCTGCGCCCGCGCGCGACTGTAAGGAGCCCCATGAGCAACCCCATCGGTGATCCCGGCCACGGACACTCGCCCGCCGCCTGGACGGCCGTGATCATCATGCTGCTCGCGTTCACGCTCGGAACGCTTTTCTTCTGGCTCGACATGCCCGTGCTCGTGTGGGCCTCGGTGGGTCTGCTCGTCGTCGGCGCGATCGTCGGATGGGCCATGGGCAAGGCCGGATACGGCGCGAACGGCTCGAAGACCAGCTCGAAGGCCCACTGACCGTGCTGGCCGATCTCACGGCCGGGGCGGTAGAAGACGCAGAGAAGCGCGCCGAGACGCGTTCCCTCGCCGAGGTCGAGCGCGACGCTCTCGCGCAGACCCCCGCGCGAGACGCTCTGGCGATGCTCGCGCCGGCCGACCGGGTCAAGATCATCGCCGAGGTCAAGCGCGCGAGCCCGTCGCGAGGCGACCTCGCGTCGATCCCCGATCCCGCCCGCCAGGCCCGTCTCTACGAAGAAGGCGGCGCATCGGCGATCTCGGTGCTCACCGAGGGGCGCAAGTTCAAGGGCAGCCTCGCCGACCTCGAGGCCGTCCGGGCCGCCGTCAGCGTCCCCGTCCTGCGCAAGGACTTCATCGCCACGCCGTACCAGGTGCTGGAAGCCCGCGCCTCGGGTGCCGACCTCGCTCTCCTGATCGTCGCCGCGCTCGACCAGAAGACCCTCACCGAGCTCTACGGCCTCGTCACCGATCTCGGCATGACGGCTCTCGTCGAGACCCACTCGGCAGAAGAGCTCGAACGCGCCGCCGACCTCGGTGCGAAGCTCATCGGCGTCAACGCGCGCAACCTTTCGACCTTCGAGCTCGACCGTGACCTGTTCGGCTCGCTCGCCGACCGATTCCCGGCCGACGCCGTCAAGATCGCGGAGTCGGCGGTGCTCGCACCCGCCGACGTGGCCCACTACCGCGCCGCGGGTGCCGATGTGGTGCTCGTGGGCGAAGCCCTCGTCACGGGCGACCCCGTCGCCACGCTCCGCGCGTTCCTCCAGGAGACGTCATGACCATCAGCCTGCGCGACCAGAAGGGGCCGTTCTTCGGCGACTTCGGCGGCCGGTACATGCCCGAATCGCTCATCGCGGCGATCGACGAGCTGACCGCGGTCTACGAATCGGCGATGGCCGACCCCGAGTTCCACGCCGAGCTGCGGTCCCTGCTGCACGATTACGCCGGCCGTCCGTCCGCGCTCACCGAAGTGCCGCGCTTCGCCGAGCACGCGGGTGGCGCGCGCGTCTTCCTCAAGCGCGAAGACCTGAACCACACCGGCTCGCACAAGATCAACAACGTGCTCGGCCAGGCACTGCTCACCAAGCGTCTCGGCAAGACCCGCGTGATCGCGGAGACGGGTGCCGGCCAGCACGGCGTCGCCACCGCAACGGCCGCCGCCCTTTTCGGTCTCGACTGCGTCGTCTACATGGGCGAGGTCGACACCGAGCGGCAGGCTCTCAACGTCGCGCGCATGCGTCTGCTCGGAGCCGAGGTCGTGCCCGTCACGACCGGCTCGCGCACGCTGAAAGACGCGATCAACGAGGCGTACCGCGACTGGGTCGCCTCGGTCGAGACAACCAACTACATCTTCGGCACCGCCGCAGGACCCCACCCCTTCCCGGCGATGGTCCGCGACTTCCAGAAGATCATCGGCGAAGAGACCCGCGCCGAGTTCCTCGAGCGCATCGGTCGCCTACCCGACGCCGTCTTCGCCTGCGTCGGCGGCGGATCCAACGCGATCGGCATGTTCGACGCCTTCCTCGACGACGAGGGCGTCGCGCTGTACGGCGTCGAGGCAGCCGGCGACGGTGTCGACACCCCCAAGCACGCGGCATCCATCGAGCGGGGTCGTCCCGGCGTCCTGCACGGCGCCCGCACGTACGTGCTGCAGGACGAAGACGGCCAGACCACCGAGTCGCACTCGATCTCGGCGGGCCTCGACTACCCCGGCGTGGGTCCCGAGCACGCGTGGCTCGCCGACATCGGCCGTGCGCAGTACATCCCCGCGACCGACGACGAGGCCATGCAGGCCCTGCGTCTGCTCTCGCGCACCGAGGGAATCATCCCGGCGATCGAGTCGGCCCACGCCCTGGCCGGAGCCCTGCGCGTCGGTCGCGAACTGGGTCCGGATGCCGTCATCGCGGTGAACCTCTCCGGTCGAGGCGACAAAGACATGGACACCGCAGCGCGCTACTTCGACCTCTACGATGCCGAGCACGCACCTCCACCCGAGGGACGTCCGGCCCAGACCTCGGGCGCCGAGACCGTGGCATCCGCCGCCGGTTCGCCGGTCGATGTGACGCCGGCCCCGGATGCCGCGAGCGGCGCAGGGGTGGAGCTGTGACCTCGCGCGTGTCCGCGGCGATCGAAGCCGCCCACACCGACGGTCGCGGCGCGTTCGTCGCCTACCTGCCCGCCGGCTTCCCCGACGTCGCCACGAGCATCGAGGCCATCGTCGCGCTGGCCGAGGCCGGCGCCGACGTCATCGAACTCGGCCCTCCGTACAGTGACCCGGTCATGGACGGTCTGGTGATCCAGGAGGCGACCCAGACGGCCCTCGCCAACGGCTTCCGCATGCGCGATCTCTTCACGATCATGCGCGAGGTCACGGCACGCACCGATGTCCCGATCCTGGTCATGACGTACTGGAACCTCGTCGAGCAGTACGGCGTCGACCGCTACGCCGACGAGCTCGTCGCCGCCGGGGGAGCGGGGCTCATCACCCCCGACATCACGCCCGACGCCGCCGCCGCGTGGATCGCCACGAGCGAGCGAACCGGCCTCGACCGGGTGTTCCTCGCCGCCCCCACCTCGACCGACGAACGCCTCCGCATGATCGTCGAGGCGTCGACGGGTTTCGTCTACACCGTTTCGACGATGGGGATCACCGGGGAGCGGGCCGAACTGGATGCCGCCGCCCGACGACTCGTCGAACGACTGCGGGCGCACGGCGCCGACCACGCGTGTGTCGGTATCGGCATCTCCAATGCCGCTCAGGTGGCCGGGGTGGTCGAGTACGCCGACGGCGCGATCGTCGGAACCGCCCTGGTGAAGGCGCTCCGTGACGGCGGTGTCGAGGGTCTGTCCACCCTCGCACGCGAGCTGTCCGCGGGCACCGCGCGGCGCGCCTAGACTCTTTCGCATGACGTTCGCCCTCTCGAGCGCCGCCTCCGGCGTGCTCGCCAGCATTCCGAGCCCGACGATCTCCTACGTCGATCTCGGTCCGTTCCGCATCCACTTCTATGCCCTGTGCATCGTCGCGGGCATCATCGTCGCCCTGCTTCTCACGAACGCACGGCTGACGCGGCGCGGCGCGGAGAAGTGGGTCGTCATCGACATCTGCCTCCTGGCGGTGCCGCTCGCCATCATCGTCGCGCGTATCTACCACGTCGCCACGCACGCCGGCTTCTACTTCGGCCCCGGCTCCAACCCGTGGAACATCACCCAGCCCGGCTCCGTCTGGGCCATCTGGGAGGGCGGGATCGCCATCTACGGCGCGCTCATCGGCGGCGCCATCGGCGCGATCCTCGGGTGCAAGTGGAGCGGTATCCGCTTCTGGACGTTCGCCGACGCCCTCGCCCCGGGCCTCATCATCGCGCAGGCGATGGGCCGCTTCGGCAACTGGTTCAACCAGGAGCTCTTCGGTCAGCCCACCGACCTCCCGTGGGGCCTCGAGATCGCCCCGGGCAACCCGGCGATCCCCGTCGGCCTGCCGGCCGGCACGCTGTTCCACCCCACGTTCCTGTACGAGGTCATCTGGAACCTCCTCGGCGCGGCCGTCATCCTGTACGTCGGCAAGCGCTTCACCCTGCAGTGGGGCAAGCAGTTCGCGATCTACCTCATGTGGTACAGCGCGGGCCGCATCGTCTGGGAGTCGATCCGCGTCGACCCCAGCGACATCATCCTCGGTCTGCGCACGAACGTGTGGGCGGCGATCTTCGGTGTGGTGCTCGGTCTGGTGATCTTCATCGTCCAGTCGCGCCGCCACCACGGCCTCGAACCCTCGCCCTACGTACCCGGGCGCGAATCCAAGGCTCCGGGGGCTGTAGACTCAACCGACCCCTCTGACTTCGTCGACGTGAGCGAGCCGCCCGCGACGAGCGACACCGTCGGCACCAGCGCCACAAGCAGCCCCGCCACGAACTAACACTCTGGGCCGACGTCGTCCCATTCGAAGCATCAACGTGAGGACGGTTGATATGGCTTCCAGCCTGCGTTCCGACACCGTCGGAGGCTCGTTCCCGGCCCGACAGGGAATGTACGACCCGTCGTTCGAGAAAGACGCCTGTGGCCTGGCCATGGTCGCGACTCTCCGCGGCGAGGCCGGACACGACATCGTCGACCTGGCCCTGACCGCACTGCGCAACCTCGAGCACCGCGGTGCCATCGGGTCCGACGCCGGCACCGGCGACGGCGCGGGCATCCTCACGCAGATGCCGGATGCCTTCCTGCGCGAGGTCGTCGACTTCGACCTGCCGCCGGTGGGGGAGTACGCCGCCGGAATGATCTTCCTTCCCCTCGGGCACGACGAGCGCGCCGCGATGAAGTCGGGGATCGAAGAGATCGCCCGTCACGAGAACCTGGAGGTGCTCGGCTGGCGCGAGGTGCCCACCGAGCCCGACAACCTGGGCAAGCTCGCCTTCGAGGCGCGCCCCGCTTTCGAGCAGTTGTTCGTCTCGCGCCCGGCCGCCGGCGACCAGCCCGCTCTCTCGGGCATCGCGCTCGACCGTCGCGTTTACCGCCTGCGCAAGCGCGCCCGTCACGAACTCGACGCCTATTTCGTGTCGCTGTCGAGCCGCACGCTCGGGTACAAGGGCATGGTCACGACGCTCCAGCTCGAGCCGTTCTACCCCGACCTCCAGGACGAGCGCTTTGCGTCCGAGCTCGCGGTGGTGCACTCCCGCTACTCGACGAACACCTTCCCGTCGTGGCCGCTCGCACAGCCCTTGCGCATGCTCGCTCACAACGGCGAGATCAACACCGTCAAGGGCAACCGCAACTGGATGCGCGCGCGCCAGTCGCAGCTCGAGTCCGAGCTGATCGGCGACGTGCGGCCTCTCCTGCCCATCTGCACCGAGGGCGCGAGCGACTCGGCCTCCTTCGACGAGGTCCTCGAGCTGCTGACCCTCACCGGCCGCAGCCTCCCGCACTCGATCATGATGATGGTTCCCGAGGCGTACGAGAAGCAGGCGACGATCGACCCCGATCTGCGTGCCTTCTACGACTATCACTCGATGCAGATGGAGCCGTGGGACGGCCCCGCAGCGCTCATCTTCACCGACGGCACGCTCGTCGGCGCCACGCTCGACCGCAACGGCCTGCGCCCGGGGCGCTGGACCGAGACCACCGACGGGCTCGTCGTGATCGGCTCCGAGACCGGCGTGCTCGACTTCGCCCCCGAGCGGATCAAGCGCCGTGGACGCCTGCAGCCCGGTCGGATGTTCCTCGTCGACACGGCCGAGCGCCGCATCGTCGAAGACGAAGAGATCAAGGCGAACCTCGCCGCTCTCGAGCCCTGGCAGGAGTGGGTGGACGCGGGTCGCGTCAAGCTCAGCGAGCTGCCCGAGCGCGAGCACATCGTGCACCCGATCGCATCCATCACCCGTCGACAGCGCACCTTCGGATACACCGAAGAAGAGGTCCGTCTGCTGCTGACACCGATGGGTCAGGGCGGCGCCGAGCCGCTCGGCGCCATGGGGAGCGACGCGCCTGTCGCCGTGCTCAGCGACCGCCCGCGCCTGCTGTTCGACTACTTCACCCAGCAGTTCGCGCAGGTGACCAACCCACCGCTCGACTCGATCCGCGAAGAGGTCGTCACCTCGCTGTCGCTGGGTCTCGGTCCCGAGCGCAACCTCCTCGACTGGGGGCCCGAGCACACCCGCACGGTGACCCTCGACTTCCCGGTCATCGACAACGACGAGCTCGCGAAGATCCAGCACATCGACACCGCGCTGCCGGGTCGATCGTCGGTGACCATCCGCGGTCTTTACCGCGTCGAGGCGGGGCACAAGGGGCTGCAGAAGCGGCTCACGCAGATGTGCACCGAGGTCGACCAGGCCATCGAGGACGGCGCCGAGTTCATCGTGCTCAGCGACCGTGACTCGAACAAGGACCTCGCGCCCATCCCGTCGCTGCTCATGCTCGCGGCCGTGCACCACCACCTCATCCGCAAAGAGACCCGCATGAAGGTCGGGCTCGTGGTCGAGGCTGGCGATGTGCGCGAAGTGCACCACGTGGCAACCCTCATCGGCTACGGAGCCTCGGCGGTCAACCCGTACCTGGCGATGGAGACCGTCGAGTACCTCGTGCGCGCGGGCTTCATCACCGGCATCACGCCCGAGAAGGCCGTCAAGAACCTGATCTACGCGCTCGGCAAGGGCGTGCTGAAGATCATGTCGAAGATGGGCATCTCGACCGTGTCGTCGTACGCGGGCGCGCAGGTGTTCGAAGCGGTGGGACTGTCGCGCGAGTTCGTCGAGGCGTACTTCACCGGCACCGAGTCGAAGCTCGGTGGCGTCGGTCTCGACGTCATCGCGGCCGAGAACGCCGCGCGCCACGAGTACGCCTACCCGGAAGATGCCGCGGCCCGCGCGCACGAGCGCCTCTGGACCGGCGGCGAGTACCAGTGGCGACGAGACGGTGCCCCGCACCTGTTCAACCCCGACACGGTGTTCCGTCTGCAGCACGCGACGCGCGAGCGCCGGTACGACATCTTCCGCGAGTACACGAAGCTCATCGACGACCAGGCGCACGAGCTCAAGACCCTCCGCGGTCTCTTCGAGCTGCGCACCGGCGTTCGCCCGCCGGTGCCGATCGACGAGGTCGAGCCCGTGTCGGCGATCGTCAAGCGTTTCTCGACCGGGGCGATGAGCTACGGCTCGATCTCGAAAGAGGCGCACGAGGTCCTCGCCGTCGCGATGAACCAGATCGGCGGCAAGTCGAACACGGGCGAGGGCGGAGAAGACGTCGACCGTCTGCTCGACCCCACTCGCCGCAGCGCCATCAAGCAGGTGGCATCCGGTCGCTTCGGGGTGACGAGCCTCTACCTCACCGAGGCCGATGACATCCAGATCAAGCTCGCGCAGGGCGCCAAGCCCGGCGAGGGCGGTCAGCTGCCGCCGACCAAGGTGTACCCGTGGGTGGCGCGCACGCGCCACGCGACGGCGGGCGTCGGGCTCATCTCGCCCCCTCCGCACCACGACATCTACTCGATCGAAGACCTCAAGCAGCTCATCTTCGACCTGAAGCGCGCGAACCCGAAGGCACGCATCCACACCAAGCTGGTGAGCCAGTCGGGCATCGGCGCGGTCGCGGCGGGTGTCGCGAAGGCGCTGAGCGACGTCATCCTGGTCTCGGGTCAGGACGGCGGCACGGGCGCGAGCCCGATGAACTCGCTCAAGCACGCGGGTACCCCCTGGGAGCTCGGGCTTGCCGAGACGCAGCAGACGCTCATGCTCAACGGCATGCGCGACCGCGTCGTGGTGCAGGTCGACGGTCAGATGAAGACGGGCCGCGACGTCATCATCGGCGCGCTGCTCGGCGCCGAGGAGTTCGGTTTCGCCACGGCTCCGCTCGTGGTCTCGGGCTGCATCATGATGCGCGTGTGCCACCTCGACACCTGCCCCGTGGGCGTCGCGACGCAGAACCCCGTGCTGCGCTCCCGCTTTACCGGCAAGGCCGAGTACATCGTCAACTTCATGGAGTTCATCGCCCAGGAGGTGCGCGAATACCTCGCCGCGCTCGGGTACCGCTCGATCGACGAGATCGTCGGTCACGCCGAGCTCCTCGACGTCAACGGCGCGGTCGAGCACTGGAAGGCGCGCGGCCTCAACCTCGCGCCGATCCTCGAGGGACCGCGATTCGCCGACGACGAGCCGCGTCGCCACGGTCGCAACCAGGACCACGAGCTCGAGGACCACTTCGACGTGCAGCTCATCGAGCGCTCGCAGGACGTCATCGCCCGCGGCGGTCAGGTCACGATCGATCTGCCCATCCGCAACACCGCTCGTGCGGTGGGGACCATGCTCGGCCACCACGTCACCAAGGTGCACGGCGAGCACGGACTGCCCGAGGGCTCCATTGACATCCGTCTGACCGGCTCGGCGGGGCAGTCGTTCGGTGCCTTCATGCCCGCCGGCATCACGCTGCGGCTCGAGGGCGACTCGAACGACTACGTCGGCAAGGGCCTGTCGGGAGGCACGATCGTCGTGCGCCCGCATCGTGGTTCGACGTTCGCGGCGTCCGAGAACGTCATCGCCGGAAACGTCATCGGCTACGGCGCCACCCAGGGGCAGATGTTCCTCAACGGTGTCGTGGGTGAGCGGTTCCTCGTCCGCAACTCGGGCGCGACCGCGGTGGTCGAGGGCGTGGGAGACCACGCGCTCGAGTACATGACCGGTGGTCTGGCCGTGATCCTCGGCGCCACGGGCCGCAACCTCGGCGCAGGCATGTCCGGTGGTCAGGCATACGTCTACCGACTCGACCGCGACCTGGTGAACCGCGAGGCCCTGGCATCCGGTGAGCTCGTCCTCGGTGAACTCGGATCCGGGGATGCCGAGATCCTCCGCGACCTGCTCGAGAAGCACGTCGCGGAGACCGATTCCACGTTGGCCCGTCGTCTGCTCGACGACTTCGAGGCCGAGGTGCACAATTTCGTCCGGGTTCTGCCGCGCGACTACGCCGCGGTCCTGCAGACCCGCCAGGAGGCGGTGGCCGAGGGGCTCGACCCCGACGGCGACGTCGTCTGGACACGCATTCTGGAGGTGACGGGTGGCTGACCCGAAGGGCTTTCTCAAGGTCACGGAGCGCGAGCTCCCCAAGCGCCGGCCCGTACCCGTGCGCATCATGGACTGGAAAGAGGTGTACGAGCCGGGCGATTCGGCCGTCATCAAGCGCCAGGCCGGTCGCTGCATGGACTGCGGCATCCCGTTCTGCCACAAGGGGTGCCCGCTCGGCAACCTGATCCCCGAGTGGAACGACCTCACGTGGCGCGGCGAGGGCCGCGCCGCGATCGAGCGCCTGCACGCGACCAACAACTTCCCGGAGTTCACGGGTCGGCTCTGCCCCGCCCCGTGCGAGAGCTCGTGCGTACTGGGCATCAACCAGCCCGCGGTCACGATCAAGCAGGTCGAGGTCTCGATCATCGACGAGGCGTTCGGCAACGGCTGGGTCGAGCCCGAGCCGCCGGAGCGCCTGACGGGCAAGACGGTGGCGGTGGTCGGCTCCGGCCCCGCCGGCCTGGCCGCTGCCCAGCAGCTGACGCGCGCGGGACACACGGTCGCCGTCTACGAACGCGACGACCGGATCGGCGGGCTCCTGCGGTACGGCATCCCGGACTTCAAGATGGAGAAGCGTCACCTCGAGCTGCGTCTTCGCCAGATGCAGGCCGAGGGCACGCGCTTCCGCGCGGGTGTCGAGATCGGCAAGGACATCTCGTGGAGCGACCTCCGGGCGCGTTACGACGCAGTCATCGTCGCCACGGGCTCGACCGTGCCGCGCGACCTGCCCATCCCGGGGCGCGACCTCGACGGCGTCCACTTCGCCATGGAGTACCTCGTCGAGGGCAACAAGGCGGTCGCGGGCGACCAGGTTCCCCAGCAGATTTCGGCCGAGGGCAAGCACGTCGTCGTCATCGGCGGTGGCGACACCGGCGCCGACTGCATCGGCACGGCGCACCGCCAGGGCGCGCTGAGCGTGACGAACCTCGCGATCGGCAAGCAGCCGCCGTCGGAGCGCCCGGCCGAGCAGCCCTGGCCGATGATGCCGAACCTCTTCGAGATGGCATCCGCTCACGAAGAGGGCGGGGAGCGCACGTTCCTCGCCTCGACGGTGGAGTTCCTCGGCAACGCCGCGGGCGAGGTGCGCGCTCTGCGCGTGGCCGAGACCGAATACGTCGACGGCCGCCGTGTGCCCAAGAGCGGCACCGAGCGCGAGATCCCGGCCGACCTGGTGCTGATCGCGATGGGCTTCACCGGTCCCGAGCGCGAGCACCTGGGCGACCAGCTCGGCACGCGTTTCACGAACCGCGGCAACGTCGAGCGCGACGCGACCTATGCCACCTCGACGCCGGGCGTGTTCGTCGCCGGTGACGCCGGTCGTGGGCAGTCGCTCATCGTGTGGGCCATCGCCGAGGGCCGCGCGGCCGCCGCCGAGGTCGACACGTACCTCATGGGCGAAACGGTGCTCCCCGCGCCGGTGCGCCCGACCGATGTCGCCATCGGCCTGCTGCCCGCCTAAGCTGGCAAGGGCCGATCCGGCCACTTCCCGAATCCTCACGGAGCTTGAAAACGGATGAGACGCGCCAAGATCGTCGCAACACTCGGGCCCGCCACGTCGTCGTATGAGATGGTTCGCGCCATCATCGACGCCGGGGTGGACGTCGCCCGCCTCAACCTGAGCCACGGAGACTACTCCGTGCACGACGCCAACTTCGCCAACGTGCGCAAGGCGGCAGAGGACGCCGGCCGCCCGGTCGCGGCCCTCGTCGACCTCCAGGGCCCCAAGATCCGTCTCGGCAAGTTCGAGAACGGCCCCCACGAGCTCGCCCCGGGCGACATCTTCAAGATCACCATCGAAGACATCCTCGGCACCAAAGAGATCGTGGGCACGACCTTCAAGGGCCTGCCCCAGGACGTCAAGCCCGGCGACTTCCTACTCATCGACGACGGCAAGGTCCGCGTCCGCGTCGTCGAGACCGACGGCACCGTCGTGACCACCGAGGTCGTCGTCGGCGGCCCGGTGTCGAACAACAAGGGCATCAACCTGCCCGGCGTCGCCGTCAACGTCCCCGCGCTGAGCGAGAAGGACGAGGCCGATCTGCGCTGGGGCCTCAAGGCCGGCGCCGATCTCATCGCCCTGTCGTTCGTTCGGGATGCCAAAGACATCGAGCGCGTGCACGAGATCATGGCCGAGGAGGGACGCTACGTCCCCGTCATCGCCAAGATCGAGAAGCCGCAGGCGGTCGACAACCTCGAAGAGATCATCGACGCGTTCGACGGCATCATGGTCGCCCGTGGCGACCTCGGTGTCGAGCTGCCGCTCGAGGCCGTGCCGATCGTTCAGAAGCGCGCCGTCGAGCTCGCGCGCCGCATGGCGAAGCCCGTCATCGTCGCGACGCAGATGCTCGAGTCGATGATCAGCAGCCCGGTGCCCACCCGCGCCGAGACCTCCGACGTCGCCAACGCCGTCCTCGACGGCGCGGACGCGGTCATGCTCTCGGGCGAGACCAGCGTCGGCGACTACCCGGTCGTGGTCGTCGAGACCATGGCCCGCATCGTCGCCTCGACCGAGGAGCACGGTCTCGAGCGCATCGCTCCGCTGACCAACAAGCCCCGCACCCAGGGTGGCGCCATCACGCTGGCCGCGGTCGAGGTCGCCGACTTCGTCGAGGCGAAGTACCTCTGCGTGTTCACCGAGTCGGGCGACTCCGCGCGCCGCATGTCGCGTCTGCGTTCGACGATCCCGATGCTCGCGTTCACGCCCGAGCCCGGCATCCGTCGCCGCCTCGCCCTCACCTGGGGTGTCCGCTCGACGCTGGTGGAGCACGTCCCGCACACCGACAAGATGTTCCTTCAGGTCGACGACTACCTGCTGTCGAACGACCTCGCGAAGGTCGGCGACAAGGTCGTGGTCATCTCCGGGTCCCCTCCCGGGATCGCCGGTTCGACGAACGACCTGCGCGTGCACCGTGTGGGCGACGCCGTCCACGGTGCAGCCCCCGGCTACCAGGACGTCTGATCGTCGACGACGCGCGCCGGTTCCGCCGGCGCGCGTCGCTCGTGTTCTCCCGGTAGATTGGGAGTTCGCGAGCACGAGCCGGTGTGGCGGAATGGCAGACGCGGGGCACTCAAAATGCTCTGTCGAAAGACGTGTGGGTTCGAGTCCCACCACCGGTACGACCCCCGGGTCGGCTCTTCCCGAGTCGGCCCGGTATCGTTTGCCCTCTATCGCATCAACGCTCCTCGCGGGTGATGCGCCCTCCCAGTCCTAGGATGGTCACGTGACTGATCAAGAAGCCGCTCCGGCCTCCGCGCCCGCCGCCCCCCGCCGCGTCGTCGTGGCGGAAGACGAGTCGCTCATCCGTCTCGACATCGTCGAGATCCTCCGCGACAACGGTTACGACGTCGTCGGTGAAGCCGGCGACGGCGAGACCGCCGTGCAGCTGGCGACCGAACTGCGCCCGGATCTCGTGATCATGGACGTCAAGATGCCCCAGCTCGACGGCATCAGCGCGGCCGAGAAGCTGAGCAAGAACCACATCGCCCCCGTCGTCCTGCTGACCGCGTTCAGCCAGAAGGAGCTCGTGGAGCGCGCGAGCGAGGCCGGCGCGCTGGCCTACGTCGTGAAGCCGTTCACTCCGAACGACCTGCTGCCCGCGATCGAGATCGCCCTCGCCCGCTATGAGCAGATCATCACGCTCGAGGCTGAGGTCGCCGACATGGTCGAGCGCTTCGAGACCCGCAAGCTCGTCGACCGCGCCAAGGGCCTTCTCAACGAGAAGATGGGCCTCTCCGAGCCCGAGGCTTTCCGCTGGATCCAGAAGGCGTCGATGGATCGTCGACTGACCATGCAGGACGTCGCGAAGGCGATCATCGAGCAGCTGGCCCCCAAGAAGGGCTGAGCGCGACCCCATCGCGAAATGGATGCCACTTCGGTGGCATCCATTTTTCGTTCGCGGGGGAGGGGGTACAGGTCCCTTCGACACGCTCCGGGACCTCCGCAGGCCGTCGCTTGCACAGCCCGGCAGCACGCGAGCAAGGTGGCTGAGCTCGTCGAAGCCACAGCCCGCTGCGCGGGTCTCAGCCCTGCGGCGCGTCCTTGATCATGTTGGTGATGCGAACGGTCGAGCACCGGCGCCCCTGATCGTCGGAGATCGCGATCTCGTGCACCGTGAGGCTCCGCCCGAGGTGGATGGGCGTGCAGACGCCGGTGACGAGGCCCGAGGTCGCGGAGCGCGTGTGAGTGGCGTTGATATCGATGCCGACGGCCAGCTTGCCCGGTCCCGCGTGGAGGTTCGCCGCCATCGAGCCGAGCGACTCACCGAGCACGACGTAAGCGCCGCCGTGCAGCAGACCGACGGGCTGGGTGTTGCCCTCGACCGGCATGGTGGCGACGCACCGCTCGACGGTGAATTCGACCCATTCGAAGCCCATCTTCTCGGCGAGAGCGCCCATCCCGCGCTTCTTCACCCAGTCGAGGCCGGACAGGGGATCGGGAGTCGTGGACGTCATCATCGCCTTCGTGTCATCGCCGTGATCGGGGCCGGGCCGGGGCAGTGTCCGTGGTCCTCGTTAGGCTGGAGGAGTGACGGATGCCGAAAAGCCTACCCTCCTCGTCGTCGACGGCCACTCGCTGGCCTACCGGGCGTTCTACGCCCTCCCGGTCGACAATTTCTCGACGAAAGACGGGCAGCACACCAACGGGATCTACGGCTTCTTGTCGATGTTCGTGAACCTCGTCAAGGCCGAGAAGCCGACGCACCTCGCGGTCGCCTTCGACACGTCGCGACAGTCGTTCCGCACGCGGGAGTACGCCGAGTACAAGGCGAATCGCAGCGAGTCGCCCGCCGAATTCAAGGGACAGATCCCGCTTCTCCAGGAGTGCCTCGAGGCGATGGGGGTCCCGGTCCTGAAGAAGGAGGACTTCGAAGCCGACGACATCCTCGCGACCCTCGCGACGCAGGGTGCGGCCCAGGGCTTCGAGGTCCTCGTCTGCTCCGGTGACCGCGACACGATCCAGCTCGTCAACGACGACGTCACGCTGCTCTACCCGAACGTGCAGGGCGTCTCTCAGCTCAAGCGCTACGACACGGCGGCCGTCATCGAGAAGTACGGCCTGCCTCCCGAGCAGTACCCCGACATCGCCGCTCTCGTCGGCGAGACGAGCGACAACCTGCCCGGTGTGCCGAAGGTGGGCGAGAAGACCGCGGTGAAGTGGCTGACGCAGTGGGGCTCGCTCGACGCCCTGCTCGAGAACGCCGACAAGGTCACCGGTGTGGTGGGTAACAACCTGCGCGAGCACCTCGACGGGGTGAAGCGAAACCGTGCGCTCAACCGCCTGCTGCGCGACGTCGAGCTGCCCGTGGGGCCGTCCGACCTCGAGATGAAGCCGCTCGACGGCCAGGCCGTGCGCGACATCTTCGCGCGCCTCGAATTCCGCACGCTGCTGCCGCGCGTGTTCGACGCTCTCGGCGCCGACGCGGGCGACGGCGCCGAAGAGGCGCGTCCGACGGCGACCGCGCCGACGCCCGCTCTCCTCGACGCCGACGCCCTGGCCGCCTGGGCGGGGGAGTCCACCGACACGGTCGGCCTCACGCTCGTCCTCGCGCAGGGAGCGCCGGTGCAGATCGGCCTCGCCCGCGCCGACAGCGCCGCCGAGGCCACCTGGTCGCCCGCGGTGCGCGACGCCCTCGCCGGGTGGTTGGCATCCGATGCGCCCAAGGTCATGGCCGATGCGAAGCCGCAGGTCAAGGCGCTTCTGCGCGAAGGGCTCGCGCTCGGCGGCATCTCGTCGGACGTGATCCTGGCCGGGTGGCTCGTGCGTCCGAGCTTCCCCGACAAGACGCTGGGCGACCTCGTCCAGCGCTACCTCGACGAGAAGCTCCCCGAGGCCGACCCCACGCAGCTCGTCCCCGAGACCGAGGGGGCCACCCCGGGTCAGCTCGCCTGGTTCATCCGCCGCGTCGCCGAGGCGCAGCGGGCGGAGCTTCCCGAGCGCGTGGCCGAGGTGCTCGACGACATCGAGATGCCGACGCTGACCGCCCTCGCCGACATGGAGCTCGCCGGCGTCGCGGTGTCGCATGAGAAGCTCTCCGGCTTCTCCGCGGAGCTGGGTGCTCGCGCCGACGCCCTCGCTCGCGACGCGTACGCGGCGATCGGGCACGAAGTGAACCTCGGCTCGCCCAAACAGCTCCAGGAGGTGCTGTTCGACGAGCTGCAGCTGCCGAAGACGCGCAAGACGAAGAGCGGATACACCACGGATGCCGCGGCCCTTGCCGATCTGCAAGAGAGCGCTCCGCACCCGTTCCTCGACCTCCTGCTGAAGCACCGCGAAGCGACCAAGCTGAAGCAGATCATCGACGCCCTCGACACCGCCACCGGGCCGGACGGACGCATCCACACGACGTACGTGCAGACCGGCAGCCAGACCGGCCGCCTCTCGAGCACCGACCCGAACCTGCAGAACATCCCGATCCGCACCGAGGAGAGCCGGCGCATCCGCGCAGCCTTTGAGGTGGGCGAAGGCTATGAGACCCTCCTCACGGCCGACTACTCGCAGATCGAGATGCGCATCATGGCGCACCTCTCGGGCGACCCCGGCCTCATCGAGGCGTTCAACTCGGGCGAAGACCTGCACCGCTTCGTCGGCGCGCGCGTGTTCGGCGTCGAGCCGTCCGAGGTCACGCCCGCGATGCGCACGAAGGTCAAGGCGATGTCGTACGGCCTCGTCTACGGTCTGTCGGCCTTCGGTCTCTCCAAGCAGTTGCGCATCGAGCAGTCCGAGGCCAAGAAGCTCATGCTCGAGTACTTCGCGCGTTTCGGTGCGGTCCGCGACTACCTGCGCGGCTCGGTCGAGCAGGCTCGCCAAGACGGATACACCGAGACGATCTTCGGCCGCCGGCGCCCGTTCCCCGACCTCACCAGCATGAACCGCGTGCTGCGCGAGAACGCCGAGCGCGCGGCCCTCAACGCCCCGATCCAGGGCAGCGCCGCCGACATCATGAAGGTCGCCCTGTTCCGGATCCGCGAGGAGTTGGCATCCGCGGGTCTGCGCTCGCGCGTCCTGCTGCAGATCCACGACGAACTCGTCGTCGAGGTGGCGGCGGGGGAGTGGGATGCCGTGGAGAGCATCGTGCGCGCCCGCATGGCGGACGCGGCCGAGCTGTCGGTGCCCCTCGACGTGCAGATCGGCCGCGGCGACGACTGGGACGAAGCGGGCCACTGAACGGAACCGCGCCGCGCCGGGGTGCGCGGGCGCTCTCGCTTCCCTAGGCTCGAAGGATGACTGACGCACAACGCACCCCCACGCCGATCGACACGATCGCCGAGGCGTGGGTCGACACCCTGGCGGAGCGCATCCCGACGCTCGCCACCTACATCGGACGCGACGAGTACAACGGCCGCTTCGGCGACTACAGCCCCGAAGGCGCCGAGGCCCTCACCACCGACGCCCGCGCCACGAAGGCCGCGCTCGAGGCGGCCGAGCCTGTCGACGCGATCGACACGGTCACGAAGATGGACCTCGTCCGCGAGCTCGACCTGATGATCGAGCAGCACGAGGCCAAGACCCACCTCCGCGACCTGAACGTGATCGCGTCACCCGCGCAGGACATCCGCGCGACCTTCGACCTCATGCCGACCGCGACGGTCGATGACTGGGCCACGATCTTAGAGCGCATGAAGGCGCTGCCCGAGGCCATCGACGGCTACGTCGCGACCCTCCGCCGTGGCATCGCCGAGGGGGTCGTGCCCGCTCGTCGCCAGGTGAACGAGGTCGTCGCGCAGATCGCCCGTTACACCGCCGACACCGGCTTCTTCGCCGAGTTCGTCGGGAACGCCGCGCCCGCCGAGGGGCAGCTGCCCGCCTCGCTCGCGCGCGACCTCGACCAGAACGCCGGCGCCGCCCGCGTCGCCTACGACGGCCTGGCCTCCTTCCTCTCCTCGGAGCTCGCCCCGGTCGCGGGCGAGGCGGACGGCGTCGGTCGCGAGATGTACGCGTTGCACTCACGCCAGTTCCTCGGCGCCGAGATTGACCTCGACGAGACCTACGACTGGGGCGTCGAAGAGCTCGCCCGCATGGTCGCCGAGCAGGAGGCGATCGCGAACGAGATCCTTCCCGGCGCGAGCGTCGAAGAAGCGGTCGCCTTCCTCGAGAAGGACGAGTCGCGCAAGCTCCGCGGCACGAAGGCGCTCCAGGAGTGGATGCAGCGCACGAGCGACAAGGCCGTGGAAGAGCTCGCGCGCACCCACTTCGACATCGCCGAGCCCATCCGCAAGCTCGAGTGCATGATCGCCCCGACCAACGAGGGCGGGATCTACTACACCGGACCGACCGACGACTTCTCGCGCCCCGGCCGCATGTGGTGGTCGGTTCCCGAGGGCGTCGACACCTTCGACACCTGGCGCGAGCTGACCACGGTGTATCACGAGGGTGTCCCGGGCCACCACCTGCAGATCGCCCAGGCCGTGTACAACCGCGCGCAGCTGAACTCGTGGCGCCGCCTCCTGGCGGGCACGAGCGGCCACGCCGAGGGCTGGGCGCTGTACGCCGAGCGTCTGATGGAGCAGCTCGGCTACCTCGACGACCCCGCGGATCGCCTCGGCATGCTCGACGGGCAGCGCATGCGCGCCGCACGCGTCGTGCTCGACATCGGCGTGCACCTCGGCAAGCCGCGCCTCGACGGCACGGGCACGTGGGACCACGACTACGCGCTCGCGTTCATGCTGAAGAACGTCAACATGAGCGAGGAGTTCGTGCGCTTCGAGGTCAATCGCTACCTCGGTTGGCCGGGACAGGCTCCCGCGTACAAGGTCGGGCAGCGCATCTGGGAGCAGGTCCGGGAGGAGGAGCGGGAGCGCCGCGGCGCGGACTTCTCGATGAAGCAGTTCCACACGCGGGCCCTCGACATCGGCGGCGTCGGTCTCGACACGCTGCGGGCCGCCCTGGCATCCGTCTGATCCCCCGAGGGGCGTCGCTACGGCGACGCCCCTCGTCCGTGCCGGGGAATGTTTTCCCCTCGCGTAAAGTTCATTCATCCGAATGCAAGGAGATCTCATGGACGCCACCCCCGTCGAGCTGGGCCTCGACACCTTCGGAGACATCTCGCGCGGCCCCGACGGGTCGTTGCAGAGCGACGCGCAGACCATCCGCAACGTCGTGGAGCAGGCGGTGCTCGCCGATGAGGTCGGGCTGTCGTTCTTCGGGGTGGGGGAGCACCACCGCAAGGACTTCGCGGTCACGAGCCCGGAGATCGTCCTCGCCGCGGCCGCCGCGCGTACGAAGAACATCCACCTCGGCACCGCGGTCACGGTCCTGTCGTCCGACGACCCGGTCCGCGTCTACGAGCGCTTCGCCACGCTCGACGCCGTCTCGAACGGCCGCGCCGAGGTCATCCTCGGGCGGGGGTCGTTCATCGAGTCGTTCCCCCTCTTCGGGTACGACCTGAACGACTACGAGCAGTTGTTCGAGGAGAAGCTCGAGCTCTTCTCGCTCCTCCTCGACGAGAAGCCGGTCACCTGGTCGGGGCGCACCCGGGCAGGGCTCCGGGATGCCGACGTGTACCCCAAGACCGAGAACGGGCTGAAGGCGTGGGTCGGTGTCGGCGGGTCGCCCGAATCCGTCGTGCGCGCCGCCCGATACGGCTACGGTCTCGTCCTCGCGATCATCGGCGGGTCCTCCGCCCGCTTCCGGCCGTTCGCCCAGCTCTACCGGCAGTCGCTGCAGGAGTTCGGCAAGCCCGCGATGCCCATCTCGGTGCATTCGCCGGGCCACGTGGCCGAGACCGACCAGCAGGCGTGGGACGAGGCCTACGAGGGCGTCGCTGAGCTGAACACGACCATCGGTCGCGAGCGCGGGTGGCCCGCGTACAACCGCCTGCGCTTCCAGCACGACGTCGGCCCCGAGGGGGCGATGTACATCGGCTCGCCCGAGACGGTCGCCACGAAGATCGCCGCGACCGTCCGGACGCTGGGTGCCTCGCGCTTCCAGATGAAGTTCGCCAGCGGGTCGATCTCGCACGACCGCCTGATGTCGAGCATCGAGCTCTACGGCACGCGCGTCCTGCCGCTCGTCCGGGAGATGCTCGCCGAGTCCGATTCCGACGCAGCGGCCTCGTGAGCGCGAGCACCGACACCGTGCGGGTGTCCGAGCGTCTCGACGCCCTGCCGTTCACCCGGCGTCACGGGAAGATCCTGGGCGGCTCGGGACTGGGCTGGGCCCTGGATGCCATGGACGTCGGGCTCATCTCGTTCATCATCGCCGCGCTGGCGGCACAGTGGAAGCTGGAGCCCGCGCAGGCCTCGTGGATCGCCTCGGCGGGATTCGCGGGAATGGCGATCGGCGCGAGCCTCGGCGGGCTCCTCGCCGACCGCTTCGGGCGGCGTCAGGTGTTCGCGCTGACGCTCCTCGTCTACGGCGTCGCGACGGGGGCCAGCGCACTCGTCGGCGGACTCGCGGCGCTCCTCGTGCTGCGCTTCGTCGTCGGTCTCGGGCTCGGCGCTGAACTGCCCGTGGCCTCGACCTACGTCAGCGAGTTTGCTCCGGCTCGGATCCGCGGGCGCGTCATCGTCTTCCTCGAGGCGTTCTGGGCCGTCGGCTGGACGGCCGCGGCGGTCATCGGCTACCTCGTGGTGCCCTCTTCCGCCGATGGGTGGCGCTGGGCGTTCGCGCTCGGCGCGATCCCCGCGGTCTACGCGCTGATCGTCCGGTGGGGCCTGCCCGAGTCGCCGCGATGGCTGGCGTCGCGAGGACGCAACGGCGAAGCCGTCGCGATCGTCCGAGACCTCGAGGCCGCCGCGGGTCGCGTGTCGTTGGAGCCGTCGAACGACGGGGTGTCGGCATCCGCTCCCGCTCCTCGCGCCCGCGTCGGTGCGCTGTGGTCGCCGGCCCTTCGCGCGCACACGGCGAGCCTCTGGGTGCTGTGGTTCTGCGTGAACTTCTCGTACTACGGCGCCTTCATCTGGATCCCGACGATCCTCGTGGCGCAGGGGTACGATCTCGTGCGCTCTTTCGGTTTCACGCTCATCATCACCCTGGCCCAGCTGCCGGGGTACGCCGTCGCCGCGTGGCTCATCGAGGCGTGGGGGCGACGCGCGACGCTCGCGACCTTCCTCGCCGGCTCGGCGATCGCCGCCGTGCTGTTCGGCACCGCCTCCGGTGAGGTCGCGGTGATCGCGACCGGAATGCTGCTGTCGTTCTTCAACCTCGGCGCCTGGGGTGCCCTCTACGCCGCGACGCCCGAGACGTACCCCACGTCCCTGCGGGGGACCGGCGCCGGGTGGGCCGCGGGCGTGGGGCGCATCGCGTCGATCCTGGCGCCCCTGTCGGTCCCGCCGCTGCTCGCCGCGGGCGGTGCTCCGCTGCTGTTCATCGTGTTCGCGGCGTTCTTCGCGGTTGCAGTGGTCGCGTCTCTCTTCCTCCGCGAGCAACGCGGGCGCGCGCTCTCCTGACCCGGGCACCGCGGTTTGGGGCGCGCCCTTCCCCTCGGGGCACGGGATTCCCCGCCCCGAACGGACGCACGCGCCCCGAACGAGCGCGGACCGCGGCATAGGCTGGAGAAATGGCATCCGTCCGCTATGTCGCGATCGGCGACTCGTTCACCGAGGGGGTCGGCGACGAACTCCCCGACGGCACCGTGCGAGGGTGGGCCGACCTCGCGGCCCAGGGATGGGCGGATGCCGCGGGCGAACCGATCGAGTACGCCAACCTCGCGATCCGCGGCAAGCTCATCCAACCCATCGTCGAGCAACAGCTCGAGCCCGCTCTGGCGCTGAAGCCGACCCACCTGTCGTTCAACGGCGGGGGCAACGACATGCTCCGTCCGCGGGCGGACCTCGAACGCATCGTCGGATTCTTCGAGCACGTGCTGCGGAGGTGCGACGAGGAGGGCGTGCAGCTCATCGTGCTGTCGGGTGCGAACCCGTCGGCGGGGCTGCCTCTGGGGCGGGTCCTGCAGATGCGCGGCGATCGCCTGTCGAAGGCGGTCGAGGAGCGGCTGGCATCGCGCCCCGACGTCATCACGGCGTACAACTGGTTCGATCGCGAGCTCGCCCGCGGCGAGTTCTGGTCGGTCGACCGGTTGCACATGAACCCCCGCGGACATCACCGGGTCGCCGCGCGCGTGATCGAAGCGGTCGGGCTGTCCGCGCCAGCCGACTGGTGGCGTCTGCGTGACATCCCCGAGGTCGAGCGGTTGAAGGGGTCGGCCTACTACCGCGAGCACGTCGCTCCGTGGATCCGTCGCCGGCTCGCGGGCACGTCCTCCGGAGACGGTCGCGCTCCGAAGTTCGGCGGCGAGTGGGTGGAGCTGACGCCGGGCGGGTGAGTGTCGCCGGTCGCAGGTGCGCGCGCGACACGTGGGCACCGAACGAACGACCCCCTGGTGTCTCGGCATCCGCATGCCTAGGATCGCCGGATGTCTCCCTCGAACACGCGAATTCTGGCCCTTTCCGGCACCGCGATCGCGCTCGGCGCCCTCGCGGGATGCTCCGGGGGTGAGGCGGAACAACCCTCGGCGACCTCTGCGGCGCCGTCGCCCTCGCTGACCACGACTGCGCCGCCTACGCCCGACCCCTGGGCGGGATACTTCGACGACGAGGTCGCCGACGCGGAGGTGGGGGAGTACCTCTGGCAGTCGTGGGGGACCTTCGGCGACAGCGGCCAGGTGGCTCCGCACCGCAGCGAGAATCGGACCGTTCAGCCCGGCGCGTACACCGTCACGCTCGAGTGCGCCGGCCCCGAGATGATGACCGGGCGGATCGCGACCTCGGCGGGGACGTCGGTCATCGACCCGCTCTCGGTGTCGTGCATGGCGGCGACGCCCGTGCCGGTCGATCTTCCCGAGAAGGGCCTCCTGGTCGACCTCGATAGCGAGGGTGCCGCCGGGGCATTCCTGATCCGCGTGGCCACCGCGGAGTAGCGCCGGGGGAGCGGGCACGATCGGCTCATAGGCTCCGGACAGCGGCACGGTCCACAATGAGCACATGACCCTCGCACTCGTCACCGGCACCTCCAGCGGCATCGGCCTTCACACCGCGATCGGCCTCGCGCGAACCGGCGTCGACGTGATCGCCACCGTCCGCGACACGGGCCGCGCCGACGCCCTGCGCGCGGCCGCCGCCGAGGCGGGGGTGGAGCTCGACATCCGCGCGCTCGACGTCACCGACGCCGAGGGCGCTCGTTCGCTCGTCGCCGACGCCGGCCCGCTCGACATCCTCGTGAACAACGCCGGCCGCGGCGCCGTCGGCACCCTCGAGCAGCTCAGCGACGAAGACCTCCAGTCGCAGCTCGACACGAACTACCTCTCCGTCGCGCGGCTGAGCCGACTCGTGCTGCCCGGGATGCGAGAACGGGGCAGGGGCCGGATCGTCACCGTCACGAGTGTCGGGGGAGCGGTGGGGCAGCCCTTCTCGGACGCCTACTGTGCCGCGAAATTCGCCGTCGAGGGCCTGATGCAGTCCCTTGCGCCGGTCGTCGCCCCCTTCGGCATCGACGTGTCGATCGTCGAGCCGGGTGCCGTCGCGTCATCGTTCACCGCCTCGGTCGAGCGCGCCGAGCCCGGCCCGTACGCGGCCCTCCAGCAGGCGTACCTCGATCGCGCGGCGACGTCGTTCGCGAGCGCGCAGTCGGCGGAGGATGCCGCAGAGACCGTCGTCGAGGCGGCCGTCACCGACGCACCGCGATTCCGCTGGCAGACCTCGGAGTCCGCGCTGCGATTCGCCGGCCTGTCGCTCGCCGACCTCAGCGGCTCGCGTGTGCTCGACGTGACGTCGCACTGGGTGCGCTGACCGCCCGATCCCGCGTCGAGTGTCCAAGACACGCCGCTCTGGCGCGCACCGTTACGGCGTGTCGTGGACACTCGACAGGAAACACACCGCGGGTGGAGGGGGGACGCCCGTCCGAACTCGAGCTGACATAATGTGCATTATCGGCGGTGCCACGATCGCGGCGCTAGCGTCAGGTTCGGGCCGCATTATGTACCCCGCGGCACCGTCGCACCACCCCCGAATCGAGCGGTCCTTCCGCGCGTAGCGTCCCAGAAGAGTCAGGTGCCGCCCGTCGTCGAGGTGCGCGCAGGCTCGCTGAACCGAAGGACCGGATGAGCCAGTCGATCGATGCCGCTATGCCGCACACCGGCGACACCCTCGGAGGTCGCTACGTGCTGTCCGACCGCGTCGGGGCCGGCGGAATGGGCCGTGTCTTCCGCGCGCGCGACACCGTCCTCGCGCGCGACGTGGCGATCAAGCTCTTCCACACCGACCAGGCCGACGCCATCGAACCCGGGCGTCGTCTGTCCGAAGCACGTGTGCTCGCCGCGTTCGACCACCCGTCGCTCGTCACGCTCTACGACGCGCGCCTCGACGCCGGCGACCACGTCTACCTCGTCATGGAGTACGTCGACGGCCCTTCCCTGCAGCGACGCATCGAAGCGGGCGCTCTGGAGCCCGCCTTCGTCGCGGCGCTGCTCGTCGATCTCGCGCGCGCCCTCGCCGCGGTGCACGCCACCGGCGTGGTCCACCGCGATGTGAAGCCGTCGAACGTGCTCCTGCGTCCCACCCGCCATTCTCCGCACGGCTTCGAGGCCGTTCTCGCCGATTTCGGCGTCGCCCACCTGATCGATGCGACGCGTCTGACCACCCCGGGAACCTTTATCGGAACGGCCGCGTACCTGGCCCCCGAACAGATCCGCGGCGAGCCGCCCCAGCCGGCGTCCGACATCTACTCCCTCGGGCTGCTCACCATCGAAGCCCTCACGCGCCTGCACCCCTACCGGGGCGGGACGCTGCAGGAGACGGTACTGGCACGACTCGCCTGTCCCCCGTCGATTCCTGCCTCCGTGGGTCGCGAGTGGGCGTCGCTGCTCACCGACATGACCGCGTTCGATCCCGCGGTGCGCCCCCCGGCGGCCGTGATCGCCGAACGAGCGGCAGCGCTCGCCCTTTCGCCGGCTATCGAGATCCTGGATGCCGACGACCTCGACCTCCTCGACCTCCTCGACGTCGAGACGGCTCCCTGGGCGCCGCTTCCCGACCTCGAGGTCTCCGCCGCGACGTCGGTTCCCGAGACGGCTCCGCCCGCCGACTCCGGCGCAGTGCCGAGGCCCGCGAGCGACGTCCGTCGGCGCGCGACGGCACGTGGACGGCCCGCCATCCGCCGTGCCTGGCTGGGGGCCGCCGTGCTGGCCGCGGTGCTCGTCGTCGGAGGCCACGTGTTGGCCCTCTCGCTCCTCGCTCCGACGCAGCACGTGACGGAGATCGCGCCGTCTCCCTCACCGAGCGTTCCTGCGGTGCAGGATCCCGCACCCGCGCAGCAGGTCGCCGTTCCCGGCTCGCGCTGACGCGGCGGGAACGGCGACCGATCTCAGCGCATCACGAGCGTCTGGGTGCGGACCCCGAGCTTCTGAGCGATGTTCATCGCCGAACCGTCGGCCACCATCGCCCAGTTCTCGCCGAGCAGGTAGCTGGTCACCTCACCGACCTTGACCACCGTCTGCGCGTCGAACCACTTCTGCGCCTCATCGGCCGTCGCGAACACCGCGACGGTCTGCATCTGACCGGACGCACCCGTGCAGTCGATCGACGACGTGGCGAGCGAGAGACCAGAGTCCTTCGGGTCGGTGCAGACGCCACCGGCCGCCACGAATGCGTCGACGACCGCTCGCGCGGTGTCGAAGCTCGAGGCGTTCGCGTCGTCGATGTCGGCGGCGTAGTCGTCGAGTTCGTCGTCGAGGTCGTCGTCGGCGTCATCCGCCTTCGCGCTCGCCGACGCGGCCGAGGGCGCAGCCTGGTCTGCCGTCGACGGAGCGGGGCTCGAGCATCCCGTCAGCCCGAACGCCGCGGCGGCCACGATGATAGAGGCCCCCAGGGCCAAAGCGGTCTTCTTCTCCAGCAGCGTGCGCACGTGATTCCTCTCGATGGGTGAAACGAGCCGCGGACTCTCCCGATCCGCGGTCGTGAGCCGATGCTATCGGCGGCCCGACGCCGGTCTCGGGGACCGCCGTGTAACGATTCGACGGCGCCGTTCCTCGCACTACGCTCGGAGGGATGCCTTCCGCCGCCCCCGCGCCTCTCCCCCGGACCCGCGGATGAGCGGCGTCCTCACGGGCTTCGCGGTCGTCGGTCTCGCGGTCGTCGTCGGATACGTGATCGCTCGGATCGACCTCCTCGGACCGCACGCCCGTCCCGTCCTCAGTCGACTGACGTTCTTCGTCCTGTCGCCCTTCCTGTTGTTCACCGTGCTGGCGACGGCTGACGTCGGCACTCTGTTCTCGGCTCTCCTCCCCGTCTCGATGATCACCGCGGCCGTCATCATCGGCATCTACGCGCTCATCTCCGCCATGATCCTCCGGCGGCGCGTCGGCGAAACGGTGATCGGTGCGCTGTCCGCCGGGCAGGTGAACAGCAACAACATCGGCATCCCGATCTCGCTCTACATGCTGGGCAACGCGGCGTACTCCGCTCCGGTGATCCTGTTCCAGTTGCTCGTGCTGATGCCCATCGCGCTGTCGATCCTGGATGCCGCGACCTCCGGCTCGCGATCGCCGTGGCGCATCCTCCGGCAGACGGCGAAGAACCCGATGCTCATCGGCTCGGCCCTCGGGGTGCTGGTCGCCGTGCTCGACATCGATCTGCCGCCGATCGTCTTCGACCCGCTGCATCTCATCGCCGGCGCCTGCGTGCCGGTGCTGCTGATGAGCTACGGCATGTCGCTGTACGGGCAGCGTGTGCTGACCGAGCCCGGACGCCGCCTCGACGTGATCCTCGCCTCCGCCTTGAAGCTCGTCGCGATGCCCGCGCTCGCATGGGCGGTCGCCACGTGGTTCGCACTGCCCGCCGACCAGGTCTTCGTCGTCGTTGTCCTCGCGGCCCTCCCGACCGCGCAGAACGTCTTCAACTTCGCCCAGCGCTACGGCGTGGGCGAGATCCTCTCGCGGGACGTCGTCTTCATCTCGACGATCGGATGCCTTCCCGTCCTGTTCGCGGTGGCGCTCCTCCTCGAGCACTCCCCCGCGTGACCGTCAGGGACGACGCGTTGGCGAGAGTCTCATCCTCGGGTCTAAGGTGAGCACTGTTCTCAGCTTTCACTCAGAAAGGCTCACCATGTCGCCCTCGTCCACGACCAGCCCCGCCGTCGGAGCCGTCCGCACCGCTCTCGGCGTCAGCGGCGCGCTGTCGCTCGTCATCGGTTTGCTGATCCTCATCTGGCCGGGTCGCACCGCCGAGATCGCCGTCGGAATCATCTCGGTCTACGTCATCATCGCGGGCCTCGTGAACATCGCGATCGGCCTCTTCTGGCGCTCCGGTTGGGCCCGCATCGGCTACATCGTCCTCGGCGTACTCTTCATCGTCGCGGGCGTCTTCTCGTTCGCGAATCTGTCCGCGACCACCGCGTGGTTCGGGGTCTTCATCGGCACCCTCGTCGGCATCCTGTGGATCGTGGAGGGCGTCGTCTCGCTCACGACCGTCAGCCACGGAACGAAGGCGCGCGCGTGGACGATCTTCTTCGCGATCGTCAGCATCCTGGCGGGCGTCGTCCTGCTGTTCTCGCCGCTCCTGGGCGCCGTGACGCTCTTCCTGCTGATCGGCATCTCGCTGGTCGTCCTCGGCGTCTTCCAGATCGTCCGGGCGATCCAGTTCGGCAAGGCCGCGTAGCCCCGACGTCTCGTCACCCCGACGAGGGAGGGGCCGGATGCCATGGC
>NZ_LDRU01000096.1 GCF_001476285.1 Microbacterium testaceum | reverse complement strand
GCGCCCGCGACCGACGCCGCTCCCGCGTCCGGTTCGACCGGTTACGGCGCCCCGGCGGCCGACGCCGCTCCCGCCTACGGCGCCACCCCCTACGGAGCCCAGGGATACCCGGCGCCCGCGTATGGCACTGCGACATACGGCGCACAGGGCTACGCCGGCTACGGCACCCAGGGGTACGGCTCGTACGCGGCGGCCGCGCGGACGAACGTCCTCGCGATCATCTCGCTCGTGGCATCCATCGCCGGTTTCGTCATGCTGCCGTTCGTCGGTCCGCTCGTCGGCGTCATCACCGGACACATCGGACTCGCTCAGATCAAGCGCAGCGGCGAGAAGGGGCGCGGTCTCGCCCTCACGGGTGTGATCCTCGGCTGGGTGAACATCGCCCTGATCGCGATCTTCATCGTCTTCATCATCATCGTGGCGGTCTCGACCAGCTCGAGCTACCGCTACTGAACGGTCCGCACCGTCCCCGATCGGGCGTACCCTGGGGGGACCGTGAAGACATCGCCCCGCGCCCAATCCGCGACGTCTCTCCCGCAGGCTCCGCGGGAAGACGCCGGCTCCCGTTTCACCAAGTACATGGTGATGATGGGGATCCGCATCGCGTGCTTCGTGCTCATGGCCGTCGTCCACCCCTACGGGTGGTACACCTTCGTCTTCGCCGCCGGAGCGATCTTCCTCCCCTACCTCGCCGTGATCGTGGCGAACGTGGGCGCCGACGTGGGTGCACGCACGGCCGAGGCGCCCGAGCGGTCTCTCGAGGCGTCCGCCCCGGCTGCCCCGACGCCGGCGCCCGCCGGCCCCACCGTGATCCGCATCGCCGAGACGCCGCGACTCGACGCCCCTCGCGACGACCGCTCGTGACCGTCGAGGCCGCGGAGTGCTCGCGAGCCGGATGCCGAGACGCGGCCGTGTGGGCGATCCTCTGGCGCAACCCGCGCATTCACACCGCCGACCGCCGCAAGACGTGGGTGGCGTGCGAAGCGCACGTGTCGTATCTCCGCGAGTTCTTGAGCGCCCGCGACTTCCCCGTTCAGGTGCAGGCTCTGTCGGCGGGGGCCCGAGCAGGTGGAGCCTTGTGAGCGCACGCGAAATGCCCACGGGGGCACGCTGGGCGATGTACGTCGGCATCGCCGTGCTCTTCGCGATCGCGTGCGCGTACCTGTCGAACTGGCAGTTCTCGCGCAACGCCGAGCGCAGCGAGCAGCTGCAGCTCGTCACCGACAACTACGACGCGACACCGGTCGCGCTGGGCGACCTGCTCGCTCCCGGCGCCGACCTGACGCCCTCCGACGAATGGAGGCCGGTGCGGCTCGAGGGCCAGTACCTGGCCGACGAGCAGCTGCTCGTGCGCAACCGCGCACACAACGGCTCCGCCGCCTACGAGCAGCTCGTGCCGTTCCGCCTCACCGACGGCCGTGTCTTCCTCATCGACCGCGGCTGGCTCCCGCCGGGCAACAGCCAGTCGTTGCCCGACGACATCCCCGCTCCCCCCTCGGGCACCGTGACCGTCGAGGCGCGCTTGCGTCCCGGCGAGGCCGCGCCGACCTCGGGACGCACCGCTGAGGCCGGTCAGGTGCCGACGATCAACCTCGGCCTCGTCGCCGAGCAGACGGGGCCCATCGAGCCCGGCGCCTACGGACTGCTCATGTCGGAGGACCCGGCTCCCGCCGACGCCCCGTTGCCCGTCGACCCGCCGAGCGACGACCCCGGGCCGTACCTGTCGTACGCGATTCAGTGGATCCTGTTCGCCCTCATGGGCTTCGGCTTCATCACCTACGTGATCGTCAGCGAGCGCAAGCTCCGCCGCGAAGAAGCCGACGCCGCCGACGACGACGACGAGCTCGCACCGGTCGCGCCGCCCGTGAGCGAGAGCACCGAACCCCGCCGTCGCGTGGACCCGGTCGCCCTGCACCGCGCGCGCAAGCGCCCGAAGGATCGCGACGCCGACGACGAGGACGCGCTTCTCGACGCACGCTGAACGGGAGCGGATGCCGGTGCCCTGGCATCCGTAATCCGGGGACGCCCCGCCGGGCCGTGCCAGGCCGGCCCGGTCAGGCCAGCGTGATCAGATCCGCGTAGTCGCGGCCCCAGATGTCTTCCACCCCGTCAGGGAGGATGAGCACGCGCTCAGGATTCAGCGCCTCGACGGCGCCCTCGTCGTGCGAGACGAGGACGACGGCGCCCTCGTAATGCGCGAGCGCGCCGAGGATCTCTTCGCGCGAGGCGGGGTCGAGGTTGTTCGTCGGTTCGTCGAGCAACAGCATGTTCGCCGACGAGACCACGAGCGTCGCGAGCGACAGGCGCGTCTTCTCACCGCCCGAGAGAACGCCGGCCGGCTTGAGCACGTCATCGCCGACGAACAGGAACGATCCGAGGACCTTCCGGGCCTCGGTCGCCGTGATGTGCGGGGCCGACGACATCATGTTCTCGAGTACCGAGCGGTTGACGTCGAGGTTCTCGTGCTCCTGCGCGTAGTAACCGATCTTGAGGCCGTGGCCCGGCTCGAGCTGGCCCGTGTCGGGCTGGTCGACGCCGGCGAGGATGCGCAACAGCGTCGTCTTTCCCGCACCGTTGAGCCCGAGGATGACCACGCGCGAGCCGCGGTCGATGGCGAGGTCGACGTCGGTGAAGATCTCCAGCGAGCCGTACGACTTCGACAAACCGGATGCCATGAGCGGGGTCTTGCCGCACGGCGCCGGCTTGGGGAAGCGGAGCTTGGCAACCCGTTCGTCCTGACGCACGTCGTCGAGGCCCGAGAGCATCTTTTCGGCGCGCGCGACCATCTGGTGCGCGGCGGCGGCCTTCGACGCCTTCGCACCGAAGCGCGCGGCCTGCAGCTGCAGAGCGGTCGCCTTCTTCTCGACGTTGGCGCGCTCCTTCTTGCGGCGCTCCTCGTCAGCCACCCGCTGGCGCAGGTAGTTCTTCCAGTTCATGTTGTAGACGTCGATGACCTGGCGGTTGGCATCCAGGTAGAAGACGCGGTTCACCGTCTCGCCCACGAGCTCGACGTCGTGCGAGATCACGATGAGGCCGCCCTTGTAGCCCTTCAAGAACTCGCGCAGCCACACGACGCTGTCCGCGTCGAGGTGGTTGGTCGGCTCGTCGAGGATCATCGTCTGCGCGTCCGAGAAGAGGATGCGCGCGAGCTCGATGCGGCGACGCTGACCACCGGAGAGGGTCTTCAGCGGCTGGTCGAGGATGCGGTCCGGCAGCGAGAGGTTGTGGGCGATGGATGCCGCCTCGGCTTCGGCCGCGTACCCGCCCGCGGCCTCGAACTGCTCGGTGAGCCGGGCGTACTTCTTCATCGCCTTCGCCGCGACGGCCGGGTCGTCGTCGCCCATCGCCATCGACGCCTCGTGCATGCCGAGGGCGAGCGAGCCGAGCCCGCGCGCGTCGAGGATGCGCGTGCGCGCGAGCATCTCGGGGTCACCCGAGCGGGGGTCCTGAGGGAGGTAACCGAGCTCGCCCGAGCGGTCGACGCCGCCGTTCGACGGCAGCAGATCGCCCGCAAGCACCTTCGTCAGCGTGGTCTTTCCCGCACCGTTGCGCCCCACGAGGCCGATCTTGTCGCCGTCGGAGACGCGGAACGATACGTCGGACATGAGCACGCGGGCACCCACGCGGATCTCGAGGTCGTGCACGGCAAGCACAGCGAACGTCCGTTCTTCGGGGTCGGGGATCGGCCAGAGAAAGGCCAGCCACCCAGTATACGGCCGGGTCGCCGAACGTCCCCCGACAACGAGCGGGGTCACCCCGAGCCTCGATACCTCGCCGTCGAGACGATCGCCCGCGGTCTCGGCATCCGGGTTTGCGTTCTCCCCCGAGACCTGACCTAAACTAAGCCTATCCTTACCTAACACGCAGGAGGCTCTTCGTGTCCCGATTCCGCGCTCTGGCGGCTCTCGCCGTCGGTTCCGCTCTCGTCCTCTCCGGCTGCGCCGGCACCTCAGCCGCCCCCGGCGCCTCGGAGGGATCCACCGAGGCGGACGGCGCCTTCCCCGTGACACTCAGCAACGTGTTCGGCGAGACGACCATCACCGCCAAGCCCGAGCGGGTCGTCACCGTCGACTGGGGCAACCAGGACGTCGCTCTGGCGCTCGGTGTCGTCCCCGTCGCCATGCCGAAGGTGACCTACGCGGACGAGGACGGCGACGGCCTGCTGCCCTGGACGAAGGACAAGCTCGCCGAGCTCGGCGCGGAGACCCCCGTGCTCATGGACGAGACCAACGGCTACGACTACGAGGCGATCGCCGACGCGCAGCCCGATGTCATCCTGGCCGCGTACTCCGGCATGACGCAGGAGCAGTACGACACGCTCAGCAAGATCGCGCCGGTCGTGACGTTCCAGAACGTCGCGTGGGGCACCACCTGGCAGGACATGACCGTCCTCGACGGCACCGCACTCGGCCTGAAGGACGAGGCCGAGGCACTCGTCGCCGACAAGGAGAAGCACATCACCGACGAAGCGGCGAAGTACCCCGCCATCGCCGGCAAGAAGTCGCTCCTCACGTACTACGACCCGACCAACCTGTCGACGCTCGGCTTCTACAACACGCTGGACCCGCGCATGGGCTACCTCGAGGAGCTCGGGCTCGCGCCGTCCTCGTACGTCGCCTCGCAGTCGGCGGCATCGGACACCTTCTGGTTCACCCCCTCCACCGAGCAGATCGAGAACTTCGCCGACGTCCAGGTGATGGTGGCGTACGGAGCCGACGGCATGATCGCCGCGATGCAGGCCGACCCGCTGCTGTCCAAGATCCCGGCCGTGGCGAACGGCGCGATCGCTGTGATCGAGAGCGGCTCGACCCTCTCGTCGGCCATCACCCCGACGCCGCTCAACATCGGCACGAGCTACGGCGACGAGTACATCGGCCTCGTCGGTGCCGCGGCGGAGAAGGCCGCGTCCTGATGCGGACCCCTCGCGCGTCGGCGCGATGAGCACTCTCGCTCCGGCACCCACCGCCCCCGGCGACGCCCGCCCGCGGCGCTGGGGGCGGCGCCGCGCCGTCGGTGTCGTGGCGCTCGTCATCGTCCTCGTCGTCGCCGCGATCCTGTCGGTCACGTTCGGGGCTCGCGATGTCACGCCGGCCGACGTCTGGGCTGGGCTCACCGGTTCCACCGACACGGCTTCGGCGGCCGCGGTCGCCAAGCGCGTTCCGCGCACGCTGCTGGCGATCCTCGTCGGCGCGGCTCTCGCGGTCTCGGGCGCGGTCCTGCAGGGGGCCACGCGCAATCCCCTCGCCGACCCGCAGATCCTCGGCATCAACGGCGGCGCGGGGCTCGCCATCGTCGTGGGTATCGCGTTCTTCGGGCTCGGTTCGGCGACGTCCTATATCTGGGTCGGCATGATCGGTGCCGCAGCGGCCGCGGTCCTCGTCTACGCGATCGGCTCGCTCGGCCGCGGCGGCGCGACACCTCTGCGTCTTGCGCTCGCCGGCGCCGTGAGCGCCGTGGCCTTCAGCTCTCTCACCAGCGCCGTCCTCCTTCCGCGCATCAACGTCATGAACGATTTCCGCTTCTGGCAGATCGGCGGCGTCGGCGGCGCGACGTTCGAGACCATCCTTCAGGTGCTTCCATTCCTCCTCGCCGGCCTGGTGATCTGCCTCGCGTGCGCCTCGACACTGAACACCCTCGCCCTCGGCGATGAGCTCGCCGCGGGGCTCGGCGCGCGCGTGCGCACGGCGCGGCTCGTCTCCACCGGTGGGGCCGTCATCCTGTGCGGAGCGGCGACCGCGGTCGCCGGGCCCATCGGCTTCGTCGGTCTCGTCGTCCCGCACATGATCCGTCTCGTCGTCGGTGTCGACCACCGCTGGCTGCTCCCCGTGTCAGCTCTCGGCGGAGCCACTCTGCTCACTCTCGGCGACATCGTCGGCCGCGTCGTCGCACGACCCGAAGAGATCGAGGTCGGCATCGTCACCGCCCTGGTCGGCGCCCCGTTCTTCATCGCGCTCGTCCGGCGCCAGAGGATGAGAGCGCTATGACCGCCACCCTCGTCTCCCCGTCTCCCCCCGCGCTGACCTCCGTCATCGCCGGGCGCCAGCGGCGGCGCCGCAGGTGGGCGCTGATCACCGGCATCCTCGTCCTCCTCGTGATCGCCGCCTTCTCGCTCTCCCTGATGCTCGGGCAGACGGTCTACTCCCCCGTCCAGGTGTGGGGGGTGCTCACCGGGCAACGCGTTTCCGGAGCGTCCTTCACGGTGGGCGAGCTGCGCCTTCCCCGCGCGGTGACCGGGCTGTTCACGGGTCTGTGCTTCGGAATGGGCGGCGTCATCTTCCAGTCGATGCTCCGCAACGCCCTCGCGAGCCCCGACGTGATCGGCATCAACACCGGCGCGAGCGCCGCAGCCGTCATCGGCATCGTCGTGCTCGGGCTCGGGGAGACGGCTGTGTCGTTTCTGGCGATGGCTGCCGCGCTCGCCGCCGCCCTCACGATCTACCTGCTCGCCTACCGGAACGGCGGATCGGGCGCGCGGCTGATCCTCGTGGGCATCGGCGTCGCCGCGATGTGCCAGGCCGTGGTCTCCTACGTCATCGCGCGCGCCGCGGAGTACGACCTGCCCGCCGCCATGCGCTGGATCACGGGCAACCTCAACGATGCGACGTGGGATCGGGCGCTGCCCGTGATGGTCGCCGTCCTCATGCTCGGACCGGTGGTGCTCGCCCTCTCCGGCCGGCTCGAGATCCTGCGCATGGGCGACGAGACGGCCGCCGCGGTGGGGCTGCCCGTCGAGCGGAGCCGCGTCCTGCTCATCGTCGCCGCCGTGGGGCTGCTCGCCTTCGGTACCGCCGCCGCCGGCCCCATCGCGTTCGTGTCGTTCCTCGCGGGCCCGATCGCGGTGCGACTCCTCGGGCCGGTCGGCTCCCCCATTCTTCCCGCGGGCCTCATCGGCGCGTTGCTGGTCCTCGTGGCCGACTTCTGCGGCCAGTACGCCTTCGGCACCCGCCTTCCCGTGGGCGTCATCACCGGCGTTCTCGGGGCGCCCTATCTCATCTACCTGCTCGTGCGCAGCAGCCGATCCGGAGGAACTTCGCTATGACCGTCGAGCGCTCCCTGGGGGCCGAGGGCGTCACCCTCGGCTACGGAGACCGGACCATCGTCGACACGCTCGACCTTCGGATCCCGCCCGGCCGGGTGACGACGATCGTCGGGGCGAACGCGTGCGGCAAGTCCACGCTGCTCAAGGCCATGGCACGTCTGCTCACGCCCTCCGCGGGCCAGGTCCTCCTGGACGGCAAGGCGATCCACCGCCAACCCACCAAGCAGGTGGCGCGCGTGCTGGGTCTGCTCCCGCAGTCCCCGATCGCCCCCGACGGCATCGCCGTCTCCGACCTCGTCAGCCGGGGCCGCCACCCTCATCAGGGTGCGCTGTCGCGGTGGACGAGCGCCGACGACGCCGCCGTGGCGCGCGCCCTCGAGGCGACCGACACCGCGCACCTCGCGGATCGTTCCGTGGACGAGCTCAGCGGCGGGCAGCGCCAGCGCGTCTGGATCGCCATGGCCCTCGCGCAGGAGACCGACGTCCTGCTGCTCGACGAGCCGACCACGTTCCTCGACATCAGCCACCAGATCGACGTGCTCGACCTCCTCACCGATCTCAACCGCGAGCGCGGAACCACGGTGACGATGGTGCTGCACGACCTGAACCTCGCCGCACGCTACGCCGACCACCTGGTCGCGATGGCGCAGGGTCGCGTGGTCGCGGCGGGCGATCCGGCCGAGGTGCTCACCGAGACGATCGTCCGCGAGGTTTTCGGCCTCGACAGTCGCGTGGTTCCCGACCCCCTGACCGGTCGCCCGATGGTCATCCCGATCGGCCGGCACCACACGGTGACCGAACCGGAGCAGGCGCTGAGCTGACCTGAGCTGAGGAGCGCGGATGCCGGCATCCCGGCATCCGCATTCTGGCGAACCCTCCTCGGGGGTGTAGCTGCATGGCCGTCAGGCATGGCTTCGTGCGCGGCTCATCCGCTTGCGCGGGCGCAAGACCAGCGCTGCCCTTCGAGATGTACCTCGAGATCGCGAGGAGATCTGCGGGGGTTAGGAGAAGTCGACGACGGACTTCACTCTCATCGTCTGCTCGTGCAGCGACGGGTAGGAATGCATCTGTGACGGGTCGATCAAATATCCTGCCGCGTCCATCACGCCGAGCGATTCGAGCTCACTGTCGTTTCGCCATGCGGCGGCAAACTGCGCAGGTGTATCGATCGCGTATGCGACGGTGAAATCGCCGACGTGACCGATCGCTACTTGTGCCGATTCTCCGTCGATCGAGAGCGGAGCCGATCGCCACGACACGCCGTTCGCGGCCGCATCGATGGCGATTCCGCGGAAGAGCCGAGACCGATCCAGAGAATTGGCAGCCAGGAGTGCGGCTATCCGAACACCCCACTCATCTGCCCACAGACCCGAAGTGACCAGGGCACGTCCCGCGGGAGCTGAAGCTGCCAACGTGACATCCGTGGCAGCCTCAGTGACAAGGCCGTTCCAGCCATACAGCCATCGCGTGGTGTTGTTCTCGGACCGATTGAATCGAGCCTCGAGGAGCGGAAACGCCGGCGGGCGATAGCCTTCCACCTTGGTCGTCATCCTCGCGAGGATACCGTGACTGCGGAATGGGCCGCCCCGGCGTCTTGCGCCCGTGCATGATCTGACACTCTGGGGGATCGTCGCAGCGATCCCACGTTCACGCAGCTGAGCCCGGTTCGCCTTCGAAAGACGGGAGGCCGTTCCGCAACACGGCCTAGGCCGACCGCTCCGTCTGGCCTTCGCGCCAGTACCCCATGAAGGCGACGCGCTTGCGGTCGACGCCGCATCCCTGCACGAGCATGCGGCGCAGCGTCTTGACGGTCGAGGACTCCCCCGCGATCCACGCGTAGAACTCGCCCTCTCCGTCCTCCGGGCTGTCCCAGAGCAGCTCCTTCTCGAGGTCGATATCCTCGAGCTCCTGCGGCCGCGGGGCCGCAGCCCGGGCGAGCACGTCGCCGGACGCTCGCGTCCACCCCTCGACGGCTTCGATCAGGGCCTCGCCGTGCGAGCGGTCGTCGCGGGCGAGCCAGGTCACCCGCGCATCGCCGACCGCCAGTGGAAGAGCGTCGTCGATGGTCGGCACCTCGATGAACGCGTCGACGTCCATGCCGGGCTCGAGTCCCTCGAGCACCGCGCAGATCGCCGGGGCGGCGGTCTCGTCGCCGGCCAGCAGAAGGCGCCGAGCCGTACCCGGGTGGAAGTCGATCCCCTGCGCCGACTCGGGGCTGCGCGCGTCGGGACCGACGACGAGGATCGAGTCCCCCGGCGCCGCGGCCTCGGCCCACGCCCCCGCGGGCCCGGCGTCGTGGTGCAGCACGAAGTCGACGTCGAGCTCGCGCGCCTCGGGATCGATCCGCCGCACGGTGTACGTGCGGAACGGCATCCGCTTCGCGTCGGGCAGATCCCTCCAGCGGACGTACCACTCGCCGTTGTCGATCGCCGACGGATCGTTCTGACCGATGTCGCACAACTGTCCGTCCGGCCCGGGCAGCACGATCTTGATCCGCTGGTCACGTCGGTCGGTGCCGAACACGTCGAAATCCGCGGAGGTGAACGTGATTCGCGCGAAGTGCGGCGACAGCCTGCGGGCCTCCTTCACCACGGCGACGTACGGACGGTAGGCGGGGCGCGTGGCGGTGGCGGTGGCGGTCACCGGATAAGGATACCCTTACCTATTCCCGGATGCCAGGACCCCGGCATCCGTTACCCCACGGTCGAACGACCGGCCGTCACGCGCCGCGCGCGAGCCGGCCAATCCGCTCGATCGCCTCGCGCAGCACCTCGGGCGCACACCCGACGTTGATGCGGACGTGGCCCACACCCTCCGCCCCGAAGAGCGGACCGTGATGCAGGGCGACCTTCGCCTCGCGGCGGATGTGGGGCGCCGGGTTGTCACCCCAGCCGTAGGCCGACACGTCCACCCAGGCGAGGAAGCCCGCCTCGGGCAGGCGGTATCGCGCGAGCGGCAGATGCTCAGCGAGCAGTTCCGCCAGAAGACGGCGGTTCTCATCAAGGGCGACGAGCAATTGATCGAGCCACGCGTCGCTCTCGGCCGCGAAGGCGGCGCGGTTGGCGATCACGCCGAAGAGCCCTGCCCGCCACTCCACCTCCCACGGCAGCCCCCGCACCACCGCCGCGGTCTCGTCCGAGCCGGTCACGATCACGGCACACTTCAGCCCCGCCAGGTTGTACGTCTTGCTCGCGCTCGTGACCGCGTACCCCACAGCAGCCGCCTCGGGCCCGGCATCCAGGAACGGGGTGAAGACGGACGGCGCGTGGGTCAGGGGCGCATGGATCTCGTCGCTGACGACCGTGGCCCCGTAGCGGTACACCAGCCGAGCGAGCTCCGCGAGCGACTCCCGCGTGTGGACGGTCCCGGTGGGGTTGTGCGGATTGCACAGCAGCACCGAACGCGCGCCGTCGGCAAGCGCGCGTTCGATCCCCTCCAGGTCGAGAGACCAACGCTCGCCGTCGTCGAGGAGGGGAACTCGCTCGACGACTGCTCCGGCCTCCTCCACGGTGTCGTAGAACGGCGGGTACACCGGCGGGGTGACGATCACGCGGTCGCCCGGCGAGGTGACCGCGCGCAGCACCTCGACGACCCCCATCATCACGTCCCCGGTCCAGCGGATTCGCGCGGGGTCGGGACGCCATCCCCAGCGGCGGTCGGCGTACGCGGAGAAGTCGAGGTCGATACCGGGTCGCGGCGGCGTGTAGCCGGTGTCGCCGATCTCGACGGCCCGATACAGGGCGGCGGTGATCGCGGGTGCGAGGGCGAAATCGGTCTCGGCGACGAACATCGGAATGACGTCGTCGCCGTAGGAGCGCCACTTGGTGCTGCTGCGCTGGCGGAGGAGGTCGAGCGGCAGGGCTTTCAAGGGGGGAACGCTCATCCCGAAAGCCTAATGAGAGCCTCGGATGCCACGGAATCCGGGTGTCAGACGGAGAAACACGAATGCCCACCCCGCGAGGGGTGGGCATTCGAGGAAAGTGTTCAGATCGCGAAGCCGAGGGCGCGCATCATGTCGCGGCCGTCGTCGGTGATCCGCTCGGGACCCCACGGCGGCATCCACACCCAGTTGATGCGGAAACGGTCCACGACGTTGTCGAGGGCCTGGGCCGTCTGCTCTTCGAGCACGTCGGTCAGCGGGCAGCCGGCCGAGGTAAGGGTCATGTGGATGACGAGCGCGTCGTTCTCGTCGTCCCAGGCGAGATCGTAGATGAGTCCGAGGTCGACGACGTTGATCCCCAGTTCGGGGTCCATGACGTCTTTCAGGGCCTCGGTGACCTCGTCGTACTTCTCGGGAGCGAGGGTTGCGGTCATGTAACGATCTTACGCGTCGATCGGGGTACCGGCCTCGAGGAAGCGGTCGTAGCCCTCTTCCTCGAGTCGGTCGGCGAGCTCGGGACCGCCCTCTTCGACGATCCGGCCCTTCACGACCACGTGCACGTAGTCGGGGCGGATGTAGCGCAGGATGCGGGTGTAGTGCGTGATGAGCAGCACACCGAGGTCGGTCTGCTCCTTGGCACGGTTGACGCCCTCGGAAACGATCTTGAGCGCGTCGACGTCGAGGCCCGAGTCGGTCTCGTCGAGGACGGCGATCTTCGGCTTCAGCAGCTCGAGCTGGAGGATCTCGTGGCGCTTCTTCTCGCCACCCGAGAATCCCTCGTTGACGTTGCGCGAGGCGAACTTCGCGTCCATGCGCAGGTTCTCCATGGCGCCCTTGACGTCCTTGGTCCAGCTGCGGATCGCCGGTGCCTCGCCGTCGATGGCCGTCTTGGCCGTGCGCAGGAAGTTGGTGACCGTGACACCGGGGATCTCGACCGGGTACTGCATCGCGAGGAACAGGCCCGCACGGGCGCGCTCGTCGACGCTCATCTCGAGCACGTCCTCACCGTCGAGGGTGATGGAGCCGCTCGTCACGGTGTACTTGGGGTGACCGGCGATCGTGTACGCCAGGGTCGACTTGCCGGAGCCGTTGGGGCCCATGATGGCGTGGGTCTCGCCGGTGCGCATGGTCAGCGTCACACCGTTGAGGATCGGGGTCGTACCGTTCTCCGTCTCGACCGTCACGTGGAGGTCGCGGATCTCGAGGACAGACATGGTGTTCCTTACTCGTAAAGTCTCTGGTCGTGGTCGGCGTGGGCGGCGCTCAGGCCGTCGCCTTGGTGACGGACGGATCGATGAGCACGTCGTCTCCGTCGATCACGACCTCGTACACGGGGACCGGCTCGTAGGCCGGGAGGTTCAGCGGGCGGCCGGTCTTCAACGAGAAGGCGGAGCCATGGGCCCAGCACTCCAGCGTCTCGCCCTCCACGAAGCCGTCGGAGAGCGAGATGTCCCCGTGCGTGCAGAGATCGCCGATCGCGTGGACATCGCCGTTGCCGTCGAGCACGACCGCGATGGCGACGCCGTCGATCTCGACGCGCCGCGCCTCGTCCTGCACGAGCTCGCTCAGCGCGCAGGCGCGCGTCGCGCTCACGCAGCAGCCCCCTCGGCCAGCTCGCGCTCGATCGCGGCGATGAGCTCGCTCTCGAGCTCCGGGATGCCGATGCGCTGGACGATCTCGCTGAGGAAGCCGAGCACGACGAGACGTCGCGCCTCTTCTTCGGCGATGCCGCGGGCCTGGAGGTAGAAGAGCTGCTCGTCGTCGAAGCGTCCGGTGGCGCTGGCGTGGCCGGCGCCCTGGATGTCGCCGGTCTCGATCTCGAGGTTGGGGATCGAGTCCGCGCGCGCCCCGTCGGTGAGCACGAGGTTGCGGTTGGCCTCGTACGAGTCGGTGCCCGTGGCATCCGGTCCGATGAGCACGTCGCCGATCCACACGCTCCGGGCGCTCTCGCCCTGCAGCGCGCCCTTGTAGAGCACGTCGCCGACGGTGTGCGGGCCCTTGTGGTGCAGGTAGACCTGCGACTCGAGGTGCTGACCGGCGTCCGAGAACGAGAGGCCGTACAGGCGACCCTCGCTGCCCGCGCCGGCGAGCTCGACCGAGGGGTTGACGCGTACCACGCCGCCGCCGAAGCTCACCACGACGTGCGTGAGCTTGGCGTCGCGGTCGACGCGGGCCTGGTGCGAGGAGGCGTGGATCGCGTCGTCGTTCCAGTTCTGCACCGACACGACCGTGAGTTCGGCGCCGTCGCGCACGAGGATCTCGACGTTCTGCGCGTGCTGAGCGGTCCCCTCGTGCCGCAGCACGACGGTGCCCCGCGAGTGCGGCTGCGCCTCGATCACGACGTGGGCGTGCGCGAGGCCGCCCGTGCCGTTCAGGTGGACGACGATGGGCTCGTCGAGCTCGACCTCGGCGGGGATGCGGAGAAGCGGAGCCTCGGCTTCGTGGGTCCACGCCAGGGCGGCGAGCCTGTCCTCGGGACGGAAGTGCTCGCCCCGCGGGGCATCGCCCGACGCGAGGCGCAGCTGCTCGACCGCCGCGGGTGCCTGGACGTCGACCTCGATGACGCCGGACGGGCCGGCCTCGTCGACGAAGAGCGGGGCGAGCCGGTCGACCGGGCTCAGCTTCCAGTTGACCTCGCGGCCGGTGGGAACGCCGAAGTCAGCCGGGTCGAAGGACGTGGGTCGCTCTGAGCGCGTCTGCACCGGGACGACGGATGCCACGAGGGCGGCCGGGTCGACATGACCTTCGGCGGCTGCGGGTGATTCGGTCGCAGTCGTCATTTAGCCTACGGATCCTTCCATGCCCATCTCGATGAGCTTGTTCAGTTCGAGCGCGTACTCCATGGGGAGTTCGCGGGCGATGGGCTCGATGAACCCGCGCACGATCATGGCCATGGCCTCGTCTTCGGGCAGACCGCGGGACTGCAGGTAGAAGAGCTGCTCCTCGCTGACCTTCG
Organism: Microbacterium testaceum; assembly: GCF_001476285.1. Classification (GTDB taxonomy): domain Bacteria; phylum Actinomycetota; class Actinomycetes; order Actinomycetales; family Microbacteriaceae; genus Microbacterium; species Microbacterium testaceum_B. The sequence continues at coordinate 3,232 of NZ_LDRU01000096.1, read as the reverse complement.
AGACGGTCGCCTCGTGGCCGAGCTGCACGTCGTCGACGCGGATGTCGATGGCCGGGTACGTGTCCGAGCGCGAGATCGTGTCGACCAGGAGCGCGTCACAGCGCACGGTGTTCGCGGAGTGGTGCGCATTGGCATCCACCCGCACTTCACCGCGGTAACCGGCGCGACCGCCGCCGCGGGCGATCGACTTCGAGACGATCGACGACTGCGTGTAAGGCGCCATGTGGATCATCTTCGCGCCCGCGTCCTGGTGCTGACCGGGACCGGCGAAGGCGACCGACAGGGTCTCGCCCTTGGCGTGCTCGCCCATGAGGTAGATGGACGGATACTTCATCGTCACCTTGGAGCCGATGTTGCCGTCGACCCACTCCATGGTCGCGCCCTCGTGGGCGACGGCGCGCTTGGTGACGAGGTTGTAGACGTTGTTCGACCAGTTCTGGATCGTCGTGTAGCGCACGCGGGCGTTCTTCTTCACGATGATCTCGACCACGGCCGAGTGCAGGGAGTCCGACTTGTAGATCGGAGCCGTGCAGCCCTCGATGTAGTGGACGTAGCTGTCTTCGTCGGCGATGATCAGCGTCCGCTCGAACTGTCCCATGTTCTCGGTGTTGATGCGGAAGTATGCCTGCAGCGGGATCTCGACATGCACGCCCTTCGGGACGTAGACGAACGAGCCGCCCGACCACACCGCGGTGTTCAGCGCCGCGAACTTGTTGTCGCCCGCGGGGATGACGGTGCCGAAGTACTCCTCGAAGAACTCGGGGTGCTCGCGCAGAGCCGTGTCCGTGTCCATGAAGATGACGCCCTGCTGCTCCAGGTCCTCGCGGATCTGGTGGTAGACGACCTCGGACTCGTACTGGGCGGCGACACCGGCGACGAGACGCTGGCGCTCGGCCTCGGGGATACCGAGCTTCTCGTACGTGTTGCGGATCTCCTCGGGGAGGTCCTCCCACGACTGCGCCTGCTTCTCGGTCGAGCGCACGAAGTACTTGATGTTGTCGAAGTCGATGTCGGAGAGGTCGGCGCCCCACGTCGGCATCGGCTTGCGACCGAAGAGCTGGTACCCCTTCAGACGGGTCTTCAGCATCCACTCGGGCTCGGACTTGAGAGCGGAGATGCCGCGCACCACGTCCTCGTTGATCCCGCGCTGGGCCACCGCGCCGGCGGCGTCGGTGTCGTGCCAGCCGAACTCGTATTGCCCCAGGCTCTCGAGCTCTGGTCGGTCGATGAGGACATCGGACATGGTGATCACTCTCCTTCTCGGGCTGCAACGGTGTCATCCGCCCCGACATTCCGGACTCCGGTCGAAGTCTCAGGAAGGTCGCTGGTGAGCCCGCTCGAAGGCGCTGGCTGCGCGCCTAGACTGTCTCTGGTGCCGAACGCGTGAGCGCTGCACCCGGACCCTTTGATTCTACAGGCAAGACCCGCTCCTGGCACGGCAGCACCGCTGCCTCGACGGCCCCGAGCGGCCCGCTGCCAGGAAGCCCGACGCATGTCCTCCGCCTCGACCTCCCCCGCCCGCTCTCGCCTCGCCGGAGGACTCCGCCGCTTCGTCGCGTGGCTGCCGGCCGACGTCGACCGCCGCGTGCGCGTCTTCGCGTGGCTCTCGTTCGTCGCCGAGGTCCTGATCATCGGGACCGGCGGCGCCGTCCGTCTGACCGGCTCGGGGCTCGGCTGCCCCACCTGGCCGCGTTGCACCGCCGACTCGATCGTCAACACTCCCGAAATGGGGATCCACGGGGTCATCGAGTTCGGAAACCGGACGCTGACAGGGCTCGTCGGCATCCTGGCCCTCGTCGTGGTCGTGCTCGTCTGGCGCATGCGGCGCGAACGCCGCGCGCTGTTCGTCCTCGCGCTGATCGTGCTCGGCGGTGTCGTCGCGCAGGCGCTCGTGGGCGGGGTCACCGTCCTCACGGGCCTGAACCCCTTCATCGTCGGCTTCCACTACATCGCCTCGGTGTCACTGGTCGCCGTGTGCGCCGCCTTCCTGGTGCTGATGTCGGGGCCGGCCGGGAGCCGCGTCCTCGCCGTTCCGCGATGGTTCGCCGGTCTCGTCCACGCGACCACGGGCGTCCTCGCCCTCACGATCGTGTTCGGTGTACTCACCACCGGGGCCGGCCCCCACTCGGGCGACGCCGCGGCCGGTCGCAACGGTTTCGACGCCGAGATCCTCGAGCACGTGCACTCCTGGCCGGGGTATGCCCTCTTCATCCTGACGCTGGTCGTCGTCATCGCGGCGTGGCGTCTGCGACTGCCCGTACGTCGGTGGGCAACAGCCCTCCTGGCGATCGAGCTCGTGCAGATCGCCGTCGGCCTCTACCAGGCGCGCAACGGCCTGCCCGAGATCGCCGTCGGCACCCATATGGTGCTCGCTGCCCTCGCCGCTTCCGCGATGACCGTGGTCGTGCTGCGCCTCAAGGAGCCCGCGGCCGCGGTCGCCGCCGCCGACCGACGCGAGACGGCGTCCGCTCGCGGCTGACGACCGCCGCGCTTCGCAAGACCGCCCCGGATGCCATCGGCCCGGGGCGGTCTTGGCATCCCAGGCGGCTTCCCGTGTGCACGACATGCCCCTTATACGCTCATAGGGGATTCATCGGCGACCCCTAGCCACCGCCATGATGCATGCGACACCGTGGACTGTCCGGTGCACCCCTGCGCCCGGATCCCCGGTGCCTCGCCACCGGAAACCGCATCCGCGCCTCCCCCGGGCGCGGAACGACAAGGAGTACATCTCATGCAGACCCGTCCCCGTCTGGTCACCAACATCCCGTTCTGGGTGCTCGTGATCGCGTCGCTCGCCGCAGTGATCGGCGGACTCGTCCTCGTCCTGGCGCAGGTCAACGCGATCCAGGCCCTGGTCAACGACCCGAACGCCACGGTCGTCACCGTCTACGTCGCCCAGTCGTGGGTGTCGGTGGGCGCCGCCGTGCTCGCCGCGGGCGCGATCGGCCTCGCCTCAGCACTCGCCGTCGCCACCGTCGTCTCGACGCGCACGAACCCCGAGGTCGCCATCGAGACCATCGACTGGACCAGCGACGAAGAAACGGCGCCCGAGCAGGCTCCGGCCTTCGCGACCGCCCCCTCCACGGCCCCGACCACCGCGGCCCCGATCGCCGTCGAGGACGCCGACATCGAGACGCCCTCGACCGCTCCCGCCCCGCCGCAGGCGGCAGCCCAGAAGGACGACACCGACTCCGCCGCGCGCTGAGCCACACGAGAAAGCGCCCGCCCC
>NZ_LDRU01000095.1 GCF_001476285.1 Microbacterium testaceum | reverse complement strand
AGGGGATCGATGCGCCGCGGGGGCGACGCGTCGGACGCCGCGGGGGCGGCGGACGCGCCGAGTCTGGCCGCGCTCCGTGACGCTCGGGTGAACGAGAGGCGAACGCTCGCGCGCGCGCCCGCTCCGGCGCGAGGCGGTCTACTCTGAGCGCATGACGGAGCTCCCCGGTGCCCACGCCGACGAACCGCACCGCCAGGGTCTCGCCCAACGCTTGAACGGCCTCCGCGCCGGAGTGCTCGGCGCGAACGACGGCATCGTCTCGACGGCCGCGGTCGTCGTGGGCGTGGCGGGAGCGACGAGCGAGGTCGGGCCGGTGCTCGTCGCCGGGCTCGCGGCCCTCGTCGGCGGCGCCGTGTCGATGGCTCTCGGCGAGTACGTTTCGGTCTCGAGTCAGCGCGACAGCGAGCGGGCGCTCATCCAGAAGGAGCGCCGCGAGCTCGCGGAGGATCCGGATGCCGAGTTCGCCGAGCTCGTCGGGTTGTACGAGGCCCAGGGGCTCACGCGCGACACGGCGACCCGCGTGGCGACCGAGCTCACGGCATCCGATGCCCTGAAAGCGCACCTGTCGATCGAGCTGAACATCGACGCCGACGACGTGGTGAGTCCGTGGACCGCCGCGCTGGCCTCGGCGGTGGCGTTCACGATCGGGGCGCTGCTGCCTCTCGCAACGATCCTGTTGGCGCCGGTGGAGGTGCGGGTTCCCCTGACGTTCGCGGCGGTGCTCGTCGCACTGGCGATCACGGGATACGTGGCGGCGTGGATCGGGGGCGCGCGTCGTGGCCGCTCGATCCTGCGCACGGTGATCGGCGGAGCGCTCGCGCTGGGCGCGACGTACCTCGTGGGGTCGCTGTTCGGGGTGGCGGCGGGGTAGTAGATTCCCCTACCAATTAGTAGGACGTCCAGCTATTCTGGCGGAGCGACGACGCCGTCGCCCCACGAAGGAGAGCCGCATGGACACCACCCCTGCTCCCGCGCTCGACGCCTCGGCCCTGTCCGCCGACGAGCGCGAGGCCATTCTTGAAGCCGTCCGTGACTTCGCCGCGACCGAGCTCGCCCCGCACAGTCTGGAATGGGATGCCGAGAAGCACTTCCCCCGCGATGTCCTGCGCCGCGCGGGAGAGCTGGGTCTCGGCGGCGTGTACGTGCGGGACGACGTCGGGGGCGCGGGCCTCTCGCGCGCGGACGCGGTCGCCATCTTCGAGGAACTCGCCTACGGTGACCCCACCGTGACCGCGTACATCACGATCCACAACATGGTCGCGTGGATGATCGACGCCTACGGCACGTCGGAACAGCGCGACCGGTGGCTGCCGGGCCTCGTCGCGATGGACGACCTCGGCGCCTACTGCCTCACCGAGCCCGGCGCGGGATCCGACGCGGCGGCGATCACCACCTCGGCGATCCGCCACGATGACACGTACGTGCTCACGGGCGTCAAGCAGTTCATCTCGGGTGCGGGCGAGGCATCCGTCTATGTCGTCATGGCCCGCACGGGCGAGCCGGGCGCCCGCGGGATCAGCGCCTTCCTCGTTCCCGCCGACGCCGAGGGACTGTCGTTCGGACCCCTCGAGAAGAAGATGGGCTGGAACGCCCAGCCGACCCGTCAGGTCGTGCTCGACGAGGTGCGGGTTCCCTCGGAGAACCTCCTCGGCGGAGAGGGCCGCGGCTTCTCGATCGCCATGACGGCGCTCAACGGCGGCCGATTGAACATCGCCACCTGCTCGATCGGCGGGGCGCGCTGGGCCCTCGACCGCGCGATCGCCTACGTCCACGAGCGCTTCACCTTCGGCGAGGCGCTGGCCGAGAAGCAGTCCGTCGTCTTCGCCGTGGCCGACATGGCGACCGAGCTCGAGGCCGCGCGACTGCTCGTGCGCGATGCGGCGAGGGCCCTGGATGCGAAAGACCCCGACACGGCGACCCGCTGCGCGATGGCCAAGCGATTCGCGACCGACGTCGGGTTCCGCGTCGCGAACGAGGCGCTGCAACTGCACGGCGGCTACGGCTACCTGCAGGACTACGGCATCGAGAAGGTCGTCCGCGATCTGCGCGTGCACCAGATCCTCGAGGGCACGAACGAGATCATGCGTCTCATCGTCGGTCGGAGCGTCCTGGCCGCGTGACTCGAGTCCCTCGGCGATGTCGGGGGAGCGTGAAAGCATGCCAGAGCGGGATCGTCCGCGCCGACAGAACGGGAGTGACATGACGGATCAGGATGCCGGGTACGAGACGATTCGCGTCGAGCAGCGGGGCCGTGTCGGCTGGATCACCCTCGACCGCCCCGAGGCGCTGAACGCGCTGAACTCGCGCACCATGCACGAGGTGGTCGCTGCGGCCGAGGCCTTCGACGGCGATGAGGGCGTCGGCGCGATCGTCGTGACCGGAAGCGAGAAGGCGTTCGCGGCCGGAGCCGACATCAAGGAGATGGAGGGCAAGTCCAGCGTCGAGATGACCCTGACCGATCACTTCGGCGGCTGGTCGCGTTTCGCGGCCGTTCGCACGCCCGTGATCGCCGCGGTCTCGGGTTACGCCCTCGGCGGCGGCTGCGAGCTCGCGCTCATGTGCGACGTGATCCTGGCCTCCGACCGCGCGAGGTTCGGCCAGCCCGAGGTGCAGCTGGGCGTGATCCCGGGTATGGGCGGGACGCAGCGGCTCGTGCGGGCTCTCGGGTACTACAAGGCGGCCGAACTCGTCTTGACCGGCCGGATGATCGACGCTGTCGAGGCCGAGCGGGTGGGGCTGGTGTCGCGCGTCGTGCCCGGGGCCGACCTGCTCGAGGAGGCGCAGACGGTCGCCGAGACGATCGCCGCGAAGCCGCTCCCGGCCCTCTACGCGGCGAAGGCCGCGCTCGACGCCGCGCTCGAGACCTCTCTCGCCGAGGGCCTCCGCTTCGAGCGCCAGGCGTTCGCCGGTCTCTTCGACACGGCCGATCAGAAGGAGGGGATGGCGGCGTTCCGCGAGAAGCGGGCACCGTCGTTCACCCACCGATGATCGAGACGACGCGACGGAACACCGCTCGATCGGCCGCACCACGCGCGGCTACGGGCCCACGTCAGAGCGGGTCGGGCACCGGAGCGGGATCGGCGAAGTCGCCGGCCCCCTTGCGGAAGCGCGCGATGATCCGCACGAGCGCCGTCGCGTCATCGTCGTCGAGCCCGAGATCCGCGAACACGGTGTTCAGCGCGTCGGTGGCTTCGTCCACCCGCCGTCGCCCCTCGTCGGTGAGGGCGAGCAGTGCCGCACGTCCGTCGGTGGGGTGCGGTTCACGAGAGACGAGCCCGTCGCGGGTCAGCCGCTCGACCGTGTTCGTGACGCTTGTCGGATGCACCTGCAGTCGGGCGATTGCGCTGGCCATCGGCATCCGCCCCTCCCGCGTGAAAGCGAGCAGCCGCAGCATCTCGAAGCGCGAGAACGACAGGTCGAAGGGCTTCAACGCGCGATCGATGGATGCCATGAGCAACTGGTGCGCCCGGATCACCGAGGTCACGACCGTCATGCCGTCGGCGGCGTCGTCCCAGCCGTGCGCGAGCCACTGGCGCTTGGCTTCGGCGATCGGGTCGACGGGCAGTCGTCGCGTCATGGGTCCTCCTCGCGTTTCACGGTACCGCGCGGGCGGCATCCGTGAACGTGTCCGTGGCCGTGAGGCCGTGGCATCCATCCCCCGAACGAAGGAGCCGCGTCGATGAAGATCGTGGTGCTGATCAAAGAAGTGCCCGACACGTGGGGCGAGCGCCGGCTCGACCTCGAGACCGGGCTCACCGACCGGGCCACCGCGACGCCCGTGCTCGACGAGATCGACGAGCGCGCGGTCGAGGCCGCGCTCGCCTTCGCCGACGCCCACCCCGGTACCGAGGTGGTCGCGCTGACGATGGCGCCGGCGTCGGCCGCGGCCACCGTGCGCAAGGCGCTCGCGATGGGAGCGACGTCTGCCGTGCACGTCGTCGACGATGCGCTGCGCGGGGCCGATCTGCTGCTGACCGCCGACGTGCTCGCCGCGGCGATCCGGCGCGCCGGATTCGACCTCGTGATCGCCGGCAACCTCTCGACCGACGGGGGCGGTGGCGTGCTGCCCGCGATGGTGGCCGAGATGCTCGGTGTGCCGAACCTGACGGCGCTGTCGACCCTCGAGCTGAGCGACGACTCGGTGGCCGGCGAGCGTGTGAGTGACGCGGGCACGATGCGGGTGTCGGCCGCGCTCCCGGCGGTCGTCTCGATCACCGAAGCGATGCCCGAGGGGCGGTTCACGACCTTCAAAGGCATCATGGCGGCGAAGAAGAAGCCGTACGAGACCGTGGATGCCACGGCCCTCGGCGTCGAGCCCGAGGATCCCGCCGTGCCGCGGTACATCATGCTGTCGGTCTCCGAGCGTCCGCCCCGCGCGGCGGGGGTCAAGATCACCGACGAGGGGGATGCCGCGGAGAAGCTCGCCGCGTTCCTCGCCGATGAGGGGGTGCTGCGATGACTGTCGCGCTCGTGCTGCTCGAGGTGATGCCGGATGGGGCGCTCGCCGCGTCATCCGCGGGGCTGCTGGCCGCAGCCGACCAGGTGGGGGAGCCGGTCGCCGTCATCGTGGGACCGGCAGATGCCGCGGAGGAGGCCGCCGGTCTCGGCGCGGTGCGCGTGCTCACCGCCGACGCCGACCCCGATGCCCTGACTCTTCCCGTCGTCGACGCGCTCGCCGCGGCGGTCGCGCGCGAAAGCCCCGACCTCGTGCTCGCGTCGAACTCCGTCGAATCGCGCGACGCCATCGCCCGGTTGGCCGCGCGTCTGCGGTTGCCGCTCGCGGCCGACGTGGTCGGGCTCGATCGCGACGAGCTCGGGATCGTGGCGCGGCATTCCGCCTTCGGCGGGGCGTTCACGGTGGAGGGTGCCCCCACCTTCGGGCCGCTCGTCGTCACCCTGCGGCCGGGCGCGGTCACCGAGCGCCTCGACGCGCAGCCCGTCGTCGTCGAGCGGCTGGAGGTCGTGGCATCCGGAGTTCCGGCGGGTCGTGTCGAGAGCTTCTCCGAGCCCGCGGCGCCGTCGTCACGCCCCGAGCTGCGCGGGGCGCGCATCGTGGTGGCCGGCGGGCGAGGGGTGGGCTCGCGCGAGAACTTCGCGCTCGTCGAGCAGCTCGCCGACGTGCTCGGCGCCGCGGTCGGCGCATCGCGCGCGGCGGTCGACGCCGGCTACGTCCCGGCCGCTGCGCAGGTCGGCCAGACGGGCGTGACCGTGTCGCCGCGGCTGTACATCGCGCTCGGGATCTCGGGGGCGATCCAGCACCGCGCCGGGATGCAGACCGCTACCACCATCGTCGCGGTCGACAAAGACCCCGAGGCGCCGATCTTCGCGATCGCCGACTTCGGTATCGTCGGAGATCTGTTCACCGTCGTCCCGCACCTGATCAGCGCGCTCGAGGCCCCGAAGAAATAGATGGCGTCCACACCCCGCAACCCGCGTCGCGGGCTGCCGCGCGTTCCCGGCGGGGAGCCCTGGCCGCCCGCGGTCTCCGGCGCGCCCGAGGCGGAGGACCACATCTCCGTGGAGGGCGCTGCGCCGGGGAAGGGCGCGCAGGGCGATGGCGAGCCGTGGCCGTCGGCCACCGCGCGCGCGGATTCGGAGAATGGCGGCAGATTCGGACGTGTCGGTGGGATCGATCCGGATCCGGTGGCGGTTTGCGGATCTGCGGACGCGGCGGCTGCGCAGAGCGCGGCCGGTCTCGCGGATTTCGCGAGTTCCGGGCGTGAGCCTCTCGTGGATCCGGATGCCGTGGGCTCCCCGGCCGCGTCGGCGGTGCGGCGGGGTCTGCCTCGTGTTCCGGGTGGTGAGCCGTGGCCGCATGCCACTGCGCGCGTGGATTCGGAGAGTGGCGTCAGATTCGGACGCAGTGGCGAGATCGATCCGAATCCGGTGGCGGTTTCCGAATCTGCGGCCGCGTCGCCCGCGCCTCGCCCGCCCCTCACGGTGCCGAGGACGGTGTGGCCGGGCGTCGCGGCATCCGCACCTCGCCCCGCAAAGACCGAACCGCAGCGCATCGGCCCCTACACGCCGCTGCAGTGGCTCGGCTCGACGGTCGTGCTCGGAGTCTTCGCGCTCGCGCTGGCCGGGATCGCGGTGCTGCTCGCGCGGTTCGTCCTCGCTCTCGAACCGGGGCGCGACTTCCTCGCTGCTTTCCCGGGCGAGTACCCCCTTCCCGAGGGGGCGCCGGTGGGGCTGCCCGTGTGGCTGAACTGGTCGCACTTCCTCAACAGCTTCTTCCTGCTCTTCATCATCCGCACGGGATGGCAGGTGCGGCGTGAGAAGCGGCCGTCCGCCTTCTGGTCCCCGCGGAAGAACAAGAAGCGCCGCATCAGTCTGACGCTGTGGTTCCACCAGGCGGTCGACATCCTGTGGATCGCGAACGGTGTCGTGTTCGTCGTGCTGCTCTTCGCGACCGGGCAATGGATGCGGATCGTCCCGACGTCGTGGGAGGTCTTCCCGAACGCGCTGTCCGCCGCGCTTCAATACGTCTCGCTCGACTGGCCCACCGAGAACGGCTGGGTGAACTACAACAGCCTCCAGCAGCTGTCGTACTTCGCGATCACGTTCGTCGCCGCGCCGCTCGCGATCCTCAGCGGCGTGCGGCTCTCGGGCGTCTGGCCGAAGGATGCCGCGCGGCTCAACCGTCTGTACCCGGTGGAGTGGGCGCGCAAGGTGCACTTCCCGACGATGCTGTTCTTCGTGGCGTTCATCGTCGTGCACGTGGGCCTCGTGCTCGCCACCGGAGCCCTGCGCAACCTGAATCACATGTACGCCGCCCGCGGCGCGGTCGACCCCGACGCCTTCACGAGCGACCCGACCGGGTTGCTCATCTTCGCGGCATCCCTGCTCGTGATGGCCGCGGGATGGGTGGCCGCGCGACCGCGCGTCCTGGCGCCGATCGCTCGGCTCTTCGGCGACGTGAAGATGCGCTGACCGCGCGAGGCCTTGCCGCCGCCGCTCGGGGGCAACGGTGCGCGCCGCGCCGCGCGGTCGTCGCGTGCGCGCGGGCGTCCGCGCGGCTCCGCGCCGGCGCGCATAGACGCTGTTTGCGCGTCCCCGAGCGAGCGCGCATAAACGCTGTTCGCGCGCATAAACGCGTGCGGAGCGTGTTTCTGTGAGCGGATGGCGTTTATGGATGCCGAATGCCCGGCCGCGGCGCCCAGCCCACGCCGGCGCGCACCCCCACCCCTACGACAGTGGCCCCGCGCCAGCCCGCGCCCGCAGCCCGTCGGCGATGAGGTCGAGGCCGAAGGCGAAGTCGTCGCTCTCGAGGCCCGAGGCGCCTTCGCGCGCGCCGAGGCTGTCGTACTGCAGGCGTTGCTGCTCGTGCCAGACGAAGCCGAGCACGTAGTGCAGCACGGTCGTCGCGCCGCGGCGCGCGGTGTCGGCGTCGAACCCGGCGGCGGCGACCGCGGCGGTCAGCCGATCGTGCGCCAGCGTCGACCCGAGGCCGAGCGCGAGGGTGCTCGAGACGACCTCGGCGCCGTCGCGGTACGTGAGCAGCGCGTCGCGCAGCGCGTGCGCCTCGACGCGGAGGTCATCGGGGGTCCCGGATGCCATCCGCCCGACGATGCGGTCCGAGAGCTCCGCGAGCAACGTCTGCTTGTTCGGGAAGTGCCAGTACAGCGCACTGGGCTGCACCTCGAGTGCTGTCGCGAGCCGGCGCATCGTGAGGTCGGGGAGTCCGTGATCGTCGAGGATCCGCAGGGCGGCGCGGGCGACGTCGTCGGCGGAGTGTCCTCGGGGAGCCATGCGTCTGAGTATAGTGAACGCTGTTCAGGTGAACACTGTTCAGGAAAGGCATGCTCATGACCCGCACGCTCGATGCCACCGACCTCGCCCGTGTCGCCGTCTTCGCCGCGCTCATCGTGGTGCTTGGACTCCCCGGGAGCTTCCCCGTGTTCGGCGGGGTGCCCATCACCGCCCAGACGCTCGGCGTGATGCTGGCCGGAGCCGTGCTCGGTCCCTGGCTCGGCGCCCTCTCGGTGACCGTGGTGCTCGCGCTCACGGCGGCGGGCCTTCCGCTACTCGCGGGAGGGCGCGGCGGCATCGGCGTCTTCCTCGGCCCCTCCGCGGGCTACGCGCTCGGCTGGATTCTCGGTGCGATCGTCGTGGGTCTCCTCGTGCACGCGGGAGGCCGGCGCCCCGTCGTCTGGCGCACGGCGCTCGCCATGATCGCGGGCGGTGTCGTGGCGATCTATGCGATCGGCATCCCGGTGCAGAGCGCGGTGACGCGCCTTCCGCTCGGCGAGACAGCACTGACGAGCCTCGTCTTCGTGCCCGGCGATCTGCTCAAGGCCGCGCTCGCCACCGCCGTCGTCGCGGCCCTCGTGCGGGCGTACCCCCGGGGGTTCCGCCGCGCGTGGACGCAGCGCGCGGCGACGCCCGCGGCTGCGCCGGCGTGATCGTCGTCCTCGACGGCGGCGCTCCGCAGCTCGTCGAGCGGATCGCCGCGACCCGTGCCGCCGGAGACGCCGTGCTGATCGCCGATCCGCGCTGGAGCGCCGACCAGCGCGCGGGCGTGGAGCGGGTGGCATCCGGGATCGAGGAAAGGGATGCCACGGCCTGGGCGACCCTGATCTCGGGCAGCAGCGGCGCCCCGCGCATCGTGCGGCGGACGGCCGCGTCGTGGACGGACTCGTTCGCGGCTGTGAGTGCGCTCCTGGGAGCAGGGCCGGATGATGTCGTGGCGCTCCCCGCCCCGGCGTCGTCGTCGCTGACCCTGTTCTCGCTCGCGCACGCGCTCGAGGGTGGTCCGCGTCCGGTTCTCGGCCGTGACCCGTCCGCAACGCTTCTGCACGCGACGCCCGAGGGTCTGCGCGCCGTCCTCGACGACGGCTCCCTCCCGCGGATGCGTGCAGCCCTCGTCGGGGGCTCGCACCTCGACCCGTCGTTGCGGGCACGCGCCGAAGCCGCCGGCGTGCGGGTCGTCTCGTACTACGGGGCGGCGGAGCTGTCGTTCGTCGCCCTCGACACCGGCGACGGGCTGCGCGCCTTCCCGGGGGTGGATCTCGAGGTGCGGGGCGCCGAGGTGTGGGTCCGCTCGCCGTTCGTGGCATCCGGTTATCTCGGAGCGGAGGGCCCGTTGCGCCGCGACGGGGCCTGGGCCACCGTCGGCGATCGCGCGGAGCTGCGAGACGGACGCCTGCACCTGCACGGCCGGGCCGACGACGCGATCCTCAGCGCCTCGGCGACCGTGATCCCGCACGAGGTCGAGGAGGTCCTCCGCTCGATCCCCGGCGTGCGCGACGCCGTCGTGTTCGGGATGCCGCGCCCGCGCGTGGGTGCCTTGGTGGCCGCGTTCGTCGAGACAACGGATGCCGACCCGGTCGCGGTCCGGTCCGCGGCCGCCGCCCTGCTCGCCCCCGCTCATCGCCCGCGGCAATGGGCGTTCGGAGACATCCCCCGGACGCCGTCGGGCAAGCCGGCGCGCGCCGAGGTGGCGCGACTCATGGAGAGCGACCGTGCCGACCGACACTGATCCCGTCATCGTCGCGGCCCGTCGCAGCCCTCTGGCGGTGCGGGGGCGCGGCCTCGCCCGTGTCGACGCCGGAACGCTCGGGGCTGTCGTGGTCGCCGCTGCCGTCGCCGACGCCGGAGCGCCCTCGATCGCAGACGTCATCCTCGGCAACTGCACCGGGCCGGGCGGCAACCTCGGCCGTATCGCCGCGCTCGCCGCCGGGCTCGGATTCGCCGTGCCCGGCGGCACCGTCGACCGGCAGTGCGGGAGCGGACTCGCGGCGATCATGGATGCCGCTCACGCGACGCGCGCCGACGGACGGACCCGCGTGGCGGGCGGGGTGGAGAGCGCGTCAACGGCTCCCGCCCGGGTGCAGGGCGGGGTGCCCTACGCCCGAGCCCCCTTCGCTCCCGCGGGCTTCGCCGACCCCGACATGCTGCGCGCCGCCGACGACCTGGCCGCTCACGACGGTCTTTCGCGCGCGCGGCAGGACGCGTACGCCCAGCGAAGCCACGCGCGCGCGACGACCGCGCGGGCAAATGGCCGGTTCGACGCCGAGATCATGCCCGTCGCGGGAGTGCACCGCGACGAGGGCATCGGCGCGCCCGCCGCCGCGCTGGCACGTCTCGCGCCGCTCGTGGACGGGGGCACGGTCACCGCCGCGACGTCGACCCGCATCGGCGACGGAGCGGCCGCGGTCGTCGTCGCCCGCGCCGGATCGGCGCCGGGTCTCGCGATCCGCGCCACCGCCGTCGTGGGGTGCGACCCGGCCCTCCCCGGTATCGGCGCCGCGCCCGCGATCGAGGCCGCCCTCGCGCAGGCGGGGAGGAGCCTCGCCGACATCGCCGCGATCGAGCTCGTCGAGGCGTTCGCCGCGCAGAGCATCGCGGTGCTGTCCCGCCTCGGCCTGCCCGACGACGACTCCCGCGTGTGCGCCGACGGTGGTGCACTGGCGCTGGGGCACCCGTGGGGAGCGAGCGGGGCGGTGGCCGTCGTGCGCCTGTTCTCGCGGCTCGTCCGCGCGGGGGCGTCGGCGGGAACCCTGGGCCTCGCCGCGGCATCCGTCGGCGGTGGCCTCGGCGTCGCCGCGGTCTTCGAGGTCGTGCGGTGAGCGCCCTGCGCTGCCGCGGGCTGGCCGGGCGAGCGCGAGGTCGCGCGGTGAGCGCCCTGCGGGCCGTCCGCCTCGGCGAGAGGGAGGTCGTCGGGTGACCGTCCTCCGCTGCCGCCGGCTGACCGCCCGTTTGGGCGACAGAGAGGTGCTCCACGACATCTCCCTCGACCTCGAGGCCCGAACCATCGCGATCATCGGCGACAACGGCTCGGGCAAGTCGACCTTCGCCCGACTTGTGGCCGGACTCGTGCGGCGCGCGTCAGGCGAGCTCAGCGTTCTCGGTCTCGATCCGGAGACGGATGCCGCCGACCTGCGCCGTCGCGTCGCCCTCGTGCTCAGCAACCCCGACGCGCAGATCATCATGCCCACCGTCGCCGAGGATGTCGCGCTCTCGCTCCGACCCCTCCGCCTCTCGCGCGAGGAACGGGGCCGTCGCGTCGCCGCGGCACTCGAACGCTTCGGCCTGGAAGCCCTCGCCGACCGTCCCGCGCACGACCTCTCCGGGGGCCAGAAGCAGCTCCTCGCGCTGCGCGGTGCGTTCGTACGCGAGCCCGACCTCGTCGTCGCCGACGAGCCGACGGCTTTCCTCGACGCGCGCAACGCCCGCGCCGTCGCCGACCACCTGCTCGCCGACACCGGGCACGCGCTCATCGTCGTCACGCACGACCTCGCCCTGGCACGCCGGTGCGAGAACGCCGTGCTGTTCGCGGACGGCGGGGTCGTGGCATCCGGTGCATCCGACATGGTCGTCGACGCCTACGAGAGCGCCCTGGCGTGCTGACGATGTACCGCCCCGGCCGGGGATGGATGCACCGGATGCCGGCAGGCCCGAAGCTCGCCCTTTTCGCGGTCCTGGCGGTCGTCGTCGCGGCGCTGCCGCCGGTGTGGATCACGGTCCCGATCGCGCTTGCTGTTCCGCTCGCGGTGTATGCCGCGGCAGGAATGGGCGTCGGAGAGGGGCTTCGCGTGCTCGCCGGCCAGGCGTGGGCGCTCCGCTGGATGATCGCCATCACGGCGGCGGGCCAGCTGATCTTCCTCGGGCTCGAGCCGGCCGCGGCGAACACCGCGCGCGTGGCGGCGGCCGTGCTCGTGGCGGGGGTGGTGCCGCTCACGACCCCCGTCTCCGCGATGCTCGATGCGCTCGAGAGGGGACTGCGGCCACTGCGTCTCGTCGGCGTCGATCCGGCGCGGTTCGCCCTGCTGTGGATGGTGACGCTCACGACGATCCCCGTCCTCGCCCGCCACGCCGCGGAGGTGCGCGACGCCCAGCGCGCCCGGGGCCTCCGTCCGTCGCTCCTGCGCGGGACGCTGCCGTTCCTGGTCGTCGCCCTGCGTCACGCCGACGACCTCGGCGACGCGCTCGCAGCCCGCGGCATCCGCTGACCCTGACCCGCTAAGCCCCTTGTCCCACTTTTGGTCGGTGCGGGCCTCTCCGACTGACCAAAAGTGGGACACGCACCCCACAGAAGTGGGACGAGGGGGGAGGGGCGAGGGAGAACGGTGTCAGGCGCGCGCCGCGCGACCCGCCGCGAAGCCCTCGGCGTACGCTTCGTCGGCGCCCTGGCGGAACATGTCGCGCTCGGGATTCCGCACGATCGAGCGCGCCCCGGGCAGGTCGAGATCGCCCACGAGGTCTCCGCGTCCCCGCACGATCGCGACGGGGCGGCGCGACGCCTTGCCCTTGACGAGGTCGGTGGCCGCGGCGATCTCGTCGGCCACGCACGGCTGGGTCACGACGAGGGGGCGGCCCTCGGCATCCGTCGTCCCGCGGAGGTCTTCGAACACGTGGATGCCGCCGGCCCCGATCGCGTGGTCCGTCTGGCCCTCGCGCCACGCGCGACCGAGGGTGTCGGTGATGATCACGCCCACTCGGGCGACGGAGCGCAGACCCTCGGCGATGCGGCGGGCGGACGCGTCGGGGTCGACGGGCAGCAGCAGGACCGTGCCCTCAGGAGTGTTGCTGGCGTCGACGCCCGCGGCGGCCGAGACGATTCCGAGGGGGTTCTCGACGATGCGCGTCACGTGTCCGGTCGGGGAGGTCCGGGATGCCACGAGCCGCACGGTCTCGCGGGTGATGGCGTCCTCGCGGTCGTCGGCCCGGATGATCCGGCCCTCGGCCTTCGACACGATCTTGCTGGTCACGACGACGATGTCACCGTCTTGCAGCGCCGTGTCGGCTCCCGGCGCCGCGTCGACGGCATCCAGGATCACCCGGACGAGGTCGTCCCCCGGGGTGATCTCACGGATGCCGTCGAGGGCCCAGACCTGCAGCACGTCAGCGGACGAAGCGCACCTCGGTGAGTTCCTCACCGAGGAAGGGCTCGACGTGGGACGCACCGTCGAGGGCGAAGCCGTTGCGCGTGTAGAAGCGGTGCGCGCGGGGGTTGTCCTCCGCGACCCAGAGGTAGGCGCCTTCGCCGTCGTGGATCGCGGCATCGAAGAGCTGCTGCCCGATGCCCGTGCCGTGGAAGGCGTCGAGCAGATAGATGAAGTACAGCTCGCGCTCACGCGGAGCGTCGTCGTCGCGGGCCGGGCCCGAGCCGACGAAGCCGACGATCTCGCCGTCGACGAGAGCGGCGTGCATGCGGTAGTCCTCGCCCTGGGAGGCCCAGTGCGTCCAGAGCTCCGCCATGCGGCGGGGGGAGACGGCCTTGAGGGCGGCCTCGCTGATCAGGTGATCGTAGGTCTCGTGCCAGCAGGTGGCGTGCACGCGGCCGAGGGCCTCGGCATCCACGTCGCGCACCGGACGGACGACGGTGTCGGTTCGGGTTTCGGCGGTCATGGCGTGACTCTACGCGGGGCTTTCGCCAGGGGGAAATCGGCGGCCGCACGGGGGAGGATGAGGTAAAAGGGCACTTTGCCAGCCACGCGTGCCAGCATGACCGCCGTGTCGGAACGCCCCCGGTTGACCTCGGTCGAAGCGCGTCTCGATGCCCTCGCGAACCGCCTCCTCGCGTCCGCCCCGGCGTCGGGGGTGCGGGCGCGACTGGTCGAGTTCGCGGTGTTCGTCCTCAAGCAGGCGTGGGCGTGCGTCTTCGGGGCCGCGTTCCTCGCGGTCGTGCTCGCCGCGAAGCTCTGGTACCCCGACGACGCCCCGCTCGCGCGGAACGACGCGCTCACGATCGCGGCCGTCGCGATTCAGGTCGTGATGGTGGTCGGACGCCTCGAGACCCTGCGCGAGCTGCGCGTGATCGTCACCTTCCACATCGTCGGCACCGTGATGGAGCTGTTCAAGACCGACGTCGGCTCCTGGATGTACGCCGCCGACGGGGTGCTGCGCCTGGGCGGCGTACCGCTCTACAGCGGCTTCATGTATGCCGCGGTCGGCAGCTACATGGTGCGCGTGTATCGCCTGTTCGACCTGCGCTTCACCCGGTACCCGCGCCAGTGGCTCACCGCGGTCGTGGCGGCGCTGATCTACCTCAACTTCTTCACGCACCACTGGACCATCGACCTGCGATGGGTATTGATCGTGGCGGTGCTGGTGCTCTGGGGTCGCACCGTGATGCACTTCCGCTTCTTCCGCGGACGATTCCGGATGCCGATCCTCCTGGCGTTCGTGGGGGTGGCGGTGTTCATCTGGCTCGCCGAGAACATCGCGACCTACGCCGGCGCGTGGTTGTACCCGTCGCAGGTCGGGGGATGGCATCCGGTCGACGCGTCGAAGCTCACCTCGTGGTTCCTGCTCATGATCGTGTCGGTCGTCCTCGTGACGTGGGTGTACCCGCCGCGGGAACCGGACGCCCGCGCACAAGACGAGGACCGTGAGCTTGTGGGCTGACCACAAGGGAATCGCCGATCCGTCGTGGGATCGATACGCTCGCCCCTCGTGAACGTCCTCTGGCGGACCCTGCTGGTCCTCTTCCGCGCACGCCGTCGCCTCCGCCGCGAGGGGGCCATCGATCCGAACACGGTGACCCGCATCCGGATCCGGGTGCTGCCCACCGACATCGACCTGCTGCGGCACCTCAACAACGGTCGATACCTGTCGCTGTTCGACCTGGGCCGGTGGGATCTGCTCACTCGCGCCGGTCTCATGGCGGCCATGACGAAGCAGGGGTGGTACGCCGTCGTGGCGGCCGAGACCATCACGTTCCGTCGCTCGCTCGAGCTGTGGCAGCGCTTCGACCTCGAGACGCGCATGATCGGGCACGACGACCGGGCGGTGTACCTCGAGCACCGTGCGCTGGTCGGGGGCGAGATCTACGCCCGCGCGATCATTCGCGCGCGCATCCTGCGGCGCACCGGCGGCACCGTGCCGCACGACGAGCTCTTCGCCGCGGTGGGGCGCCCCGAGGGACTGCCCGACATCGAGCAGTGGGTGCACGACTGGGCCGACGGCTCGGCGCTGCCCTCGACGAAGCGGCCCGCGCCCAGCGTCTGGGAGTGAGGGTGCGGGGCTGACCGGGGCGGCGTCCCACGGCGGGGCGCTGGTGCGGTCGTGTGGCGAGCGGCGGTGCCGGGACGAGCGGAGGAGCGATCCGCCGCGGTCGCCCTCCGCCCGTCCCTCGTCCTCCGCTCGTCACGCCCCGGCGGGCCTGATCAGCGTCCGAAGCGCGCGTCGAGCCAGGCGACCTGTCGCATCCAGTGCCGGTAGCCGCCGCCCTCGTGGCCGTTGTAGGTGTACTCCTCGAGCGCGGCATCCTCGGATGCCAGCGCGTGGAACGCCGCGAACACCCCCGACGGCAGCACGACGTCGTCCATGAGCGCCACAGAGAAGAGCGCGGGTGCCTGGATCCGCCGGGCGAGGATCGCGCCGTCGACGTACGACAGGGTTCGCAGCACGCTCGCAGCCGCATCGCGGTGGATCGCGAGGAAGCGGGTGATCTCGGTGAACGGGGCCGACGGCGTGCGCACGATCGCGTTCGGGAAGTCGCACAGGAACGGCACGTCGGGCATGACGGCGGCGACCTTGTCTCCGGAGAGGGCGGCCGCGGCGATCGCGAGCCCGCCGCCCTGGCTGCCGCCGGTGACGGCGATGCGCGTCGGGTCGACCCCGGGCAGCGCGCGGACCTCGTCGACGAGCCGCGCGGCATCCGTGTACAGGCGGCGGTAGTAGTACTCGCGGGGATCCAGGATGCCGCGGGTCATGACGCCCGGGAAGGCGGCGGCGGAGCCGTGCGGGTCGGGCGTCTCACCGACGCTCCACGTCGATCCCTGGCCGCGCGTGTCCATGATGACGTGCACGTATCCCGCGGCCGCCCACTGGTTCTTCTCTCCGGCGAGACCCCGGCCGCCGCCGTAGCCGATGAACTCGACGACCGCGGGGAGCACCTCGTCCCCGTGAGGGCGGACGACCCAGCCACGGATGGCGTCTCCGCCGAAGCCCGTGAACGTGAGGTCCTGCACGGACAGCGCTCGCAGCGGACCGTCGACCGGGGTCAGGACGGCCGGGCGAGCGGCATCCCGGGCCTCGGCGAGGGTCTCGTCCCAGAAGGCGTCGAGATCGTCGGGCGCGGTGAGCGCCGGGCGGTACTCGCGCAGCAGCTCGAGGGGCATGTCGGTGAAGGTCTGGGCCATGCGGGAACTCCAACGGTGAGGGGGCTGCACCGACAGTAGCGAACGTGGCGTGGTCGCGATGCCGCCGTGACGGCAGGAGACACGGGGAGGGGAGGAGGTGACGGCGCTCCGCGTCCTCCGCTGACGGGACCGCGGCGTGGGCGGCGACGGCAGGAGCCCCGACCGCGTATCGCGGCCGGGGCTCCCGTATCCGAGGTCAGCTCCTCAGCGCGGTCAGCTGGTGAGCAGGCTCAGACCGTACGTCTGCAGGATCTCGTTCACCGGCTGGAAGTACGTGGTTCCGCCCGAGGAGCAGTCGCCCGACCCGCCCGAGGTCACGCCCTGCGCCTGGTTGCCGGCGAGCAGCGAGCCGCCGGAGTCGCCGGGTTCGGCGCACACGCTCGTGCGGATGAGGCCCGAGACCGACCCCTCGGCGTAGCGAACCGTGGAGTTGTAGGCCTGGATCTGACCGCAGTGCCAGCCCGTGGTCGAACCCGAACGGCACACGGTCGCGCCGACCGCGGCGGGCGTCGAACCCTTCACCGCGACTGCGCCGCCGGCGTAGTCTGACACCTCGCCCACGGGAGTGTGGTTCGGCGTCGCGACCCAGGCGTAGTCATTGCCCGGGAACGACGACCCCTGGAAGGTGCCGTACGTGGTGCTGTCGCCGACGTCACCGCAGTGTCCGGCGGTGACGAAACCGCCCTGCACGGCGAAACCGACCGAGCAGCGACTCTGGTTGTTGATGTTGTAGGCGATTCCGCCGCGAATGGTCGCGAAGGTTTCGGGGGCCTCGACGTCGGTCTGCAGGCGGACCGCGTCGGCCGGCGCCCCGAGGGTCGCGACGAAGTCGCTCGCCACGTCGGCACCGCCGGGCAGCACGTCGACGACCACGTCGTTGTTCTCGACGTCGATCCACCACGAGGGGACCACGTCGGGGACATCGCTCGCCTCGATACGCGCGGCGATGCCCTCGAGGTCGTCGAGAGAGTGCGCCGCGGCGATGGGCACCGCGCCGGCGCCGGCCGCGGCCGCCCGCGCGTCGTCGGTCGTAGCCGCCGCGTAGACGGTGCGCGTCGACTCGTCGAGCCACGTGCCGGCGAACGCGTCGCCCGCGACCGACGCGATCTCGGTCGTCGTGGTCGCCGCGTCGGCCTGAAAACGCAGGACGTCGGCGGCGCCGGTGACATCGGTGCCGAGCTCGGATGCCATGGCGTCGAGCAGGTGCGCATCGACGCCGTCGATCGCAGCGTCGGGCGTCGGCGAGGCGGCGAAAGCCGGATTTGCAGCGGCGGAGGTGAGGAACAGGCCGAGGGCAGTGGCGCCCACGACCGCTTTCGATATGCGGTTCAGCGATATGCGGTTCACGGAGAGTGACCTTCCATCCAGGGGGATAAATGGCTGGGTACCCACCGCCATACAAACATGATCGGGACGAAAAGCGAAGAAGTTCCTGGAATTTCTTGTTCTGAGTGCAAAAACATTCGTTCGCAGGAACCCGAGCCGATCCGCAGCTTGCGCGGCGGGCCGCCGGGATGCCACGCGCGCGATGCCTAGGCTGACCGACATGAGCATCGAAGACCCGCGCGCGACCGGATTCACGCTCTCCTCGGCTGTTCCCGTGCGGGCCGCCGCCCGGGTGGCCGCGTTCTCGACCGCCCCTCGCGAGTCGCCCGCCCCCGCCGTCGCCGTCTTCGTCGCGGCCGCGGCCGACGGCGTGCTCCGCCCGGAGGGGGCGACCGCGGCCGCGGCCGCCCTGCACCGGCTCGCGGGCGAGGTTCCGGCGAGTCTGCCCTGGTTCGCGCGCGGCGCTCTGCAGTTCGGCGGTGCCGTTGCGCCGGTGATGCCGGCCCCGGTCGTCCCGCTCGCGCGACGCGCGCTGCGCGATCTGATCGCCGGTCTGACCGTCGACGCGCGGCCCGAGCGGCTGGGCGCAGCCCTCGCGGCGTTCGGTGCGCACGGGGGCACGACCGACGTGCGGCTGGTCGGTCCTGCGGTGCTCGGCGAGTCCGCCGCGCGACGGCGGGTCGACGGCATCCGGGCCATGGTGAGCCGTGACGACGTCGACCGGGTGACGCTCTCGGTCGCCGATGCGACGGGCGGAGCGTCGCGGTGGGCGTTCGACGCCGACGTCGATGCCGCCGCCGAGCGGCTGTTGCCGCTCTTCCTCGCCGCCGCCGAGCACGCCACGCACCTCACGCTCGCGGTGGAGGGGCGCGACGACCTCGACCGGACGGTCGCCGTCCTCACCCGCGTGCTCGAGGAGCCCCGCCTGCGCGAGACCCCCGCCGGGATCGCTCTGCCGATCGCCGTGGTCGAGAGCGTCGACGCCGTGCGCGAGCTTGCCGCGTGGGCACGCCAGCGTGCCGACGACGGGGGCGCCCGGCTGACGGTCCGCCTGGACGATGCGCCGCTGCAGACCGCGGATGCCCTGACCTCGGCGCGCCACGGGTGGGTCGCCCCCGCCATCACCCGGCGGGACGACATCGATGCCCAGGCCGTGCGCGCCCTCCGCGAGGCGTTCAGTACTCGCGGACGCGAAGGACTCGCGGTCGAGTTCGCGACCGGTGACCCCGAACGAGCCGCCCTCGCCCTCGCGGTCGCCGACGACACCGACGCCGCGCTGACCCTGGCCGTGCCGGCGGGTGCGTCGTGGACGCCGGACGACTCGTTCGTCGTGACGGTCGCCGCCGTGCACCCCGACGATCTCGACATCGTCGCGGCGCGGCTCACGGCCGCATACGCCGATGCCGTCGCCGCGTCGCCGGACCTGCCCGTCGCGTCGCCGGGGCCGGGGGAGCCCGAGGACGCCGACGCCGCCCAGGACACGATGCCGCTCGACGACCTCGAGGGCGGCCTCTTCGCGCCCGAGACCGCGGCCGTCGCGGCGCGCGCCCATCGCGCGGTCTCCGCCGCGGAGGGTCCCGCGCCGACTGGCCGCGTCGCTCAGCGGAGCGTGGTGACCGACCCGGCGATCCTGCGCGACCCCGCCGACGCCGACGCGGCCGACGCGGGTCTCACACAGGCGGTGCTCGGGATCGCGCGGGAGGCCGCGGCATCCGGAGACACGTCCGCCCTCGGCCCCGACGTGCAGCAGATGCTCTTCGGAGGGCAGGCTTTCGTCGACACCGCTGTGTTCTCGGTGCGCGAGAGTCCCGAGGTGGCGGGCGGTGCACCCGGTTTCCGCAACGTCGCCGACACCGACCCCGGAGTGGCGGAGGACCGCGCCTGGGCGCTCGCCGCGATCAGCCGGGCGAGCGGGTCGACCGCCGGGGACGCGACCGCCGCCGCGGGCCGCATCGACGACGAAGCCGGTCTCGATGCGGCGCTGGCGCGGGTGCGCGAGGCCGCGGAGCCATGGGGCGCGCTGGCTGCGGCCGACCGGGCGACGGTGCTGCAGTCCGCGGCGCGCGCGCTGGAAGACCGCCGCGCCGAGCTCATCGAGGTGCTCGCCTCCGAGGCGGGCGTTCTCGTCGACGAGGGCGACATCGAGGTGAGCCAGGCGGTCGACGCGGCCGCGTACTACGCCGTCACCGCCAAAGAGCTCGACCGCGTCGCGGGCGCCGTGTTCGTCCCCAACCGGGTCACCGTCGTCGCGCCGCGCTGGAACGCGCCCGTCGGGCTGTGCGCCGCCGAGACGCTCGCGGCGCTCGCGGCGGGCTCGGGCGTCCTGCTCACGCCGTCGCCGCGCGCGCGACGCGCGGGCGCGGTCGTCGCCGAGGCCCTCTGGGCCGCCGGGGTTCCGCGTGACCTCCTGACCTACGCCGACCTCAACGAGGAGGCCTCGGGGCGCGCGCTGATCGTGCACCCCGGCGTCGACCGCGTGCTGCTCGCGGGAGCGCGCACCACCGC
>NZ_LDRU01000094.1 GCF_001476285.1 Microbacterium testaceum | reverse complement strand
TCCCGCCCCTCTCGCGTTCGCTCACTCCTCGACGACGCTGTCCGCGGCGCGCTGGACCGGGATCGCCTGCGTGATCGGGTGCAGGCCCGACAGGCGCGCGGGCGAGAGCTGCTTGGTGACTTCCTCGCGCGACATGAGCCCCGCCTCGACGACGAGGTCGGCGACGTTGCGGTGCGTGAGCAGCGCCGTCTTGGCCAGGGCCGCGGCCGCCGCGTAACCGATGAACGGCGTGAGGGCGGTGACGACGCCGACCGAGGAGCCGACCATCGCACCCAAGCGCTCGCGGTTCGCCGTGATGCCGTCGACGCAGTTGACGCGGAGCGTCCACATCGCCTGACGCATCCACGTGATCGACTGGTAGATCGAGTGCGCGATGACCGGCTCGAACGCGTTGAGCTGCAGCTGGCCGCCCTCGACCGCCATCGTCACGGTCATGTCGGCCCCGACCACCGAGAAGGCGACCTGGTTGACGACCTCGGGGATGACGGGGTTCACCTTGCCGGGCATGATGCTCGAGCCCGCTTGGCGCGGCGGGAGGTTGATCTCACCGAGGCCCGCCTGCGGACCGCTCGAGAGCAGGCGCAGGTCGTTGCAGATCTTCGACAGCTTGATCGCGTTGCGCTTCAGCGACGACGAGAACGACATGAAGGCGCCCGTGTCGCTCGTCGACTCGACGAGGTCGGTCGCGGTCTCGAGATCGAGGCCCGTGATCTCACGGAGGTGCCGGAGGACGGCCTTGCCGTAGCCGGCGTGGGCGGTGATGCCCGTGCCGATGGCCGTGGCCCCCATGTTGATCTCGTAGAGCAGGTAGGCGTTCTCGGTCAGGCGGCTGTAGTCCTCGCCGAGCGTCGTGGCGAAGCCGTGGAACTCCTGCCCCAGCGTCATCGGCACGGCATCCTGGAGCTGGGTGCGACCGACCTTGAGAACGTCGTGGAACTCGTCGGCCTTGGCGAGGAACGACTGGCGGAGGAGCGCGAGCTCCTCGAGCAGGCTCTTCAAGGTCAGGGCGAGCCCGATCTTGATCGCGGTCGGGTACACGTCGTTCGTCGACTGACTGCGGTTGGTGTCGTCGATCGGCGAGAGGAACGCGTAGTCGCCCTTCTCACGGCCCGCCATCTCGAGCGCGATGTTGGTGATGACCTCGTTCGCGTTCATGTTCGTCGAGGTGCCGGCACCGCCCTGGATGACGCCCACCGCGAACTCGTCGTGGAACTCGCCGTCGATCACCCGCTGCGCGGCGCGATCGATGAGGTCGGCCTTCGCCGGGTCGAGCACACCGATCTCGCGGTTGGCGCGGGCCGAGGCCTGCTTGACCATCGCGAGGGCGCGGACCAGGTCGGGGTACACCGAGATCGGCCGCTTGGCGATCGGGAAGTTCTCCAGCGCGCGGGCGGTGTGGATGCCCCAGTACGCGTCGAGGGGGATCTCGAGGGTTCCCAGGGAGTCGGTCTCGGTGCGGGTACGCGTCTTTGCGTCCAGAGTCATGTGTCGTCCTTGTGGGGTCACGTGAAAGGGGATGCCACGAGCCTAACCACCACGACCAGGAGCGCCCGTGGACACGGCGGCCTGTCGGCATCCTCGAACCGTCCGCGGTGTCGATTGCGGGGGCGGCGCTCGGCCGCGGCGGGCGAAGCGGTCGGCTCGGTGGACAGCGGTGGCAGGGCGCGGCGCTCGGCGATGCCCGCGCGGCGCGGCGGCGGGCGCGGCGCTCAGCGCTTGCGCGAGAAGGCCTCGAGCCGCCCCTCGGGCGTGAGAGCCGCCATCTCGTCGACCCACGCGGGGGTGAAGTACCCCGAGGTGTCGGCGTCGACCACCGGGACGACGGCGTGGGTGATCGTGTCGTCCCAGACGTGCACGAGGTGGAAGGACTGACCGGCGTCCATGCCGTTGACCTCGTCGGCCGGGCGGGCGAGATCCATCGTGTAGCAGGACGCGGCCGCGACGCTCACGGGCACGCCCGCGAACGTCCCCGACGTCGAGTAGTGCAGGTGCCCGGCGAGGATCGCACGGACGTCGCTGCCCGCGATCGCCGCCGCGAGTCGGGGTTGGTCGCGGAGCTCCAGGACGTCGAAGAAGGGAATGTGCGTCGGCAGGGGCGGGTGGTGCAGGGCGAGGATCGTGCCGAGGGGTGCGGGGGTCGCGAGCTCCTCGCGCAGCCACTCGAGCTGCGCGGCATCGAGATCGCCGTGGTGCCAGCCCGGCACGGTCGAGTCCAGCGCGATGATGCGGAGTCCGTCGAGGTCCCACACACCGGTGACGGGCTCGAGCGACGGCTCTCCGTCGAGGAGACCGGCGCGCAGCGCGGGGCGCTCATCGTGGTTTCCCGCGACCCAGATGACCGGCGCTCCGAGGCGCTCGGCCCACGGCTCGACCGCCGCGCGCAGCGCCCGATACGCCTCCGGCTCGCCGAGGTCGGTGAGGTCACCCGTGAACACGACGGCATCGGGACGGACGCCGGTGGCCTCGGCGGCATCCAGGGTCCGTCGCAGGTTCGCGGCGGTGTCGTACCGCTCGCCGAGCAGGCGATCACCGCCCAGCAGATGGGTGTCGCTGAGGTGGAGGATCACACGCCGCGCGGGCGCGTGCTGACCGAACTGCACGGATGCCATGGGCTCAGCCTAGAAGAGGCCTCCGACACGCGATCCGTGAGCGCACCGTCAGTGGTTGAAGAGGATCAGCAGCAGGGCACCGAGGACGGCCACCGCACACACCCCGAAACACAGGTACGCACCGACGAGCGCAAGGCGCTTCTGCCCGTCGCTGAGCGGATTGCGCGCCGCCGCCTTGGCCGCCGCCTTCTCGGCGCGGCGCCGCTGCTTGTCGGTGAGGACGGTGATGGCATCCGTGAACTCGACCGGCGCGACCAGGGGCGGGCGCCCGCCGCGCACGAGCAGGCGCAGCCCGAGGGCGTAGAAGGTCACGACGATCGAGGCGCCGATGATGGCGGCGACGAAGACGTGGAGGAAGGCTTCCCAGTCGATGGTCACGCGTCGTCCTTCCCTGAGCGCTCGAGGCGGCGTTGGCGACGCGTCGGGCCGGGCTTTCGCGGCACCTTGACGGCGGCGCCCGAGTCGGCGACCTCGCTCATCGCGTTGGCCGAGGTGACCGAGTCGCGGCGCGAGCGAAGGAAGAGGCCGAGGATGATCGCGACGGCGATCACCGCGTCGACCGCGACACCCCAGCCACCCAGCCACACCACGATGAGCGCGGCCGCGGCGCCCACGGCACCCGCGGCGGGGAGCGTCAGGACCCAGCCGATCATGATGCGGCCGACGGTGTTCCAGCGCACCGTCGATCCGCGACGTCCGAGGCCCGAGCCGATGACCGAGCCGGACGCGACCTGCGTGGTCGAGAGGGCGAAGCCGAGGGCACTGGATGCCAGGATGGTCGCCGCCGTCGACGTCTCGGCCGAGAAGCCCTGGGCTGGCTTGACGTCGGTCAGCCCCTTACCGAGGGTGCGGATGATGCGCCAGCCGCCCATGTACGTGCCGAGGGCGATCGTGATGGCGCACGCGAACACGACCCAGATGTGCGGATCGGGATCGGATGCCGACTGCCACCCCACGGTGATGAGCGCGAGCGTGATCACACCCATCGTCTTCTGCGCGTCGTTGGTGCCGTGCGCGAGCGCCACGAGCGATGACGTGAAGATCTGGCCCCAGCGGAAGCCGTCGCGACCGTCGGCCTTCGTGTCGTACCGCCGGGTGACGCCGTAGGCGATCTTCGTGACCGTGAAGGCGATGATGCCCGCCGTCAACGGCGCGATGAGGGCGGGGAGGATGACCTTGCTGAGCACGACGCCGGTGTCGATGGCCGAGACGCCGACGCCCACGAGGGTCGCGCCGATGAGGCCGCCGAACAGCGCGTGCGACGAGCTGGACGGCAAGCCCAGCAGCCACGTCAGCATGTTCCAGGTGATCGCGCCGATGAGCCCCGCGAAGATGATCGGCGGGAAGATCTCGGGCGAGAGTTGATCCTCGCGGATCATGCCTCCGGAGATGGTCTTGGCCACCTCGGTCGAGAGGAACGCTCCGACCAGGTTCAGACAGGCCGCGAGGAGCACGGCGACCTTCGGCTTCAGCGCACCGGTGGCGATGGGCGTGGCCATCGCGTTCGCGGTGTCGTGGAATCCGTTGGTGAAATCGAAGAACAGTGCCAGGCCGATGACCAGCACGATGACGAGGGCTGCGCTCTCCACCGTTCGCTTTCCGTGAGGAGGAAGAAGGGATGCCGACGGGATCGGCGCGACGAACGAAGAGTTCACCTGGAGTTCGACACCCGTTCACCGAGGTCGCGTGGAAATCATGTCACCGGCGACCACGACGGTCAAACCGGGTGGCCCGAGGCCGCGGCATCCGCAGGTTCTTCCCGGCTGGGGAACGCCCAGGCGCAGTGTCGGCACGGCCGACTACCGTAAAGGGGTGACCGATATCGACGTTTCGTCCGTTCCGCCCGTCGCCGCCCGTCGTCCCGTCCCCCGCTCGCACCATGGTGACACGTTCGACGATCCCTACGAGTGGCTGCGCGCGAAAGACGACGCCGAGGTCGTGGCGCACCTCGAGGCCGAGAACGCCTACACCGACGCACGCACCGCGCACCTGGCATCCCTCCGCGACGAGATCTTCGGCGAGATCAAGGGGCGCACGCTCGAAACCGACCTGTCCGTCCCCGTGCGCCGGGGCGACTGGTGGTACTACGGACGCACCGTGGCGGGCGCCCAGTACGGCATCCAGTGCCGCGCTCCCCTGACCTCGCCCGACGACTGGACCCCGCCGCAGCTCTCGCCCGACGAGCCCGTACCCGGCGAGCAGGTGCTCTTCGACGGCAACGTCGAGGCCGAGGGAACCGACTTCTTCTCGCTCGGCAGTTTCGAGATCTCGAACGACGGAACGCGCATGCTGTACGGCATCGACGTCGCGGGCGACGAGCGCTACACCGTGCGCGTGCGCGATCTGACGACGGGCGAGACGCTCCCCGACGAGATCCCCGGCACCTTCTCGGGGGCGACGTTCTCGCCCGACGGCCGTTTCATCGTGTACACCACCGTCGACGACGCGTGGCGCCCCGACACCGTCTGGCTGCACGAGATCGGCACGGCGGTGGATGCCGACGCGAAGCTGTTCCACGAGCCCGACGAGCGGTACTGGGTCGGCGCCGACTTCACGCGCAGCGACCGGTACCTCGTCATCGGCGTCGGCTCGTCGATCACCTCGGAGGACCGCCTGATCGACGCCGACGACCTGCGCGGCGAGGCCCGTGTCGTCTGGCCGCGGCGCGAGGGCGTCGAGTACTCGGTCGACCACGCGGTCGTCGACGGCGAGGACGTGCTCTACATCCTCCACAACGATGGAGCTCTCGATTTCGAGCTGGTCCG
Organism: Microbacterium testaceum; assembly: GCF_001476285.1. Classification (GTDB taxonomy): domain Bacteria; phylum Actinomycetota; class Actinomycetes; order Actinomycetales; family Microbacteriaceae; genus Microbacterium; species Microbacterium testaceum_B. The sequence goes on along the minus strand of NZ_LDRU01000094.1, from coordinate 19,153 downwards.
GGTCTCGGCATCCGATCCCAAGGGACCGCGCGAGATCGTGGTCCCGCATCGCGTGGGCCAGCGCCTGCTCGGTGTCGACACCTTCCGCGACTGGGGGGTCATCGCCTACCGGCGCGACGGTCTCGCCCGCCTCGGCCTGCTCTCGTACGCCGACGGAGCCGTCGACGAGATCGCGTTCGACGAACCGCTCTACAGCGTCGGAACCGGCGGCAACCCCGAGTGGGCACCGCCCGTCCTGCGGCTGGGCTACGGCTCGTTCGTGACCCCCGGCACCGTGTACGACTACGTCATCGCGACCAGCGAGCTGCTCCTACGCAAGCGGCAGCCGGTCCTCGGGGGCTTCGACCCCGCCGACTACGGGCAGGCTCGCGTCTGGGCACCTGCGGAGGACGGCACGCGAGTGCCCGTGTCGCTCGTCTGGAAGCGCTCGTTCGGCGAGCCCGGCTCGGCACCGCGACCGGTGCACCTCTACGGCTACGGCTCGTACGAGCACTCGATCGAGCCCGGCTTCTCGGTGCCGCGCCTGTCGCTGCTCGACCGTGGCGTGATCTTCGCGGTCGCGCACGTGCGCGGCGGCGGAGAGATGGGGCGCCAGTGGTACGAGGACGGCAAGCTCCTCGCCAAGCGCAACACGTTCACCGACTTCGTGGCCGCGGGGCGCCATCTGGTGTCCGAGGGGTACACGAGGCCCGACCGCATCGTCGCCGAGGGCGGCAGCGCCGGCGGTCTGCTCATGGGTGCCGTCGCGAACCTCGCGCCGGAGCTCTTCGCCGGGATCCTCGCCGACGTGCCGTTCGTGGATGCGCTGACCACGATCCTCGACCCGTCGCTCCCCCTCACGGTCATCGAGTGGGACGAGTGGGGCGACCCGCTGCACGACGCCGACGTGTACGCCTACATGAAGTCGTACTCGCCGTACGAGAACGTGCGCTCGGGGGTCGAGTACCCGCGGATCCTCGCCGTCACGTCGCTCAACGACACGCGCGTGCTGTACGTCGAGCCCGCGAAGTGGGTGCAACGCCTGCGCGAGGTCGGCGCCGACGCCCTGCTGAAGTGCGAGATGGTCGCCGGCCACGGCGGCGTCAGCGGCCGCTACAACGCGTGGCGCGAGCGCGCGTTCGAGCTGGCGTGGCTGCTGGACGTGCTGGGGCTCGCGGAGTAGGTCGACGGGCAGCCGCCGCGGCGGCTGGCGGGTTGTGTGTCCCACTTTTGTCGGTGCATGTCCCACTTATGGCTGGTTATCGACGTCTCAACCAGCCATAAGTGGGACAAGGGGTCACTGGCCGGGACGCCACCCCGCCCGGAGCAACGCGGCGCGCACGAGATCGACGGCGGCGGAACCGTCCCCGCGCAGGTGATGGCTCAGGACGCGCACATGATCCCAGCCCGCATCTCGGATCGCTGCCCAGCGGTCCGCGTCGCGAGCGAACTGCCGTGGATCCTCGGCATGCACCCGCCCGTCGTACTCGACGGCGACACGCCACAACTCGTAGGCGAGGTCGATCTCCGCGACGAAATCCCCGCGTGTCGAAAAGATGTCGATGTTGACGTTCGGTTCCGGCAATCCGTGGCGCACGAGGACCAGGCGCAGGCGGGTCTCGCGGGGTGACCTCACGCCCGGGCGAGCCAGATTCAGCGCCCGCCGCAAGATGCCGCCCCGGACATCTCCCATGAGAGTGATCTCGGCATCCAGGTCGGCGGCAGAGGCGAGCGGCTGACGGCCGGCCAGGAGTGCGTCAGCGCCCGCGACCAAGTCGTCGAGCGGCCAGAGTCGACCGCACTGCCGCCACGCGCGCACGGCGTTCTCGATAGGGATCCCCTCGGGTCCCGCTTCGATGGCAGGTTCCCGTGTCTGCAACCTGTGACCCACGACACCGCGGGTGCGAGGCTCGCGCGCGGGGCGATGCGCTGATACATGCAGCCGCGGCGTATACGGCCACTCGGGTGTACTCAGACCCCGGAGGACGAACACCGTTTCGTGGCTGAAGAACTGCCCCTCTCCGAGTCGGGGCGCGTACGCCCGGCACCGCTCGAGGATGCTGTCGTCGTCGCCGAGGGACCGCGAACGCACACCGTGGAAGGGGGTCACGAGATCGGAGGCGCGGAGGCGGGTCCTGCTCGCCCCCTTTCCGAGTGCTTCCGCGACGTGGAATCGATCGGGCAGACCGTCCGGTAGGGGGCTGCGTCGAGTCATGCTCCATATTCCCGGCCGTCGAGCCGCGCGGCGGCGTTCTCCACAGCCCGCTCGCCTGATCCGCTCTTGTGAAGGAGGCGCCCCTCTTAGGCCGAACCAAGCGTGTCCCACTTATTGCCGGTTGGAGGCGCACTGACCGACCACAAGTGGGACAGACACCGTCATAAGTGGGACGAGGGTCATAGGGACGCCGCGCGTGCCCGCTGCGCCTCCTCACGCTTACCCAACGCCGCACCTGCACACCGCAACGCACACCTAACGCGGCCCGCCACGCACACCTACCGCGGCGCGCATCCAGCACCAACGACGACGCCCCGCCCCGCGCGAAGCGGGACGGGGCGTCGAGACGGAAGGCTCAGCCGAACAGCGCCGCGGCCTCTTCGTAGCGGTAGAGCGGGACGCTGTTGAGCTCGCCGAGCGCGTCGGCGAAGGGCACGCGGACGATGTCGGTGCCGCGCATCGCGACCATCTGGCCCCAGGCCCCTTCGTGCAGGGCGTCGGCGGCGTGCAGGCCGAGGCGCGTCGCGAGCACGCGGTCGAACGCCGAGGGCGAGCCGCCGCGCTGGATGTGGCCGAGCACCGTCGAGCGGGTCTCGATTCCGGTGAGACGCTCGATCTCGGGGGCGAGCAGCTCGCCGATGCCGCCGAGGCGGGGACGGTTGAAGGCGTCGAGTCCCTTGTCGCTGAACGCCTCGTCCATGCCCTTGAGCTTGAAGCCCTCCGACACGACGACGAGCGGCGCGCGGCCGCGGTCGTGCGCGCGGGTGACCTGTTCGACGATCTCTTCGATCGACATCGGCACCTCGGGGATGCAGATCACGTGGGCGCCCGCCGCGATACCGGCGTGCAGCGCGATCCAGCCGACGTGGCGCCCCATGACCTCAGCCACCATGCACCGCTGGTGCGAGTCGCCGGTGGTGCGGAGGCGGTCCATGGCATCCGTCGCGATGTTGACGGCGGTGTCGAAACCGAACGAGTAGTCGGTCGCGCGCAGGTCGTTGTCGATCGTCTTCGGCACGCCGAGGACGTTGATGCCGTCCTTCGACAGGCGGTCGGCCGCGGCGAGGGTCCCCTCGCCACCGATGGCCAGGATGCCGTCGAGCCGGTGCCCGTACATCGTCTTGGAGATGTTCTCGGCACCGCCGCGCACGCCCTCGTACGGGTTGGTGCGGCTCGTGCCGAGGATCGTGCCGCCGACCTTGGACAGACCCTTCACCTCGTGACGGGTCAGCGGGAAGAAGTCGCCGTCGACCACGCCTCGCCATCCGTCACGGATACCGACGAACTCGATGTCGTAGTTGGTCGTGCCCTTCAGCACGACGCCACGGATGACCGCGTTGAGACCGGGGCAGTCGCCGCCGCTGGTCAGGATGCCGATCTTCATGGGCAGAGTCCTCTGGTGCTGTGGTTCGGGTGGAGGGAGGCGCCATTGCCGTCTTCGACCCTATCGCCGCGGGCGGGAACGGTGCCACACGGCGGTCCGGATGCCGACACCCCGACCCGACCGACCTGTTCGAGCCGGCCCAGGGCCAACGTCACGCGCGGGTCCAGGTGTCACCATCGCGAACCCACTCCTGCTCCGGCGCCGAGTGCTCGACCGGTGAGAACCAGAACGTCTCGTCGGGCCCCCACCCGGCAACGGTGCTCGCGCCGAGGTCACCGAGGTCGATGACCCGACCGGCCGTGGAGAGGTACCCGTTCACGCTCAGGTGCACCCCCGCGGCTTCACCGGCGACCGCGGCCCAGTCGGGCTGCACCCACATCCCCTCGCGCCCGGTCGCCCATCCCCACACATTGCGCCGGCTCGCGGTGACCGGGAACGGATGCCGCCGACACAGCGCCGCCCACGACTCGGGGCCGTCTATCTCGATGACATCACCGTCCGGTGCGGCGATGGGTCGAACGCGTGCGGAGGTCCACCCCCAGGAGTCTTCGACGAGCGTGAGACCGACCGGCCCCGCTGTCCCGCGCGCACGTGTGGAACGTGGAAGAGCGAACGAGGGCGTCAACCACCACGACCCCGAGAGACGGACGTCGCCGATCTGTCGGGCGAAGGAGGTCTCTTCTGCGACCTGCTCGTTTCGCCACTGGGCCGACAACTCTTCGGGCGACCTCGTCGAGGCGGGAGAGTTCTCCCAGCGCACCATCGCCTGCGTGTCTCGCTCGACCCCGCTCCCCCACCACTCGATCACGGGCGCTCCGGCGACCGCCGATGCGACCCGCTCGAGCACCGGCCGCAGGTCCTCGGTCGCCGCCAGGACGTCCTCGCCGAAGGGCGGCTGCCAGTACGTGGCGAGGTCGACAGCGAGAGACAGGGCCGTGAAAAGGAACGCCTCGCTGAGCTCGGGGATCGGGACCCGCGCCAGTGCGGCGGCGGCTTCGGCGGGTGACACCTCCGGTTCGGTGAACGACGCGGCGTCTCCCGCTATCGAGACCATCCTTCCCGAGTTCTCGTCGAGCGCCTGCGCGGCCCACGAAACGGCCCAGGCCGCATCGCGTGCCTCCGGCCCGTCGGGGACGAGCCGCAGAACTTCCAGACACAGCCGGCGTCCGCGTGGTCCCGCGAGCAGGGTGTCGATACTGAGGGTCATCCGCCGACCTTAGCGAGGGTGTCGGAGAGCGAGGCGGGCTTCGATGGACCCGCACGCGTGGTCAGCCGCGCGATTGCGGGCCACGCCGAACAAGCGAACGCCCCGGAGCCGAAACCCCGGGGCGTCCGTCGAAGCGGGATCAGGCCGCGCCGAGCGCCTGACGCAGCAGGTGCATGAGCGCCGACAGCTGAACCGAATCGCTCGAGCCGGGCTCGATCGCCTGGCCGTCGAGGGCGCGCGCCGCGAGGCCCTCCTTCGAATCGATGAGCTCGGCGATCTTCGTGTCGATCGTGTGGGCGGCGATGATGCGCCACGCGGTGACGGGCTCCTCCTGGCCGATGCGGTGCACGCGGTCGATCGCCTGCGTCTGCTCGGCGGCGGTCCACGACAGCTCGGCGAGCACCACGTTGGACGCTGCCTGCATGTTCAGGCCGACGCCGGCGGCGGTCAGCGAACACACCGCGATCCCGACATCGGGGTCGCTGTTGAACGCGTCGATCGCTGCCTGGCGCGCGGTCGAGGTCTGCTCGCCGCGCACCGACACCGCCTTCAACCCGGATGCCTTGAAGTGGGCCTCCGCGGCATCCATCACGTCGATGTGCTTGGCGAAGAACACGACCTTACCGACCGAGCGCTGCAGCTGCACGGCGTAGTCGGCCGCGAGGTGCGCCTTGGCCTGACCGATGCGGCGGACCATCGTGAAGACGTTCTCGCTGCCGGAGCCGGCGGCCTTGCTCTCTTCGAGTTCGCCGTGCGCCACGAGACGGACGATGTCGTCGTCGATCTCGCCGGGAGCGAGGCCCCGGTCACCGCGCGCCTCGAGGATGCGGCGGTACTTCGCCGCGAGGCGGGCCCCGAGTTCGCGCTCGGCCTGTCGGATCGAACGGCCGTACTCGTCGTCGAGCTCGACGGGGAGGTCCGCGACGAGCTTGTCGGGCAGGTCGGCGGCGACGTCCTTCTTCTTGCGCCGGACGATCCCCATCGAGATCACGGCCTCGCGCGCCTCGGGGTAGAACGCCTTGTCGGCGGGCGTCAGACCCGTGGCATCCAGTTTCTCCATCAGCTCGGGACCGGGCTTCTCGCCGTTGGTCCACCCGAGGAAGCGCCAGATCGCGTCGAAGTCCTCGACGTCGTTGATGAGCGGCGTACCGGTGAGGGCGAGCATCAGCGGGTCACGCGTCTGCTGACGGACACGGGATGCCAGGGCCAGGACGTTCTGCGAGCGCTGCGACGTGAGGTTCTTGATGAAGTGCGCTTCGTCGACCACGACGCCCTTGAGGCCGATCGACGACAGCCACGAAAGGTGCCGGTCGAGGATCTCGTAGTTGACGATGAAGACGTCGGCGAAGGCGTCGATGTCGGCGCCGCCGCCCGAGATGACGGTCGCCCGACGCTGGGGCGTCCAGCGCTGCACCTCGCGGGCCCAGTTCATCTTCACGACGTTGGGCACCACGACCAGCAGCGGGTACGCGTCGGCCACGGATGCCGCGAGCACCGACTCGGCGGTCTTGCCGAGGCCCGGCTCGTCGGCGAGCAGGAAGGAACGATGTCCCAGGCGCACGGCCTCGAGGAAGCGCGACTGGTGCGGCATGACCTCGAGCCCGCGGGGAGAGACGCGATCGAACTCGGGGACGGGCGGCAGGTCCATGCTGGCGGCCGACCCACCGGCGCCGGTCTCGAAGGCCTTGTAGAGCGGACCCATGAGCTCCCAGCCGTCGAGCCGGCGACGCGGGGCGTCACCGTTCGAGCGCGGGGTGAGGTCGGGCGCGAGGAAGGGATTGGCCATCTGGCGCGCCTCGATGGACGGCGGGATGACCTGCTTCTCGGCGAGAGCCGCGGGCACGACGGGCGCCACCTGGGGCGCGGTGTCGGTGATGATCAGCTCATCGGGCGGCAGCTCGGCACCGGACTCCAGCAGCCAGTCGCGGCGCATGCGTCGGGCGACGGGCGAGGTGGCCGCATCGACCTCGAGCAGCTGGATGAGCGAGGTGTCGCGCGCGGCGGTCTTCGCGAGAATCGTCGCGACCCCGTCGAGGCGCTTGAGCAGCTCGGCACGGGCTGCGTCGGTGATCTCGGTGTCGGCCTTGACGCGGGCGCGTTCCTCGCGGACGAGGAAGGCGATCACCTGGAACTTCACCCGGTTGGTCGGGCCGAGCTTGCCCCGCTGGGCCTTCGCTTCGACCTCGCGCACCTTGCGCGCCAGGATCGGGATGACGGGGGCTTCGTCGTCGCGTCGCGAGGACGTGGTCTTCCTGCGCCGCTGGCTCGAGCCTCGGGACGCGGTTGCCGTGGTCGGCATGCTCCTCCTGAGCGTGTCGTCCGGACACCTGTCCGGGACGTTCCGGCGCGAGGCCGGCGGATCGGTGACCCCGGGGAACGTCGCTCGGCACGCCGCCTGAGCGGCGGTACCGGCGACCCGCGACGCGTCTACACCGGAACGGCTCGCGAGACAGCGGGTGACGGGGTCCAGACCATTCTAGCGCCCGCAGCGGCCGTTCGCGTGAGCTGTACCGGCCGCGACCTGGTTTGGGGCGCGTTCTGCCGTTCGGGGCGCGAAATACTCCGCTCCGAACGGCAGAACACGCCCCGAACCCGGCAGGAGACCGGCCGCGACACGCCCTAGGACGCCCGTCGCAGCCGCAGGCTGTTCAGCACCACGAACACGCTCGAGAACGCCATCGCCGCTCCCGCGATCATCGGATTCAGGAGCCCCAGGGCGGCGAGCGGCAGCGCCGCGACGTTGTACGCGAACGCCCAGAACAGGTTGCCGCGAATGATCCGCATCGTGCGACGACTCAGCGCGACCGCCGTGACGATCCCGCGCGGATCGTCGCGCATCAGCGCGATGTCGCTCGCGTGGAGCGCGGCATCCGTCCCGCCGCCCATGGCGATCCCGAGATCCGCGGATGCCAGGGCGGCGGCGTCGTTGACCCCGTCACCCACCATGGCAACGGTGCGCCCCTCGGCCCGTAGAGCCGCGATCTCGTCGACCTTGCCCTCGGGGAGGACTCCGGCGCGGACACGCTCGATGCCGAGCTCCGCCGCCACGGACGCCGCGATGCGCGCGTTGTCGCCCGTCAGCAGCACGGGCTCGAGACCCATCTCGCGCAGACGGGCGATCGCCTCGGCGCTCTCGGCACGCACGGTGTCGGCGATCTCGATCACGGCGCGAGCACGGAGGGCGCCGCCGGCATCCGCCCACCCCACGACCACGACCGTGCCGCGCTCCTCGGCCGCGTCGACCGCCGCCTCCAACTCGGGGGTCAGCGCCCCTCCGCGTTCCACGATCCAGGCGGCACGCCCCGCGAAGACGCGGAGACCATCGACCGTGCCGATCACACCGCGTCCGGCGATCGCCTCGAGATCGGTCGCGGTCTGCCCCGCTCCCGCGGCCGCGACGATGGCCGCCGCCACCGGGTGCTCCGAGCCGCGTTCGACGGCGGCTGCGCGGGCGATCGCGTCCGTGGCATCCTCCCCCTCCGCGGCGACGACGTTCGCGACGCTCATCCGGCCGCTCGTCAGCGTGCCGGTCTTGTCGAGCACGATCGTGTCGATGCGCTCGGCGGATTCGAGGGCCTCGGGTCCGGTGACGAGGACGCCCAGCTGCGCCCCCCGCCCCGTGCCGACGAGGATCGCGATGGGAGTGGCGAGACCCAGCGCGCACGGGCAGGCGATGATGAGAACGGCCACGGCCGCCGTGAACCCGGCGGCGAGCGGCTGCCCCGCGATGATCCAGGCGACGAGAGTCAGCACGGCGAGCACGACGACGACCGGCACGAACACGCTCGAGATGCGATCGGCCAGACGCTGCACGCGACTCTTTCCGAGCTGCGCGTCCTCGACGAGTCGCGCGATGCGGGCGAGCCGTGTCTCTTCGCCGACCCCGGTCGCCCGGACCGTCAGTCGACCGCCCGCGGTGATCGTGCCACCGGTCACCGCCGATCCCACGGTCGCCTCGACGGGCATCGACTCACCGGTGAGCATGCTCTCGTCGACCGAGGCACGCCCGTCGACGACGACACCGTCGGTGGCGATCACCGCACCCGGGCGCACGACGAACACGTCACCCACGCGCAGCTCGTCGATCGGCACGCGGCGTCCGTCGACCAGCTCGGCCTCGCGCGCGCCGAGGTCGAGGAGGGAGCGCAGCGCAGCGCCCGCGCGGCGGGTCGAGCGCTGCTCGATGAAGCGCCCGAGCAGCAGGAGCACGGTCACCGCGGCGGCGACCTCGAAGTAGACGACCGCACTGGCGTCGTGCACCGGCCCGAAGAGCATCACCTCGTGACGGATGCCGATCCGCCCGGCGTTTCCGAAGACGAGCGCCCAGACGCTCCAGAGGTACGCCGCGAAGGTACCGAGAGTGATGAGGGTGTCCATCGTGGCGGCACCGTGGCGGGCGTTGCGCAGAGTCGCGCGGTGGAACGGCCACCCGCCCCACAGCACCACGGGCGTGGTCAACGCGAGCGAGACCCACTGCCAGCCGGGGAACTGCCACGCCGGCACCATGCCCAGCGCGACCACGGGGATCGCCATCGCCGCCGACGCGAGCAGACGCGTCCGCAGCGGTGTGGACCCGGGCGCGTCGGAGGTGTCGTGGACGTGGCCCCCGTGATCGGAGCCGTGGTCATGCGCGCCGTGGTCATGCGCGCCGCGGTCAGGCGCGCCGTGGCCATGCGCGCCGCGGTCGTGGACCGGACCAGCTACGTCGGCGCCGTGGGCATCGTGCGGGAGCGCGCCGGTGCCGTGGTCGGGTGCATCGAGGCTCTGCGCGGTCACGGCGTCGATCTCTCCGCCGGGCGCGGGCACCGGAACGGATGCCACGGGCTCGACGGTCGCGCGGGAGGCGGCCCGCGTCCGCACGGTGGCGTCGTACCCCGCGGCGCGCACGGCCTCGACGAGCGCCGTGGTGTCGAGCCCGGCCGGGTACTGCACCCGCGCCGTCTCCGTCGCGAGATTGACCGCCGCTCGCACTCCCTCGACGCGTCCGAGACGCTTCTCGACCCGCGCGACGCAGCTCGCACAGGTCATGCCCTCGATGTCGAGCACCGCCTCCGCGACATCGGTGCCCGACGTCGCGGCATCCCTCGATCCGTCCATGGTTCCTCCCGGGGTTCTCACCCACACAACAGGATACCCCCTGGGGGTATTCCGGGATCGGGACGAAAATCGGACGCCCCCGCGGCGCGCGACCCTACGCTGGACGGATGAGCGACACGATGACGAAGCAGCAACGGGTCGTTCTGACGATCGCGGTGCTCGCATCGTTCGTGTCGTTCCTCGACGGCACCGTCGTCAACGTCGCCCTCCCCGCGATCGCCCGCGACCTCGGCGGTGGGCTGAGCACCCAGCAGTGGGTCGTGGACGCGTACCTCGTGACCCTCGGCGCGTTCATCCTGGTCGCCGGTTCGCTCAGCGACGTCCTGGGGCGTGTGGTCGTCCTGCGGATCGGCCTGATCGGGTTCGGGATCACCTCCGTCGCGATCGCGGCCGCACCGACCGCCGAGTTCCTCATCGTCGCGCGCGCCCTGCAGGGGGTCGCCGGCGCTCTCCTCGTGCCGAGTTCTCTCGCGCTCATCACCTCGACGTTCCGCGGCACCGCGCAAGCCCGGGCGATCGGCATCTGGACCGGTGCAACGACGATCGCGATGCTCGCGGGTCCGCTCGTGGGCGGTCTCTTCGTCGACACGCTGTCGTGGCGGCTGGTGTTCCTCGTGAACGTGCTGCCGATCGCGGTCACACTGTGGTTGCTCCTTCGTCTCGGTCACGCCGACCACCGGCGCCCGGACGCACGCGTCGACATCCTCGGCGCGGTGCTCTGCGCCGCAGGCCTGGGCGGGATCGTCTTCGCGCTCATCGAGCAGCCGAACCTCGGGTGGTCCTCCCCCGTGATCTGGATGCCGGGCGCCCTCGGCATCCTGTCGTTCTCGGGGTTCCTCGTGCGCCAGCGCTTCGCTCGACAGCCGATGATGCCGCTGGGCCTGTTCCGCTCCCGCAATTTCTGGGCGGGGAACCTCGCGACAGTCTTCGTGTACGCCGCCCTGTCGCTCAACGGCTTCGTCGTCAGCGTCTACCTGCAGCAGGGGGCGGGGCTGCCCGCGACGCTCGCCGGTCTCGCGTCCCTCCCGAGCACGCTTCTGATGATCCTGCTGAGCTCACGGATGGGTGCCCTCGCCGGGAAGTACGGCCCGCGTCTCTTCATGACGTTCGGGCCGCTCGTGATGGCGGCCGGAGCCCTCCTGCTGCTGAACGTGCGCACGGACTTCGACTATTGGACGCAGGTGCTTCCGGGCATCGTCGTGTTCGGTCTCGGTCTCACCGCGACCGTGTCACCGCTCACCGCCGCGGTCCTCGGCGCGATCGAGACCGAGCGCTCCGGTATCGCCTCCGCGGTGAACAACGCCGTGTCGCGCGTCGCGGGATTGCTCGCGATCGCCGCGGTCTCGGCCGTCGTCGGCGGCTCGCTCGACCTCGACGGATTCCACCGGGCCGCGGTGTTCACCGCCGTGCTGATGCTGCTCGGGGCCGCGTCGTCGTTTCTCGGCATCCGGAATCACCTGTCGCGTCGCGACTGACGCGCCTGCGCCCGCGCGGCCCGCCCGCGCCCGCGTTCCCGCGTCAGCGCAGGATCGCCCGCGTGCGCTCCACGTCGTCGGCCATCTGCACCAGCAGGGCGTCGATGCCGTCGAACGCGACCATCCCGCGGACGCGCTCCACGAAGCGCACCTCGACGTGATGGCCGTAGAGGTCGAGGCCTGTCTCGTCGAGGACGTACGCCTCGACCTGGCGCGCATGCACGTCGTCGAAGGTGGGATTGGTGCCGACGCTGATGGCGGCGGGATAGCTGATGCGGCGTCCGCCCTCGACGTCGACGAGCCACCCGGCGTAGACGCCGTCGGCGGGGACGAACCCCTCGAGGTCGGGTGAGAGGTTCGCCGTCGGGTAGCCGAGTTCGCGTCCGCGCTTGAGCCCGTGCACGACCTCGCCCCAGACGGAGGGGGCACGGCCGAGCAGGCGCGCGGCCGTCGTGACGTCGCCCGCCGAGAGGGCCTCACGAATCCACGTCGACGACACGCGCCGATCGGCGTGCACCGCGCGCACATCGTCGACCACGTCGACGCGGAAGCCGTGCTCCGCTCCCATGCGGGTCAGGAGGTCGGGGTCGCCCGCACCGCCCGCGCCGAAGCGGAAGTCGCGCCCGACGAGCACCGTCCGCGCCTGCAGGGCGTCGACGATCACGCGGCGCGCGAACTCCTCGGCGGGGATCGCGGCGAGGGCTTCGTCGAAGGTCAGCAGGAGCGTGGCATCCACTCCGGCCCGGTCGAGCAGATCGAGCTTCTGGTGCGGGCCGATCACGTCCGGCGGGCAGCGGTCGGGCCGAAGCACGCTGAGCGGATTGCGGTCGAACGTCACCGCGACGACCTTCGCGCCGTCGGAGGCGTCGACGCGGGCGCGGTCGATCACCGCGCGGTGACCGGTGTGCACGCCGTCGAACTTGCCGATCGCGACGACCGACGGTCCGAAATCCGCGGGGACCTCGGCCGCGTCGCGGAAGACGATCACGACGCCGTCCGGCGGTGGCGCATCAGCCACCAGAGCCCGAGGAAGGGCAGGACGAGCGGAATGAAGAGGTATCCGTAGCCGTAGACCGACCACACGGTCGGATGCTGGAACAGCGCGGGGTCGACGAGGCTCAGCGTGCCCACGACGAGCACGCCGACGAGTTCGAAGCCGATCGCGATCCACGCCACGCGGTACCACGCCGGCCGCGCCGAGAAGATGAGCGCGAGCGTCGCGAGGATGTACACGACCGCCGCAAGGGCCGACAGTGAGTACGCCAGCGGGGCGTCATCGAACTCGCGCACGATCTGTACGAAAGAACGGCCGGTGGCGGCGAGCGCCATGATGCCGTAGACGACGACGAGGACACGGCCGATGCCGGTCATCCCCCGGGTGCGGGTGGGAGTGGTGGATGCCATGACTCAACGATTCTAGTTGGCGCGCGCGGTCGCCGCCCGGCGCGGCCTCCGCCGGACACGGCGACACCGGACACTCGGTGGCTTCGACGAGCTCCGCCACCTCGACGCAGGTCCCTGAGTCTGTCGAAGGGACCGGGACCGGCGCGCAGCCGCTCGCCACGGGATCCACCCCTCAGGCCAGCTGCACCGTCCAGATCACGTACATGCGCCAGACCATCACGGCGACCGCCAGGGCGGCAACCCCCATGATCACGGTGCTCCACCTGCTGCGTTCGATGAGCGCCCACGCGGCGCCCGCAACCGGCACGAGGGCGGCCGAGACGAGGTACGTCCAGAACTCGAGCAGGCTGCCGGAGGGCGGATTCCCCGCGAACGGCGCGATGATCGCGACCACGATCTGCACGATGAGCAGCAGTTCGATGAGGGCGAGCGAGCCGACGGTGACGTCTCCCGGGCGGCGGCCGATGAGCCCCGCGACGATCGCGACGATCCCGGCGAGGACGGCGATACCCACCTGCGCGAGCGTGAACCACAGGATCATCGGGCGACCTCCTCGGGCATGTTCATGACGCTCTTCAGCTGCGCGCCCCGCTTCTCCACGATGCCGACGAGCCGCCCGTCGGGGTCGATCGCCGCGGCCACGGCCCCGGTGAGGCGACCGCCGCCGTCGATGCGCTTACCGTGACGCAGGTCGCGGGCCTCTTCTTCGCCGACGGCGATCGCGCCCACGACGACCGAGGCGGCCGTGGCCGGGTTGACGAGCCGCTCCTCGGCGATGTCGTCGACGGATGCCGCAGCGGCGACGTCGAACGCGCCGATGCGCGTGCGGCGCAACATGGTGAGGTGCCCACCCACGCCGAGGGCTCGGCCGAGGTCGCGGGCGAGAGCGCGGATGTAGGTGCCGCTCGTACAGTCGACGACGACGTCGAGCTCGACGGCCCCCTCGCCCCGGCGAACGGCATGGACGTCGAAGCGCGACACGGTCACGCGACGCGCCTTCAGCTCGACCTCCTCCCCCGCGCGAGCGAGGTCGTAGGCACGGCGCCCCGCCACCTTGATCGCCGACACGGTGCTCGGCACCTGCTCGATGTCGCCGGTGAGGTCGGCGATGCCCGCGGCGATGGCGTCGTCGGTGACGGCCGTGGCGTCCGTCCGTGACGTCTCGACCCCGTCGGCGTCGTCGCTGTCGGTCGAGACGCCCAGCAGGATCGTCGCCTCGTACGTCTTGTCGGCGCCGACGATGTACGTCAGCAGCCGGGTCGCACCCTCGACACCGAGCACGAGCAGCCCCGTCGCCATGGGGTCGAGGGTGCCGGCGTGCCCGATCTTGCGCGTGCCGAGCGCGCGTCGGGCGCGCGACACGACGTCATGGCTGGTGATGCCCCCGGGTTTGTCGACCAGGAGGATGCCGGGACGCACCATCAGCAGAAGTCCCCGAAGACCTGCACGGGGTGCGCGGGGTCGGAGTTCTCGACGATCGCCGAGGCGGCCGCCTTCGGCCGCGCGGTCGCGAGGTAGTGCTTCTCGGCGTCGGGGAGCTCGGGGCGCGGCGAGCCGATCGGCGGGTTGCTCTCGAGCCACACCGAGTAGTTCCACAGTCCCCGGCGCTCGGGCGCGTGGAGGAAACGTCCGTCGACCACGAGGACGGCGTCGCCCTCGCTCGCGCGGAAGGGCGCGACGATGCTCTCGCGGACGTCGGGCTCGGAGTCCCCGACGCTCGCACGCTCGACGGATGTGCCGTCTTCGCCGAGCACCGCGGCGAACCCGTCGGCGAAAGCCCGCGTCTGGTCGGCATCCAGTCCGTCGACGGCCACCACGACGCGGCCCGCGCGGGCGTTCTGCCGCATCAGGTCGCGCAGGCTCCGCTGCAGAGTCTGGACGGGATTCTCGGGCGACGACATGCTCCCAGCCTACTTTCGACCACCGACACCGATCCGCCCGGCCGCCGGGATCGCACGCATAAACGCGATCCGCGCACAGAAACGCGCTCTCCTCGTGTTTCTGTGCGTGGATGCCGTTTATGCGTACCGACCGAGACGCACGCGCGCCCGTAGGCTGGACGGATGCCAGGACTCGCCGCCCCGCTCATCGCGTGGTACCGCGACGCGGCGCGCGACCTCCCCTGGCGCCGCGAAGGGTTCGGCGCGTGGGGCACCCTCGTCAGCGAGTTCATGCTGCAGCAGACACCGGTGAACCGCGTCATCCCGCACCTCGAGGCGTGGCTCGAGCGGTGGCCCACGCCGTCCGATCTCGCCGCCTCCCCGCCCGCGGAAGCGGTGACCCGGTGGGCGAACCTCGGCTACCCCCGGCGCGCACTGTGGCTGCACCGCGCGGCCGTCGAGATCCGCGATCGCCATGACGGCGTCGTTCCGCGCGACGTCGACGCGCTCCTCGCGCTGACCGGAATCGGCGATTACACCGCGCGCGCAGTCGCGGTCTTCGCCTACGGCGATCGGCATCCGGTCGTCGACACCAACACCCGGCGTGTGCTCGCCCGCGCCGTCGAAGGTCGCGCGCAACCGGGCCCGCCGCACCGGCGCGATCTCGAACGCATGGATGCCGAACTCCCCGCCGACATCGCGGAAGCGGCGATCGTGAACGCCGCCGCGATGGAGCTCGGGGCGATCATCTGCACGGCCCGATCGCCGAAGTGCGATGCCTGCCCGCTGGCCGCGCAGTGCGCGTGGCGCGCGGCCGGCTACCCCGCGTCCGAGGACCGCCGCCGTAAGCAGGCCACCTACGAGGGCAGCGACCGGCAGGCGCGCGGAGCGGTGCTCAAGACCCTGCGGGAGGCGGCGCCGACTCCCGTGCCGCTGTTCGCGGTGCTGCCCGACTGGCCGGACGCGACCCAACGCGACCGCGCGATCGACTCGCTGATCTCGGACGGTCTCGTCGAGGCCGAGGACGACCTGCTCCACCTGCCGCGCTGACGTCCGGCCGCGCTGACGTCCGGCCGCTCTGCCCGAATGTCCGACCACAGCCGCGGGGGCAGGGCCGCGGCCCCGCTGTACCGTCGCGCGGAGTCCGTCGCCGACACGCCGTGACCGGGCCCCGCCCCGCGGCGTGTCGTCTCCCGACTCCGCCTGACGGCACGGCACGGCACGGCACGGCATGGCACGGCCCTGCACGGCCCGGCGACTCAGGATGCCGTCGACGGAACCTCCGCCGGCGCCCGCCGGCGGTCGGGACCCAGCTCGGCTGCCAGGCGCGCGGGACGGAACTGCCCCAGCACCACCAGGACGGCGATGACGACGGCGAAGACACCCCACATGACCACGCCGAGGGGCGACATCACCATCAACGGGGGCGTGGGCGCGCCCGCGGCGAGGAAGAGCGCGACCATTCCCGCCGAGGCGTTGAAGGCCCCGTGCGCGAACACCGCCGGCCACACCGATGCGGTGCGCAGACGCGTCCACCCGAGCAGGACCCCGAACAACACGCAGCCGACGATCATCAGCAGCACGCCGAAGGCGTTCGGCTCGGCGAAGTTGTAGCCCAGCAGGATCAGCGGCGCGTGCCACAGTCCCCAGAACGCCCCCGAGACCAGAAGCGCGGGCCAGGTTCCGAGCGGGCGAAGGGCGGGCAGCAGCCAGCCGCGCCAGCCGAGTTCCTCGCCGAAGGCCAGCGGGGCGTTGAACAGCGCCCCGAGCGGGATCATCGCCAGCTGCACCACGACCAGCACGCCCATCGGCGGGAGGGGCGTCCCCGCCGGGACCGCTTCCTGGAGCGTCTGGGCGAAGCCCGAGAAGCCCACCAGATCGAGAGTCAGGATGCCGGTCACCGACATCACGAAGAGCCCGAGCGCCACGAGGACGGGAGCGGCGAAGATGACCGCGACGCACATCCAGATCGTCCGTGCCGCCGGACGCAGCGGCCACATGCCGAGTTCGCGCAGGACCACGCGCGCCCCTCGGCGCCCGCGGGTGCGCCGCTGCACGAGAAGGGCAGCGACCGTTGCCAGCGCGGGAGTGAACATCATCGCCGCCGCGACCAGCCCGAAGAAAAGATCGTGAAGCCCCCGCCCTCCCAGCCAGAGGGGAAGGGCGACCAGCCAGGACAGAACCAGCGAGGTCACCGCGAACACGGCGATCGCCGGCCAATCGGGTCGAGTCTGTACGTGCATACCTCGACGGTAGGACGAGGGCTCTCCTGACACCTCCCCCGTGAGACGGAGGTCACCCCTCGAACGACGACGGCCGGATGCCACCCCCTCGGGGTGTGACATCCGGCCCTCGTCTCAGCCGGTTCAGGCCCGGTCGTCGCGGACTTCCTCGCCCTGCGCGTCCTCGTCCTCGTCGTCGTCGAGGTCGTCATGCTCGCGCGGCTTCACGTACGGGTCGGCGTCCCCGGCGTAGCTGGCGGAGGCCGCGAGACCCGCGACCGACTCGTCACGCTCGCGCGCCTCGCGCAACAGCGCGGAGATGTGGTCGGCGTTCTCGGGGATCGCGTCGAGGATGAACTCGAGCGTCGGGGTGAGTCGCGTGTTGAGGTTCTTGCCGACCTCGCTGCGCAGCATGCCGGTCGCCGACTTCAGCGCCGCCGCGGTGTCGTTGCGGTGCGCCTCGTCGCCCATGACGGTGTAGAACACCGACGCGTGCTGGAGGTCGCCCGTGACGCGCACGTCGGTGATCGTCACGAATCCGAGCCGCGGATCGCGCAGCCCCTTCTCGAGGCGCTCCGCGAGCACCACGCGGATGCGGTCGGCCACCCGGGCCTGTCGTTCCCCTGCCACGTCCTTCTCCTTCTTTCCCTGTACCGCCGCGAGTCGAGCGCCCCGCGGCTCATCCGCCGGGTGGGCCTCCCGCGGAGGGAGCCGCACCCAGCGTAGGCCGGAGGGGGTGTGTGCTTCCCCGAGCATCGGGGTAGGGGCCCCGCTCTGCTCGGGGAAGCACACACCCCCCGCAGGCCGAAGCGGGAGCCGCGCCCGAAGACGCGACGCCCGCCCAGCGAATCAGCCTCGCGGCTTCTCGACGAGTTCCGTCGTTTCGATCTCGTCGCCCACCTGGATGTCGTTGAACTTGCCCAGACCGATACCGGCCTCGAAGTCCGTGCGCACCTCGGTGACGTCGTCCTTGAAGCGACGCAGCGACTCGATCTGCAGACCGTCGGCCAGCACGACGCCGTCGCGGATGACGCGAGCCTTGGCGTTTCGCGTGATCGTTCCCGACCGCACGATGACACCGGCGATGTTGCCGAACTTCGAGGAGCGGAACACCTCGCGGATCTCGGCGACACCCGACTGCACCTCTTCGAACTCCGGCTTGAGCAGGCCCTTGAGCGACTGCTCGACGTCGTCGATCGCGTTGTAGATGACGGAGTAGAACCGCACGTCGACACCCTCGCGGGCGGCACGCTCACGGGCCTTCGTGTCGGGACGGACGTTGAAGCCGATCACGATCGCGTTGTCGATCGTGGCCAGGTTGATGTCCGACTCGGTGATCGCACCCACACCGCGGTGGATGATGCGCAGCTGGACGCTGTCGTCGACCTCGATCTTGAGCAGCGACTCTTCGAGGGCCTCGACGGCACCCGATACGTCACCCTTGATGATGAGGTTGAGCGACTCGACCTTGCCCTCTTCGAGAGCGCGGGTGAAGTCCTCGAGCGAAATGCGCTTGCGGGCCTTGGCCAGCTGGGCGTTGCGCTCGGCGGCTTCGCGCTTCTCGGCGATCTGGCGCGCGGTGCGGTCTTCCTCGGTGACGATGAAGACGTCGCCGGCGCGCGGAACCGAGTTGAGACCCTGCACCTGCACGGGACGCGACGGGTAGGCCTCTTCGACCGCTTCGCCGTTCTCGTCCATCATCGCGCGGACGCGGCCATAGGCCGTACCGGCGACGATCGCGTCACCGACGCGCAGCGTTCCGGACTGGATGAGCACCGTGGCGACCGAACCGCGACCCTTGTCGAGCTTCGCTTCGATCGCGACACCGCGAGCCGCCTTGTTCGGGTTGGCCGTGAGGTCGAGCCCGGCGTCGGCGGTCAGCAGCACGGCGTCCAGGAGCTCCTGGATGTTCGTGCCCTGTCGGGCCGACACGTCGACGAACATGACGTCGCCGCCGTACTCCTCGGCGACCAGGCCGTACTCGGTGAGCTGCTGGCGCACCTTGGCGGGGTTGGCATCCGGCTTGTCGACCTTGTTGACCGCGACCACGATCGGCACGTTCGCCGCCTGGGCGTGGTTCAGCGCCTCGACCGTCTGGGGCATGATGCCGTCGTCGGCGGCGACCACGAGGATCGCGATGTCGGTCACCTGCGCACCACGGGCACGCATGGCGGTGAACGCCTCGTGACCCGGGGTGTCGATGAAGGTGATCGCGCGCTCGATGCCCTCGTGCTCGGTCCAGATCTGGTACGCACCGATGTGCTGCGTGATGCCGCCGGCCTCGCCCGCG
>NZ_LDRU01000093.1 GCF_001476285.1 Microbacterium testaceum | reverse complement strand
CGGGCACGGCCAGTTGCCGTCTCAGCCCCGGTGGCGTCGGAAATCCCGGGAGCGTTGGCGAGGCGTCGACCGAAGCCGTGCCGCTGGAGTACCCCTCCTTCACCAAGCCGGCCGTCTGGCGCGAACGCGAGGTGCCGCCGGTCCTTCTCAGCGGCAACCACGGTGCGGTGGCGTCATGGCGGCGCGAGCAGCAGCTCGAGCGAACGCGGGAACGCCGACCCGACCTTCTCTCCGACTGAGATCTCGCACGGATGACGGATGCCGCGGCCTCGAGGCCGCGGCATCCGTCATCCGTCCGTCAGTCGACGCCGAGGAACGACCGGTCGGTGAGCACGATCGGTCCGTCGGCGGTGATCGCCACGGTGTGCTCCGAGTGCGCGCCGCGGGAACCGTCGGCGCTGCGGAGGGTCCAACCGTCCGGATCGGTCACGAGCTCGTCGGTCGTCTGGAGGAACCACGGCTCGAGCGCGACGACGAGGCCGGCGCGCAGGGGGTAACCCCGCCCGGCCTTGCCGTCGTTGGCGACGTGCGGGTCTCCGTGCATCGTGCGACCGACGCCGTGACCGCCGAAGTCGGTGTTGATGCTGAGCCCCTCGGCGTGGGCGACGGCAGCGATCGCCGCGGAGATGTCGCCGATCTTGTGGCCGACGGTCGCCGCGTCGATCGCGGCGACCAGGGCGCGCTCGGTGGTGTCGATGAGAGCGAGGTCCTCGTCGCGGGGAGTGCCGACCACGAACGAGACGGCCGAGTCGGCGACCCATCCGTCGACGGATGCCGCGAAGTCGAGCGACACGAGGTCACCGTCGCGCAGCACGTAGTCGTGGGGGAGGCCGTGCAGCACCGCATCGTTGATCGAGGTGCACAGCACCTTTCCGAACGGGCTTGCCCCGAACGACGGGTGGTAGTCGATGTAGCAGGACTCCGCGCCGGCGGTCCGGATCATGTCGTGCGCGCGACGGTCGAGGTGGAGGAGATTGGTGCCCACCTTGGTCTCGTCGCGCAACGTCGCCAGCACCTCGGCGACGAATCGGCCGGCCGGCCGCATCGCCTCGATCTCGGCAGGGGTGCGCAGTTCGATCATCGGTGGTTCCCTTCGTCACCGACCATTCTCCCCGATCGGGGCTGCCCCATCCGTCGCACGCCTTCCTCACTCATAGGCGCTGCACAGTGACGGTGCGTAGCCTCGCTCCATGGTGCTTCGCCGAGTGTTCCTCCGATGGCTGTTCCCCGCCGCCTTCGTCCTGCCGCTGTGGCTGTTCGTCGGGTGGATCGTGTTCGCCGGCGGAAGCGGGTGGGCGCTGCTCTGGTTGCTGATCGCGGCCCCGACCGTGTTCGTCTCGGAGATCCTCCTCTCGCTGCTGGTCCGAGCGCGGGCCAGCGTGAGGCTATCCGGTGCCGCCGGCTGGCGCGACATCGCGGGGCTGGGGCTCTGGCACCTCGTCATCGTCGCGTTGGGGTTCTACGACGCGCGGCTGTTCTTCGCTCTGCTGGCTCTCAGCGTGGTCGGCGCGCTCGTACTCTTCTGGTCGTCGCTGTCGCAGCTGTGGAACGAAGCGCGCGGTTCGGTGACCGTTCTGCACGCGCAGGACGGCACCGCGTACATTCCCCCGACGTCCGAGCCGCCGCGCCCACGGACGGTTGGCGACGTGATCGTGGTGCCGGAGAACCGACCGGGGCACTGAGCCGGTTTGGTGCGGCTCGCGGGGCATGGCAGAATAGGCGTTTGTGCCCTGACCGGCTCTGCCTCAGGGGAGTCCCGCCGCATCCGCGGCCTCGGGCACGCCTCACCTTTTTCCCTCTTATCGTGCGATCGACCTGTGGCGGTCGCAGGAAGTGATGATCATGCAGATCCTCGACTCCGTCGACGCGGCTTCGCTCCGCTCCGACATCCCCGCCTTCGCTCCCGGTGACACCGTCAAGGTGCACGTCAACATCACCGAAGGCAACCGCTCGCGTATCCAGGTGTTCCAGGGCGTCGTCATCGGCCGCTCGGGCGACGGCGTGCGCGAGACCTTCTGCGTCCGCAAGGTCAGCTTCCAGGTCGGCGTCGAGCGCACCTTCCCGGTCCACAGCCCCGTGATCGACCACATCGAGGTCGTCACGCGCGGCGACGTGCGCCGCGCCAAGCTGTACTACCTGCGCAACCTGCGCGGCAAGAAGGCCAAGATCAAGGAGAAGCGCGACCGCTGAGTCGACTCTCTCGAACGCCCCGTGGCTCCGTCACGGGGCGTTCGGCGTTTTCATGGCCACGCCGTCCGGCGCAGGGCGTGCGATGTGCGACCCTTGTTGCTGCGGGTTCTCCGGCGTGCGGCGAGCCCGGTGAAGGATCTTGCATGAGCGACCAGACCGCGTCGACCCCGGATGCCATGGCATCCTCTTCTCCGGACCGTCGACGACGGGGATGGGGCGCCTTCCTGCGCGACATCGTCGTGATCATCCTGATCGCCCTGGTCGTCTCGTTCCTCGTCAAGACGTTCGTGGTGCGTTCGTTCTACATCCCCTCCGCGTCGATGAACAACACGCTGATCGAGCAGGACCGGATCCTCGTTGACGAGCTCACGCCGCGTTTCGGGCAGTACTCGCGCGGCGACGTGGTGGTCTTCCGCGATCCGGGTGGCTGGCTGCCGGTGAACACCGAACCCGCGCGTCCGCCGCTCGAAGAGGGCGCGGATTGGGTGCTGTCGCTCTTCGGCCTGTCAGCGCCCGACAGCGATGACCACCTCATCAAGCGTGTCATCGGAACGCCCGGTGACCATGTCGTCTGCTGCAACGCCCTGGGGCAGACCTCGGTCAACGGCGTCCCCCTCGACGAGCCGTACGTGAAGCTCGCTCCCGGCGCCACGGCCCCCAATCCTGTTCCGTACGACATCACCGTTCCCCCCGGTTCGCTGTGGGTGCTCGGCGACAACCGGAACAGCTCGAAAGACTCCCGCTTCAACCAGGACCAGCCCGGACAGGGGTTCGTGCCGATCGACAACGTGGTCGGACGTGCCTTCCTGATCACCTGGCCGTTCTCGCGCTTCGGGCTCATCGACTTCCACCACAACGTCTTCGCGGGGGTGCCCGCCCCGGAGGCGACCCCGTGATCGAACCCACGCTGACGCTCGAACGGCG
This sequence comes from Microbacterium testaceum, assembly GCF_001476285.1. Lineage (GTDB taxonomy): Bacteria > Actinomycetota > Actinomycetes > Actinomycetales > Microbacteriaceae > Microbacterium > Microbacterium testaceum_B. Next base: position 6,364 of record NZ_LDRU01000093.1, on the reverse strand, counting down.
CATGCTCAAAGAGCACGCGCTGATCATCGCGTGCGACGAGGTCGGACGCGGAGCGCTCGCGGGGCCGGTGGCTGTGGGCGCGGCCGTGATCGATCCCGCGCGATCGCGCAAGCGCGTCCCAGCCGGGCTGCGCGATTCGAAGCTCGTCCCGGAGGCGCGCCGGCCCGAGGTGGCTGCCCGCGCGGCGGCCTTCGTCCAGCACAGCGCCGTCGGGTGGGCGAGCTCGGACGAGATCGATGAGATCGGCATCATCCGCGCCCTCGGGCTCGCCGCCATCCGGGCGATAGCCGACCTTCGCGCGCATGGTGTCGTCCCGGAAGACGCGCTGGTCATCCTCGATGGGAACCACGACTACATCACCCCGGCGGGGGAGCGCGGCCTGCACGTCCAGCCCATCGTCAAGGCCGACCGTGACTGCGCGAGCGCCGCTGCGGCATCCGTCATCGCCAAGGTCGCCCGCGACACCGTCATGACCTACCTGCACGACGATCTGCCGGCGTACGGCTGGGCGCGGAACAAGGGCTACGCGAGCCTCGATCACCGCGAGGCGATCTCGGCGCACGGCATGAGCGTGCATCATCGCCACTCCTGGGCGGTTGCCGCAGCGCCGACGCTGTTCTGACGGCTCCTCGTCTGGGACGAGGCGGGCGCAGACGCCGGATGCGAGTGAGGACGCGCCCGGGGCGTCTACGCCGTGCGACCTCCGCGACCATGCGCGCCTAGGATGGAGAGACCATGGATGACGACGTCTTCGAGGACTACGACCGCGAACTCGAACTGGCCCTGTACCGCGAGTATCGCGACGTCGTGCAGCAGTTCCAGTACGTGATCGAGACCGAACGCCGGTTCTATCTGGCCAACGACGTCAACGTCGTCCGCCGCGACACCGAGCACGACTTCTACTTCGAGATCTCGATGTCGGACGTCTGGGTGTGGGACATCTACCGGGCCGACAGGTTCGTGAAGTCCGTGCGGGTGTTGACGTTCAAGGACGTGAACGTCGAGGAGCTCTCGCGTCGCGACTTCCAGCTGCCCGAAGAGCTCTCGCTCGACAACTGAGGATCGCGGTCGGGCTTTCCTCCCCAATCCGGTGAATCGCCGGCTCCTCCACCGAAGGCGTCTTTTCTCACTAACCTGACCGCCCGGGGCTGTCACGCTCTCGGACATGGCAGCGAAAGACGAACTCGGACGAGCCGGAGAGAACCGCGCCGTCGCCCACCTCAGCAGCAGCGGCTACCTCATCCTCGATCGCAACTGGCGATGTCCGCAGGGCGAGATCGACATCGTCGCGGATCACCACGGGGCGCTCGTGGTCATCGAGGTCAAGACGCGCACGAGTGAGGCGTACGGTCACCCTTTCGACGCCATCGACGCGCGCAAGGCCGCTCGACTCTGGCGTCTCGCGATGGCCTGGATCGGGGAACACCCCGCGGAGGCGCGTGGGCGCCGATTGCGGCTCGACGCGATCGCACTGACGGGACCCGACCCCTCGACAGCGCGGCTCGAGCACCTCGAGGACGCCTTGTGACCGTCGCCCGTACCTGGGCGGTGGCTCTGTCGGGCCTCCGGGGCGACCTCGTCGACGTCGAAGCCGATCTGTCGCAGCAGACCCCGGAGTTCTCGATCATCGGTCTTCCCGATAAGGCGTTGGGAGAGGCGGGTCGCCGGGTCCGCAACGCGTGTGCGAACCGCGGACTCGACCTTCCCAAGCGTCGGATCACCGTCAACCTCTCCCCGGCCAGCCTGCCCAAGCGCGGCTCGGGTTTCGACGTCGCCATCGCGGTGGCCGCGCTCGCGACGACGGGATCGATGGATGCCGCCCGCGTCGCCGCGACCGTGCACATCGGAGAGCTCGGGCTCGACGGGCGTCTCCGCCCGGTGCCCGGCGTCCTCCCCTCGGTGGTCGCCGCCCAGAGGGCCGGTCATCGGCGCGTGGTGGTCCCGGCCGCGAACGCAGGCGAGGCGGAGCTCGTCGACGGAATGGAGGTCTGCGCCGCCGGCTGTCTCGCCGAGGTCGTGCGGTGGCACGGCGGTTCGTGCGACGCCGGAGAGCTCGAGCCGGTGCTCCCTGCGGTGCCACCCGCCCACGACGCTCCGCCACTCGAGCTTGCCGACGTCGTCGGACAGACCGATGCGGTGGACGCGCTGGTGGTCGCCGCCGCCGGTGGGCACCACATGTTGATGAGCGGTCCGCCCGGCGCAGGCAAGACCATGCTGGCGCGCAGACTCCCGGGCATCCTTCCCGACCTGGACGACCAGGCAGCCCTGTCGGTGGCCTCCGTTCGCTCGCTCTCAGGGGAGACCGTGGTGCGGCTGTCCCGGACCCCGCCGTTCGAGAGCCCCCACCATGGCGCGAGCGCTGCGGCGCTGATCGGAGGCGGTTCCGGAATCGTGCGTCCGGGTGCCATCGCCCGCGCGAGCGAGGGCGTGCTGTTCCTCGACGAGGGCGGAGAGTTCCCCGTCTCCGTCCTCGATGCCCTGCGCCAGCCGCTCGAGAGCGGCGAGATTCACCTGCATCGCTCGGGCGTCGCCGCGACCTATCCCGCGCGATTCCAACTCGTGATCGCGACCAATCCCTGCCCGTGCGGGCAGTACGGCGTTCCCGGCGGCTCCTGCGAGTGCGCGCCTCAGGCGATCCGTCGGTATACGCGCCGCCTCTCCGGTCCGCTGCTCGATCGGATCGACATCGATCTGCGCCTCCAACGGGTGTCCGCCGCGCGACGCGGCAACGAGAACGCGACCATCACGACTCGTGAGGCGAGGGCCATCGTCGCCGAAGCGCGGGAGCGCGCGGCCCGACGCTGGGCGGACACCCCCTGGTCGCGGAACGCGGATGCTCCCGGAACGTGGCTGAGAGGGCCCGCGTCTCCATCCGTCGACGTCCTCCGTCCTCTGGACACCGCGCTGCGACGCGGCGCGCTGACCCTGCGCGGGTACGACCGCCTGCTCCGCGTCGCGTGGACCGTCGCCGACATCGCTGGCCACGACGCGATCACGGTGGACGACATCGGGCGGGCGCTGTATCTCCGGCGGGGGATGAGCGCGTGAGCCTGCCCGATCTGTCTCCCGATGCAGCTCGGGCTGCGCTCACCGGCATCTCGGGTGTGGTGGCCGGGATGGAAGCCGAGGCATATGCACGCACGATCTGGAACGTCATCGCCGAGCCGGGAGACGGCGCAGCGGGGGCGCTGATCGCCGCCGTCGGCGCCGTGGAGGCTCTGGGGACGGCCGCGACGCCGACGGACGACGAGTGGACGGCGGCCCGCGCGCGGTGGTCGCCGAGGTTGCGCCCCGCGGCCGTCCGATCCGCTCTCGACGGCGCTCGACGAGCGGGGGCCCGCCTGGTGGTGCCCGGCGATCCCGACTGGCCGTCGCGTGTCGACGACCTCGGCTTCCACGCTCCCGTCGCACTGTGGGTGCGGGGGAGCGTCGGAGACCCCCTCGCACCGGCCGTGTCGATCGTGGGTGCGCGCGCGGCGACGCCGTACGGCGAGGGCGTGACCGCCGACCTCGCCGCTGAACTCGGTGAATCCGGGGTCACGATCATCTCGGGGGCGGCCTACGGGATCGATGGGGCCGCTCATCGGGCGGCGCTGTCGGCGGGCGCGACGACGGTCGCCTTCCTCGCGGGGGGAGTGGATCGGGCGTACCCGCGCGGGCACGAAGGGCTGCTCGAACGGATCGCCGTATCCGGCGCGGTCTGGAGCGAGACCCCGTGCGGATCGAGCCCCACGAAATGGAGGTTCCTCGCACGAAATCGCCTCATCGCCGCGATGGCGGACGCCGTGGTCGTGGTGGAGGCCGGGTGGAGGAGTGGCTCACTGAACACCGCGGCGCACGCGGCGACTCTCGGCCGAGCGTTGGGGGCGGTTCCGGGGCCCGTCACCTCGGCGGCATCCGCGGGGTGCCATCGCATCCTGCGGGAGTACGGCGGCGTGTGCGTGACTTCGGCGGAGGACGTGCGCGAGATGCTCGGCGACGTGTCGATGACACAGGTTCCCGCGGAGTTTCCTGACGAGGAGCGGACGGACGAGACGACTCGCATCTTCGACGCGCTCTCCACGCGCGTCGGGCGGCAGGCAGACGACATCGCGCGCCGCAGCGGGCTCTCGGTGGCTGAGGCGCAGACTCACCTCGGACTCGCCGAGCTCGAGGGACGGGTGGTGCGGGATGACGACGGAGGCTGGCGTGCGATGCGCGAGTGACGGAAGTCCGTGCGGCGTCGGTGTGCACTTCCCCACGACGCGGGCTGCCGGGAATCACCGTTCGACGAGGAGTCAGCGCGCGCCCTGTCACCCCTCGCCGCCCGACGGGGGCAATCTGGACTCATGCGCTCTTCCGTCGCCGCCGAGGCGTTCCTGTCGCACCTTGCGACCGTGCGCCGACTTTCGCCGGCCACCGTTCGCGCGTACCGATCCGACCTCGCCGACCTGGTGCGCTCGACGAGCGACCCTGAGCTGGCAGACCTCGACATCGAGAGGCTCCGCGAATGGCAGTGGCAGGCGACGACCGCCGGCCTGTCCAAAGCAACCGCCGCTCGACGGACGTCGTCCGTCCGTGCCTTCTTCTCGTGGGCGCGAGACGAGGGCCTCATCGACTCCGACCCGTCGGCCCGCCTCGTCGCCCCGAAACGGGGGCGGACGCTGCCCGTCGTCGCGACGAGCTCGGCTCTCGACGAGGTTCTCGCGAGTGCCGCAACCCGCGCGGAGACCGGCGACCCCCTCGAGCTTCGCGATCACGCCGTCCTGGAGATGCTGTACGGGTCTGGCGCGCGCGTGTCGGAGCTGTGCGGACTCGACCTCGATGACGTGGACCGTGACAATCGCACCCTCCGCCTGCACGGCAAGGGAGACAAAGAGCGAGTCGTTCCGTACGGCCTCCCCGCCGCGCGCGCACTGGATGCCTACCTCGTGCGCGGACGGCCCGTCTTGAGCGCACGCGACGATGGCGGGGCCGGACGCGCCGTGTTCATCGGTGCGAGGGGCGCGCGGCTCGGCCCCCGTGCTGTCCATGCGCTCGTGTCACGGGTCGTCGGCCCCGCCGTGGGAGCCGAGGCTCTCGGCCCGCACGCCTTGAGGCATTCCGCGGCCACCCACCTTCTCGACGGCGGTGCAGATCTGCGGACCGTGCAGGAGATCCTCGGGCACGCGAGTCTCGGGACGACGCAGATCTACACCCACGTCTCGGGTGAGCGACTACGCGAGGCCTACCGGCTCGCGCACCCGCGCGCCTGAACTTCCGGCGAGTTCTTGCCGCGCGCCGCGTGATGCGCCGCGGGCTCGCGTCCTGTCTGCGCTCACCGTCAGGCGAGCGCCAGCGGCCTGCCCATCGACCCGTGTCCGTCACGTGCCGCATCAGCTGGGACGGCCGAGACCGGCGTGGAACTCGCAGAGGTCGGGACAGCTAGCGCCCGCCCCACCGCCAGCCGTACCGTGGAAGAGTGAATCGACGGGGACGTGCGCGAAGCGTCGCGCTGGGGGCAGGGGTTCTCGTCGCGCTGCTGACGGGCTGCGCGCTCGCGCCACAGCCGACCGTCACTCGCCTGCCCCCGGGGATGGGCGAGGGCGCGGCACAGCCCATGGTGACCGTTCCGTCGCCGTCGGTGGTCCCCGCGAGCCCGTCGTTCGCTGCGTCGACCCCGGCGCCCGCGGAATCCGCGTCCTCGAACAACGGAAGCGGTAACGGCGACACGGGTAACGGCGGCACGGCGGCCGGCGAGGGTGTGACCTGTGCCGAGGGAGAGTCCGCATCGATCTCGGGGAGCGAGAAGACCGTGCGCGTCGAGGGGTCGTGCGCCGCGCTGTCGGTCTCGGGAAGCGCGCTGACCGTCGATGCGACGGCTGCGCGTATCGGCTCCCTCGTGATCGCGGGGGACCGCGTCCGGGTGGACGCCGCTGAGATCGGCACGGTCTCGGTGCAGGGCAACGACGGTGCGATCAGTTCAGCGGGGACGATCGGCAGCGTCGATCTGAGCGGCGACAGAACCCGGGTCACCGCGGTGGGCGCGATCTCGTCCGTCGCGGTCCGCGGTCAGAACAACGCCGTGACCGCCGGCGGGGGCGTCGGCGATCGCGTGGTCGAGGGTCGCGACAACCAGATCGGTTGAGGCGATCTCCGCGTCGGCCTTCAGCAGCACGGCAGGAGCACCGCCCGCGGGACACCCCCCAGGAGCCGCAGCGGGTTGATGTACTCCCCGTCGAGCCGCACACCGAAGTGCACCGTCCCCGGCCCGGTGTGCCCACCCGTCGCGACCCCGCCCACCGGCGATCCCCGCGCGACGGCGTCTCACACAGCCAGCTCCATCGTGACGGGCTCGAGAGTCGTCAACAGACTGATGCCGTGGACGAACGTTGCCACGTGCCGA
>NZ_LDRU01000092.1 GCF_001476285.1 Microbacterium testaceum | reverse complement strand
CGACGACAACCGACTGCCGGTGGGCGAAGCCCCCGCCGACAGCGAGCCCGCCGGCGCCCTGCCCCACCCCACCCAGGGATCCGCCAACCGCGTGTGGTGGCCCGAGTCCCTCAACGTGAAGATCCTCGCGAAGAACAACGCGCTGCGCGATCCGCTCGACGACGGGTTCGACTACAAGGCGGCGTTCGAGGCGCTCGACCTCGCGGCCGTCAAGCAGGACCTCAAGGAGGTCATGACGACCTCGCAGGACTGGTGGCCCGCGGACTTCGGTCACTACGGCCCGCTCATGATCCGCATGGCGTGGCACAGCGCCGGCACCTACCGCGTGACCGACGGTCGCGGCGGCTCGGGCGCCGGCATGCAGCGCTTCGCCCCGCTGAACAGCTGGCCCGACAACGTCAACCTCGACAAGGCGCGCCGCCTGCTGTGGCCCGTCAAGAAGAAGTACGGCCAGGCGATCTCGTGGGCCGACCTCATGATCCTCGCCGGCAACGTCGCGCTGGAGGACATGGGCTTCCCCACCTTCGGCTTCGCCGGCGGTCGCCAGGACGTGTGGGAGCCCGACGACGACGTGTACTGGGGCCCCGAGACCACCTGGCTCGGTGACGAGCGCTACACGGGCAACCGTGAGCTCGAGCGCCCGCTCGCGGCGGTCCAGATGGGTCTCATCTACGTCAACCCCGAGGGCCCCAACGGCAACCCCGACCCCCAGCTGTCGGCGAACGACATCCGCGAGACGTTCGGCCGCATGGCCATGAACGACGAGGAGACCGTCGCGCTCATCGCCGGTGGCCACACGTTCGGCAAGACGCACGGCGCGGCGAGCGACTCGCACGTCGGTCCCAACCCCGAAGCCGCCGACATCAACGACCAGGGCCTCGGCTGGAAGAACGACCACGGCACCGGCAAGGGCGACGACACGATCACGAGTGGCCTCGAGGTCACCTGGACCTACCACCCCACGCGCTGGGACAACGAGTTCTTCCACATCCTGTTCGCGTACGAGTGGGAGCTGTTCCAGAGCCCCGCGGGCGCTCACCAGTGGCGCCCGAAGAACGGTGGGGGAGCCGACATGGTGCCCCTCGCGCACTCCGAGGGCCGCCGCGAGCCGCGCATGCTCACGAGCGACCTCGCCCTGCGGGTCGACCCGGCGTACGAGAAGATCTCGCGCCGCTTCGCCGAGGACCCCGCCGCGTTCCAGGATGCCTTCGCCCGCGCATGGTTCAAGCTGACCCACCGCGACATGGGCCCGCGTGAGCGCTACCTCGGCCCCGAGGTTCCGGACGAGGTTCTCGTGTGGCAGGACCCGGTCCCCGCCGTCGACCACCCGCTGATCGACGCGGCCGACGCCGCGGCGCTGAAGCAGCAGATCCTCGACAGTGGTCTGAGCGTGCAGCAGCTCGTCACGACGACCTGGGCCGCGGCATCCACGTTCCGCGGTTCCGACAAGCGCGGCGGTGTCAACGGCGCGCGCATCCGCCTCGAGCCGCAGAAGAGCTGGACGGTCAACAATCCCGAGCAGCTGGCATCCGTTCTCGAGACCCTCGAGAAGATCAAGGCCGAGTTCGACGCGCAGGGTGAGAAGAAGGTGTCGATCGCCGATCTGCTCGTTCTCGCCGGCAACGCCGGTGTCGAGCAGGCGGCGCGCGCCGGCGGCGTCGAGGTCGAGGTGCCGTTCACTCCGGGCCGTACCGACGCGTCGCAGGAGCAGACCGAGATCGAGTCGTTCCGCTGGCTCGAGCCGGTCGCCGACGGCTTCCGCAACTACGCCTCGCGCGAGGCGCGGCTGCCCGCGGAGTTCCTGCTGCTCGACAAGGCCAACCTGCTCACGCTCACCGCCCCCGAGATGACCGTGTTGGTCGGCGGTCTCCGCGCGATCGGCGCCAACTGGGACGGCAGCGACTGGGGTGTGTTCACCGACACCCCCGGCGCGCTGACGAACGACGTGTTCGTGAACCTCCTCGACCTCGGCACGACGTGGAAGCCGCTCGACAGCGGCAAGCACGCCTTCGAGGGCACGAAGGACGGCTCGGGCGAGAAGGTCGGGATCGGCACCCGCGTCGACCTGGTGTTCTCGTCGAACTCCGAGCTGCGCGCGCTCGCCGAGGTCTACGCCTCGGACGACGCGAAGGAGAAGTTCGTCCGTGACTTCGTCGCCGCCTGGCGCAAGGTCACCGAGCTCGACCGGTTCGACCTGGTCTGAGCGCCCGACCCGTCGCGTTTCGGCGCGACGCGCTGCGGCTCGGTAACCCGCGGCATCCGGAAGGCCCGTCCCCTCGCGGGGCGGGCCTTCCGCTCATGCTGGGTCGGGAGTGTGTCCCACTTATGGTCGGTGGAGGCTGCCGCAGGCGACCGTAAGTGGGACATGCACCGCCAGAAGTGGGACGAGGTTGCTCAGGGCGGGGCAGGAACCAACCGCGTTGCACTGAAGGCCGGTGGAGGGGACCTCGTCCCACTTATGGTCGGTCCGCACTGCCTCAGGTGGCCAAATGTGGGACACGGACCGTCAGAAGTGGGACATGTGCCGTCGGGGAGTAGGCGGCGCGTAGCGCGAGAACGCGGGCCGCAGGGATGCCGGGGAGCGCAGCGGCCCGGCTCACGCTCGCGCGAGGCGACGCAGGCCCTCGTCCAGCGACACCGCCGGGGTCCAGCGCAAATCGCGGCGAATCTCGGCCTGGTCGAACCAATGCGCCGTCGACAGCTGCTCGGCGAGGAAGCGGGTCATCGGCGGTTCGTCCTCGCCCGGGCGGACGGCCCAGACGCGCTCCACCAGGGCCCCGGCGGCCTTGGCGAGACCCGCGGGAACGCTGAGGCGTGGCGGCTCGACCCCCGAGGCGCGGCAGATCCCGGCGAGCAGATCGCCGACCGGGCGCGGCTCGCCGTTCGTCAGGACGTACGCGCGCCCGCTGACCTCGTCGACGCGGTCGAGGGCGGCGACGATTCCGGATGCCGCGTTGTCGACGTACGTGGAGTCGATGAGCGCCGTCCCGCCGTTCAGCAGGGGTAGCCGGCCCCGGCGGGCGCGGTCGACCACCCGCGCGATGAGCTGCGTGTCGCCCGGGCCCCACACGAGGTGCGGACGGATCGCGACCAGCGAGAGACCGTCACCGGCACGCGAGAGGGCGAGCACCTCGGCCGCGGCCTTCGTGCGGGCGTATTCGCCGCGCGCGGCGCGGGGATCGGCGGGCTCCGCGCCCACTCCCGCGAGGGCGTGCCCCGCGTGCGCGACCGACGGCGACGACACGTGCACGACCCGCGAGACCCCCGCCGCGGCGGCGGCGTCCAGCAGAGTTCGCGTTCCCTCGACGTTGACGGCGTGGAACTGAGCGGGGTCTCCCGCCAGTGACACCTTGGCCGCGAGGTGCACCACGCCGTCGATCCCGTCGAGAGCGGATGCCACGGCATCCGGATCCGTCACGGAACCGAGCCGGTCGTCGGCGCCGGCGACACCGGACGGGCGGCGCTGGAGCGTGCGCACCTCGTGTCCCGCGTCGTGGAGGGCGCGGACGACGGCCCGGCCGAGGAACCCGGACGCGCCGGTGGCGAGGACCCTCACGGTGCCGTCGGCTTCTCGCCCGCGAGCAGGCGTTCCGCCCACGCCGCCAGGCGGGATCGGTCGATCTTCGAGTTGTGCCGGATGTCGGTCGGCAGCGTCGGCGCGACGAGGACCGCCGCGAGCGGATGCGCGGTCGCGGCGCGAACGGCATCCGTCAGCTCGGGGGAGGCGAGGCCGGGACGCCGGGCACCCGCCTCGACGACCGCGACGACGACCTGTCGACCGATCGGCCCGACCCCGACCGCAGCGGCACGGGTGACGGCCTCGACGGTCTCGGCATCCTGTTCGATGCCGACCGGGGTCACCGGACCCTCGGCGGTGGTGATGACGTGGGGGAGACGCCCCTCGACCCAGAGCCTCCCGTCGGCGTCGAGGTGGCCGACGTCACCGGTGCGGTGCCAACGGTCGGCCAGGCCGCGACGCGCCTCGCGGTCGGTGAGGTACAGGCGGAAGTATCCGCGCTTGAGGTGGGGCGCCGAGATGACGATCTCGCCCGTGACCCCGGCATCCGTCGTCGGTTCACCCGTCGCGCGCCCCTCGGCGTCGATCGCCGAGATGCGCACCTGGCCCGTACCCAGTGGTCGACCGACGCAGACGCCGCGGTCGCCCGCAGCGCTCTCGATCTCGGGCAGGGTGACGTCGGCGACGAGGAGGCATTCGGTCATGCCGTACGGGGTGTGCGCGACGGCGTTCGGCATGAGCTCCTGCGCGCGGCGCAGCAGCTCGATGCCCACGGGTGCTCCCGTCGAGAGGAACGTCTCGACGCGCGCGAGGGCCGCGCGATCGTCGGCGTCGAGGGCGCTCGCGGTGGCGACGACGTTCGCGACGGCGGCGGGGGACAGGAACACGATCCGCGCGTCGGAGGCACGCACGGCCGCCGCGACGGCCGCCGCGGTGAGCGTGCGGGGGGCCGAGACGTCCATGTCGGGCGTCGCCGAGCGCGTGCCGAGCGCGGGTCCGAGCAGCGCGAAGGGAGCGAAGCCGGTCACCAGACCCGTCTCGGCGGTGACGCCGAAGTGCGCGGCGAGGGTGTCGCGCAGGGCCGTCAGCTGCGCGTGCGTGTACACGACGCCCTTCGCAGGTCCCGTCGAGCCCGAGGTGAACAGCACCGCGGCGTCGGCGTCGGGTGCGGGCGGCTCCGGGAGCGTCCGGCCGCGACCGGCGCGGGCGAGGTCCGACAGGCTCGCCTCGACACCGAGCGCGCGCGACGTCGCGGCGGGGAGGGCCGCGGCCGAGATCCGGCGGCCCGGCCAGCCGAGGGTGCGGGCGGCGCCGAGCCCGGCGATCTCGCCGATCACCACATCGGGAACGGCACCTCTGACGGCGCGCGACAGACCCCGGATGCCGAGACCCCGGTCGGCCACGACGACGACCGCGCCGATGCGCAGACAGGCATACAGAGCGGCGGTCAGCGTGGGGCCGGGCTGAACGAGCAGCGAGACCCGGTCTCCCGGCCGGACGCCGAAAGCGTCGAGGCCCGCCGCGATCTCGTCGACGCGCGCGGACAGCTGCCGCCAGCTCACGCGCAGCGGCTCGCCGTCGCGGGCGGTGGTCATGTCGATCACGGCGGTGTCGTCGTCGTCGCGGCGCGCGTCGAGGGCATCCCAGAGGTGACCGGCGGCGGCCGGTGGCGCGGTGGCGGCTGTGGAGCCCGGGGCCGCGGCATCCGTCGCCACGCCCTTCTCGTCGAGCCAGTCGAGCACGACGTCGGCGTACGGCCGCTCCTCGGCGATGAGGTGGCCCGCTCCCTCGAAGCGGTGCACGTCGGCGTGCGGAAGCCGCTCGGTGAGGTCGTCGAGGTGGCCCTCGCCGAAGACGGGGTCCTTCGGTCCGCGCAGGAACAGCGCGGGCACGTCGAGTTCGCGGAGCCCCGCCGACATGCGGTGCAGTGCGGGAGTGCTCTCGTCGGCCGCGGTCGCGGGGATGTCGGCGACGAAGCCGCCGATCCCGCGGCGTCGTGCGACGGTCGCGTACGGCGCGCGGAAAGCGGCGCGGACAGCGGGGTCGAGATCGGCGAGAGCGAGCGTGGTGTCGAGGAAGGCCGTGGTGCCGGTGGTGCCCGCGGCGAGCATGCCGCGGGCGGTGGCCACGCGCAGCGCGAAGGGCAGCGGCGCACCGTCGGGGTGGTGCACCGCGGTGTTGAGCGCGATGACCGCGGCGAGACGCTCGCGGTTCTCGACGGCCCAGCCGAGCGAGATCGGACCGCCCCAGTCGTGCCCGATGGTCACGATCGGACCCCGGATGCCGAGCTCGCCGACGAGCGCGTCGAGGTCGGCGATGCGCTGCGCCAGGGTGCGTCGGCGGTCCGAGCGTTCCGAGAAGCCCATCTCGAGCTGGTCGACGGCCAGGACCCGCCACGCCGTCGCACCGGCCTCGGCGCGTCGGAGCGAGGCGTTCACGAGCGCGCGCCAGAGGTACGACCACGTCGGGTTGCCGTGCACGGCGATGATCGTGCCGACCGGATCGAGACCGCGCTCGGTGAGGGCGTCGCCGGTGTCGAGCACGTGCCACGTGCGCGTCGTGCCCGCATCTGCGGCCGCGCCGGGTACGTCGACCAGACGCGAGAGCGCCGGGTCGAGACCGGGCAGCCCCGCGGGGGGAAGCGTGGCTTCCGGGGCGGTGACCCTCACCAGGCCAGCTCCAGCATGCCGGTGTTCAGCCCGGAGCCCACTCCCATCAGCAGGACGCGATCACCCCGACGCAGCGTCTTCTGCTCGTCGGCGAGGGTGATCGGGATGGATGCCGGGCCCACGTTGCCCAGGTGCGGATAGGTCACGGGCACCCGGTCACGGTCGAGCTTCGCCGCGCGGACGATCGCCGAGGTGTGCACCGATGAGACCTGGTGGGTGATGTAGCGGTCCATGCCCGTCCACGAGAACTCGCCCTTGGCCTCTTTCCACGCCGACACGACGAGGTCGAGACCGCCCTTGAGCAGAGCCTTCGCGTCGGTGAACATGCCGTCGACGCTTCCGACGCAGAGGTCGTAGAACTGGGTCGCCGCGCGCGTCACGCCGCCGACGATCCGGTGCCCCTCGGGGTGGTCGCTCGCGCGTCCGAGCACCGCGGCAGCCGCGCCGGAGCCCAGCGTCAGCGACGCGAACTCCTGCATGAAGGCGTCGCGGTCGAGGTCCTCGCGCACGAGCCGGTTGATCGTGTTGACCTGGATCTCATCGGCATCCTCGCCGTTGACGATCAGGGCGTACTTGACCTGTCCGGACTGGATCATGCCGGCGGCCAGGCTCATGCCGTTGATGAAGCCGAGGCAGGCGTTGGCGACGTCGAAGTTGATCGCCGAGCTCGGGAGGCCGAGGCCGTGGTGCAGGCGCACCGCCACCGAAGGCTCGAGGTGCTTGCGGGTCACGGAGGTGTTGATGATGAGCCCGATCTCGCTCGGGTCGACGCCCGCCTCGGCCAGCGCCTGCTTGCCCGCGGCGATCGTCGCCTCGTCGCTCGACTCGCCGTCGGCCCAGTTGCGCCGCTCGTTGACGCCGGCGACCCGACGGAGGAGGCCGGGCTTGAGCTTCAGACGATGAAGAGCGGGAGCGAGGCGGTCCTCGATATCGTCCGACGTGGTCACACGGCTGGGCAGGACGCTTGCCACCGATACAAGAGCCACATCGTCGAACCGGGTCGTGGCGTTTCCTGGCAAGAGTTCTCCCGCATCCTGTGCGTAGACGGCGCAACCGAGCGCGGAGGGGACGCGCTGACGGCTCGAAGGGTACCCCCCAGGATAAGCCGCGACGTATGTCCCGGGCTGCATGGGGCCTGGGTGTGCTAGACCCGGCCGGATGCGCGCGTCAGAGCCGCCCGGCAGCCTTGAGCGCGAGGTAGCGGTCTGCCACGAGCGGGGGCAGGTCTTCCGCGGAGGCGGAGATGGCGTCGCCACCGGCGCGGACCACGGCGGCGCGCACACGGTCCGCGTCGTGGCGCGCGCGCTCGATCGCGGCCGCCGCGTAGACCGAGGCGGCATCCGTCCGCTCGGGCTCGTCGCCCAGTCCGTCCGTCGCCGTCGCGACGAGCAGTCGCGAGCGAGCCGCCACCGCCGGCAGCGCCGCGAGGAAACCGCGGGCGGCCTCGGGATCGTCGTGCGCCGTGAGCAGCACGACGAGGGCCGGACGGACCGCGAGCTGGCGGACCTGCGCGAAAGCAGCGTCCCAGTCGGTGTCGATGAGCTGCGGCTCGACGGGGGCCATCGCGTCGACGAGCGCGGGCAGGAGCTGCGAACCGTCGACCTTCGTGACACGCGCCCGCGGGACGCGGTCGAACATCACCAGGTGCACGTGGTCGCCCGCCCTGGTCGCCAGCGCCGACAGCAGCAGGGTGGCCTCCATCGCTGCGTCCAGGCGTGCGCCGTCGCCGACGCGCGCCGCGGCCGTGCGGCCCGTATCGATGACGATGACGACGTGGCGGTCGCGTTCCGGACGCCACGTGCGCAGCATGGTCGTGCCCGCGCGCGCCGTCGCCCGCCAGTCGATCGAGCGCACGTCGTCGCCGCGGACGTACTCGCGCAGGCTGTCGAACTCGGTGCCCTGACCGCGCACCTGAAGACTCGTGTTGCCGTCGAGCTCGCGCAGGCGCGCCAGCCGGGACGGGAGGTGCCGACGCGAGGTGAAGGGCGGGAGGACGCGGATCCGGCCGGGAGCGTCGACGACCGCCTGCCGGCCCGCCAGACCCAGGGGGCCCGCCGAGCGCACCACGACGAAATCGGTGCGGATCTCGCCGCGGCGACGGGGGAGCAGAGGAAGGGGTGCGCTCCGGCGCTCGCCCGGCGGCACGACGAATCGCGCCCGTTCCTCGGGCGCACCGGCCGTGGGCTGCCACGCGTCGCGCACGTGGGCGCGGAGCGCGCGGGTCCCGAGGTTGCGCACGTGCAGTTCACCGGCCACCGGTTCATCGAGCAGCGTGCGGTCCGGGAGGCGTCGTGTGATCTCGACGGCGCGCGGGTCGGCCGCGACGGCGACATCGACAAGGGCTCCGACCGCACAGAGCACGACCCACCCGCCCACGGCGAGCCACGCCGGGACGCCCGCCGTGCTCAGGAGCACGAGGGGGACGACGCCCAGGGCGACGAGGAGCGCGAGACGGCCGGTGACGAACATCAGATGGGGACGCGGGTCTGCTGCAGCACCGAGGTCAGGATCGCGTCGACCGAGACACCCTCGATCTCGGCCTCGGGGCGCAGCCGGATGCGGTGACGCCAGACCGGCACGAGCATCGTCTGCACGTGATCGGGGGTGATGGCCGGGTAACCGCCGAGCCACGCCCAGGCCTTCGCCGCGGCGAGGAGGGCCGTCGTCGCGCGGGGGCTGACACCCAGGAGTACCGAGGGACTCTGCCGCGTCGCCCGCGCGAGGTCGACGATGTAGCCGAGCAGGTCGTCGTCGACGGCGACGGTCCCCGCGGCGCGTTGGGCCGCGAGGATCTCGTCGGCGGTCACGACGGGATCGAGACCCGCCGCGTCGAGGCGGCGCGGGTCGAAGCCGCCGGCATGGCGCCGGAGCACACCGACTTCGGCCTCGCGGCCCGGGAGATCGACGACGAGCTTCATCAGGAAGCGGTCCAGCTGGGCTTCGGGCAGCGTGTAGGTGCCCTCGTGCTCGATGGGGTTCTGGGTCGCGGCGACGAGAAAGGGGTCGGGGAGAGCGCGGCTCACCCCGTCCGACGAGACCTGTCGTTCTTCCATCGCCTCGAGCAGGGCGGCCTGGGTCTTCGGCGGCGTGCGGTTGATCTCGTCGGCGAGGAGCACGTGGGTGAACACCGGTCCCGCGCGGAACTCGAACTCGCCGGCGCGGGCGTCGTAGACGAGGGAGCCCGTGACGTCGCCGGGCATGAGGTCGGGCGTGAACTGCACGCGCCGCGTGTCGAGGCCGAGCGCGCGACTGAACGAGCGCACGAGAAGGGTCTTGGCGACGCCCGGGACGCCCTCGAGCAGGACGTGTCCGCGCGAGAGGAGCGCGATGAGCAGTCCCGTGATCGTGCCGTCCTGGCCGATCACCGCCTTTCCGACCTCGACCCGCACCCGGTTCATCGCCTCGCGCAGGGCCGCGTCGTCGGACCCCGGGGTCGCCGGGGCGGGCTCCTGGCGTCCCGCTGCGTTCTCGGCGGCGGGCGGCAGGGGAGCGTCGAGAGGACTGTCGGTCATCGGGTGGTCCTTTCGGTGGCGAACGCGGCATGCACGCTCGTCTCGAGGTCGCGGAGGCGGTCGCTCGCGGCGACCAGATCGCGGTCGGTCGTGGGGGAGTCGGTGAGGAGGATGCCGCGGATCGCCCCTCGATCCGCGCCGAGGCGGTCGGCGACGGCATCGGCGACCTGCTCGGCCGGGGTGTGGGCCGCGAGGCCGAGCCGACGGACCAGACGGGTGCGCGTCGCTCGACGCAGCTCGTCGAGGGCGTGCGCCGCGTCGCCGGAGGCGGCGTACAGGCGGGCGCGACCCTCGGTCGTCTCGTTCGCGCGCACCATCACCGGAAGGCGCTCGGTCACGAGCGGGCCGAACCGTCGCCCGCGCCAGATCGCGGCGACGACCGCGGAGAGCAGCAGCAGGACGATGCCGGGGGTGACCCAGGGCGGTGTGAGGTCGCCGATCGTCCGTGGCGTCGACCCGGCGTCGGAGTCGGTGAGGGAGGGGACGTACCAGACGACCGCGTCGGTCCGAGCCAGCACGCCGATCGCGAGCGCCGCGTTGCCGTCGAGGGGGAGGGTCGTGTTCGTCATCGTCGCCGACCCGTCGAGGGCGGTGACGGTGCGGCCGTCGCTCGTCTCGGTGGAGAGCAGCCCGTACTCGCCGTCGACGGGGTAGCAGCCGGTGACGCCCGCGCCGGGGATCATCAGCTCACCCGTCCGCGCGGTTCCGGCCGTGCGCGGGGCGGGCAGCTCGCACCCGGGGGCGGCGGCACGGTCGTTCGCGAAGCCCCCGAGGGAGGAGCCCTTCAGCAACACGTCGAGGGTGCGCGAGCGCGGCTCGATGAGCACGACGTCGCGTGCGCGGTCGGCGAGCGCGGTCAGGGTGGCGTCCGACAGCATCGGGGCGTCGCGCAGGACGAGCGTGGCGTCGCGGTCGGTCAGAGCACGCTCCGCCGCCGCGCGGTCGCGTGCGACGGTCACGGTCACGCCCTGCTGCTGGAGGATGCGGACGAGCGCGCGGGTGCCGTCGGGTGCGGGGGATTCGGGGTCGAGCGCGTCCTTCTGCGTCCAGCCGCCGTACACCAGGGTCGTTCCCACCAGTCCGACCAGGAGCAGGGCGAGGGCGAGGCCGATCCACCCGAGCGCGGCCCGACGGCGGGGGCGCACCGTGAGCGGCGCGGCGGAGACGGCGGTCACGATGTCGCCGCCGCGGTGACGGGCGCGGGGCGCGTACGGACGGCTTCGGCGTCGAGGTCTGCCACCACGCCGTAGCGCTGCTCGGTGCCCGGGCGGCGGAGGTAGCGGACGTCGTCGAAGATG
>NZ_LDRU01000091.1 GCF_001476285.1 Microbacterium testaceum | reverse complement strand
CCCCGCCCGACCCCGCGCACTCAGCCCACCCAGAACCTGTACGCACCGCGGCTACGGGCGTAACCTGCCCGGATGACCGACGACGACGTCCTCGCCTGGCTGGCCGACAGCGACCCGGCGCTGCGCTGGAAGGTCGAACGCGACCTGCTCGGCGCGCCCGAGGAGCAGTGGCGAGCGACGCGGGCAAGGGTGCCGCACGAGGGTTTCGGTGCGCGACTCCTCGCCGCTCAGGGCGAGGACGGGCTCTGGGCCGGCGGCGCGCACTTCCCCGCCGGCTTCGAGTGGGGTGATCCGCAGCCGTGGACCGCGACCTCGTGGTCGCTGATGAGCCTGCGCGAATGGGGAGTGGATGCCGAGACCCTCCGCCCCGACACCGTCGGGCTCATCGACCGCAACGTCCGCTGGGAGTACGACGACCTGCCCTTCTGGGGCGGAGAGGTCGACGCGTGCATCAACGCCTTCACCCTCGCGAGCGGAGCGTGGTTGGGGGCGGATGTCAGCGGCATCCGGAACTGGTTCGTCGAGCATCAGCTCGGTGACGGCGGCTGGAACTGCGAGTGGGTGGACGGGTCGACGAAGTCGTCGTTCCACTCCACCCTGAACTCCGTGATCGCGATCCTCGACGACGAGTGGCGCACCGGCGGCACCCCCGAACTGCACGCGGCCCGGAAAGGCGGGGAGGAGTACCTGCTCGAGCGGAAGCTGCTGTACCGGCTGTCGACCGGAGAGCGGCACGCGTGGGCGCATCACCTGGGCTATCCGTTCCGTTTTCGCTACAGCGCGCTCCGCGCCCTCGACCACTTCCGCGCCGCGTCCGAACGCGACGGCACCGAGCCCGACCCGCGCTTGGCCGAAGCGATCGACCGGGTGCGCGCCTCGCGCAACACCGACGGCACGTGGCATCAGGCCTCCCCGCTCGAGGGGGCGGAGTGGTTCGCCGTCGACGTCCCGGCCGGCGAGCCCTCCCGTTGGCTGACGTTCTTCGCGCTGCGGGTCCTGCGCTGGTGGGACACCGCTCGCGCGTGAGCCCGACCGGGCAGGATGGGGGAATGGATGCCACCGTGCTCGCCGTCACCTCGAAGGGAACCGTGCGAGGGTTCCGACGGGGCGGGACGGCGGTGTTCCTCGGCATCCCGTTCGCGCAGGCGCCCGTGGGGGCCCTGCGCTTCGACGCGCCGACGCCCGTCGCCCCCTGGGACGGGGAGCGCGACGCGACCGCGTACGGGCCGACGGCACAACGGGGTGACGCCGGCATCACCCTCATCCCCGAGCCGAGCATGCCCGGCGACGCCACGCTGAACGTCAACGTCTTCGCCCCCGCCGATCGGGATCCGGATGCCACCCTCCCGGTGCTCGTGTGGATCCACGGCGGGGGCTACACCTCGGGGTCGCCCGCGAGCCGGTGGTACGACGGCGACGCGTTCGCACGCGACGGCGTCGTCGTGGTCGTGATCTCGTACCGGATCGGCTTCGACGGGTTCGGGCTCATCGACGGCGCACCCTCGAACCGCGGGCTTCGGGATCAGATCGCCGCCCTCGACTGGGTGCGCGACGAGATCGGCGCCTTCGGCGGCGACCCGGCGCGCGTCACCGTCGCAGGGCAGTCGGCGGGCGGCGGGTCGGTGCTCGCGCTGATGGCGAGCCCCGCGGCATCCGGTCTCTTCCACGGCGCGATGGCGATCTCGCCCGCGATCGGGGCGGTGCCCGCCGACACCGCTCGACGCTTCGCCGCGCGCGTGGCGGAACTCGCGGGGGTGTCGGCCGACCGTGACGGGTTCGCCGGCGTGACGGAGGAACGACTGGTCGAGCTGCAGAAAGCCGCGGGAAAGCCTCCGCGCGGACGCGCGATCGCCTCGCTGACGGCGCTCCTCGACGACGGGTTGCCGCTCGGACCGGTGATCGACGGAGACGTTCTGCCGCGGCATCCGCTCGACGTGCTCGCCGAGGAGACGGGCGTGCCGCTCGTGATCGGCTCGACCGACGACGAGTTCACGATGCTCACCGCTCGCTACCGCGGCCTGCTGCGGTTCGTGCCGGTGTCGCTCGCGTTGGCGGTGCTGGGTCTCGGGCGTTCGCGTCGCCGTGCGTACCTCGCGCGCACGCGGCGACAGGGAACGGCGGCAATCCTCGGTGGGTACGCGACCGACCGGGTGATCCGCGCGACGGTGTCGCGGGTCGCGCGGGCGCGGGGTGTCGCGCTCACCTGGGTCTACCGCTTCGCGTGGCCGTCGCCCGTGTTGGGCGGCGCGTGCCACTGCCTCGACGTGCCGTTCTGGTTCGATCACCTCGACGCGGACGGGGTCAGCGCGATCGCCGGGGATGCGCCTCCGCGAAGCCTCGCCGCGCAGCTGCACGGGGCGGCCGTTGCATTCGCGCGCGACGGCGATCCTGGCTGGCCCGCGTGGGATGCCACGGCACGACGGGCGCGGGTGTTCGACGGCGCGGCATCCGTCCCGTTCGTCGAGACCGACGCGTACGCCGACGTGGCACCGCTCGTGTGATTACCGTCGCGTGAGGGAGCAGCTTTTGTTGCCCGGGAGCAACGGAGGCCGACCCCTCACGCGCCGGGGTCAGAGCGCCGGAATCACCTCGCGCTCGAACAGCGAGATGCCGGAGGTGTCGTAGGCCGCCTCGGGGAAGTAGTGGATCGCGTAGCCGAGGCCGTGGGCGGCACGCTCGCGTAGCCGCTCAACGATTCGCTCGGGCGTGCCGAAGCCGTCGGAGGCGCGGTAGTCGGCTTCGATGGCATCCGCCCGCTCGTCACCGACGTGGGGGCGGAGACGGGCCACGACCGCGGCGAGACGATCCTCGGCCTCGGACTCGGTCTCGGCCACGATCGTGTTGAAGTTGGTGGACTGCGTGATGTCGCTCACGTCGCGACCGAGCGCTTCGCAGTGACCGCGCAGCACCGCGGTCTTGTGCTCGAACTCCTCGATCGAGCCGCCGAAGTTCGTGTACGACGCGTACTTCGCCGCGATCTTCAGGGTCACCTTCTCGCCGCCGCCCGCGATCCAGAGCGGGATGCCGCCCTCCTGGAGCGGCTTCGGCTGCACGATCGCGCCGTCGACCTCGTAGTACTTGCCCGACAGGGTCGCTTCGCCCGTCGTCCAGGCCTGGTGCATGATCTCGACCCCCTCGCGCAGGCGCCCGAGGCGCTCGCCGATGGGCGGGAAGCCGTAGCCGTAGGCCTTCCACTCATGCTCGTACCAGCCGCCGCCGATGCCCATCTCGGCGCGACCGCCCGAGATGGCGTCGACCGTCGCCGCGACCTTGGCGAGGTACGCGGGGTTGCGGTACCCCATGCACGTGCACATCTGGCCCAGGCGGATGCGGTCGGTGGCGGCGGCGAAAGCGGCCATGAGGGTCCATGCCTCGTGAGTCGCCTCGGCGCTGGGGACGGGCGTCGTGTGGAAGTGGTCGTAGACCCACAGCGATTTCCACGGGCCGTCGTCGGCGCTCTGAGCGAGCGCGTTCATGACGCGCCAGTGCTCACTCGGATCGATGCCGACGAGGTCGAAGCGCCAGCCCTGGGGGACGAAGATGCCGAATTCCATGGCCTCACCCTAGGCGCGGCCACCGACATCAGGGGCCGCACGGTCGGTTTCGGTCTGTCCGGGTCGAGGTCCGCGCGCGGGGCGGGGCGGGGCGCGGTACCGTCACGCGGAGTTCTCCGGCGACACGCCGTGCGGGGCGTGCCGTCATCGGCGTGTCGGCCCCCGACTCCGCGTGACGGTACAACCCACCGCGAAACGACACCGACCCGCGCCCGGCCGTACCGTCACGCGGAGTTCCCCGGCGACACGCCGCTCCCGTCGCGCCCTGAGCGGCGTGTCCTCCCCGACTCCGCATAACGGCACACCCCCGCCGAGCACATCCCCGACCCGTCACGCGGAGTCACCGGGCGACACGCCGCCACGGCGGCACCTCCCACGGCGTGTCTACCCCGAACTCCGCATAACGGCACACCCCGCCCTCAGGGCAGATCCGCCCTTCGCTGCCACGGGAACGCCCGCATCATGCTGAGCACCGCGACGATCGCCAGCCCGAGCGCGGCGGCGGAGCCGAGCAGGGGCCCCACCAGAGGCGAGAGGCCCCGTCGCGACTCGGGGACCAGCCCGGCCGCCTGCGGCTGTGTCGTCAGCGCCGCCGCGACCGGGAGAAACTGCTGCAGCGGCGCGGCGGCGGCGATCGTCCCCGGCGCGCGCCGCAGCGGGTTGTTCGGTGCGTCCGCAGGAGTACCTCCCGTCCCGGCCGACGGCGGCACGGCGACCGGCGCTGCCGAGGAGTAGCTCACCGTGAGGGGCGACGCCGGCTTCGCGGCATCCCGGACCCCGCCCGTCGTGAGCCAGTACCCCTGTTGTCCCGTCAGGCGGTGGAAGTCGACGAAGGACTGCGGGAAGGACCCCCAGTACGCCTCGTTCGTCCCTGAGCGTGCGACCTGCCCCGCCCCCACGCTCAGGACTCCGAGGTACTGCGGGGTGACCGTGAAGCCCCCGGTGCTCGAGAGATCGGCCGCGCGGATGTCAGCCAGCACGATGGTCTGCGCAGCGATCGGGCTCCATTTCGTCATGTCGTCCATCGAGGTGCCGTAGCCACTCGCGCTCGCCGTGAGCTGGCCGTTGCCCGCCGCGTCGAGGGTGAGTCGTGGGTCCGTCACGCTCCAGTAGGTCATGCCTCCGTAGAACACGATCGTGAACGAGCCCGACCACCGGATGTCGAGCGTGCCGTCGCGGCGCGTGCCCGTGCCGCCGTCGATGACGACCTGGTTTCCGCTGGTGCTCGCGGTCGAGGCGACCGACACCGCCGCGCCCGTCGGATCCTGGCATCTGGTGGCCCAGGAGGCGGTCGCCCACTGGCCCCCCGCCGTCGGCTTCTCGATGCGCACCCGGCCATCCTCGGCGCGGTAGAGGCCGTCGTTCTCGCCCCAGACCCGGGCGCCCCCCGCGTCGCCGGCGACACCGGCGCTGAGGAAGTTGCATCCCCCCGCGAAGGCTCCACCCCCAGATTCGGCGTTGAGGCCCCACCGCAGTTGCGCATCGACGATGGTGCCGTCTCCGCCCCCGGGGTCGCCCCCGGGCCCGGGCACCGTCACGATGACGTCGTCGGGACCCGCCGCAGCCGCCGGGGCCGCGCCGAACCCCAGCAGCAGGGCGGCCGCGAGAGCGACCCGCAGGACCGTGTGCGCCCTCATCGCGGCGTTCCCGTGGGCAGCAGCTCGGTCGGCGCGTCCGGAGAAGCGACGGGCTGACCCACCGGCCCCGTGTCGTTCGCGGCAGCGGACGGCGCGGGGTCGGTGCCGGCTGACGCGGCGACGGGATGAGCGGCAACGGCCGGTGCCGGCGCGGCGACGGCTGAAGCGGTGCCGGGTGAAGCGGCGACGGGATGAGCGGCAACGGACGGTGCCGGCGCGGCGGGAGGTGATGCGGCACCGGAAGACGCGCCGCCCGGCGTGGCCGGGGTGCCCGCCGCCGCGGCATCCGTCCGCACCGTCGCGGCAGCCGCGCGCTTCCGCTTCGCACGACGCCGTGTCCGCGCGCGCACGATCGCGGTGACGATGCTCGTGATGATCAACGCGACCGACAGCGCGATGCACGCCAGGAGCAGCACGATCACCCACGTCGGCGCGGTCGGCGCGTCGGAGACGGATGCCACCGCGGTCCCGCCGCTGACGGCGACCTCCGTCTCGGCCACCGCCCCCGATCCTGCCCCGCGCAGGGTGACGAGATGCGTGCCGTCGCGGATCTCGCGCGGCACCGGCAGAGCCGCGGCGACCTCGCCCTGCGCCCCGGCGGTGAGTGGACCCACGGCCGTGAGCCCGCCGTCGAGCGAGGCGACGACCTGTTCGCCCGGGGTGAAGCCCTGGCCGGTGAAGACGATCGACGTTCCCGCCGTGACCGCGGCCGACTCGACGCCGACGCGCACGGCACCCGCGGCGGCCGGCGCGCTCGCGGCGGCAGGGGCCTCGACCCCGGAGGCGGCTGCGAACGACACCGGCGTGAACGTCTCGTTGTTCGCGTTCTTCACCCCGTGCGCGCCGATGGTGATGATGCCGCAGGTGACGCGTCGGCAATCGACCTCGGTCACGTTGCCGTCGCGGTCCTGGCTCTCGAACACCGCCCCGGGAATCACCATCGACACCGACCACGATCCGTCGGCGCCCAACGTGCCGTTCGCGGAGCTCTCGGTCTGGCTGCCCGGGAACGCCAGGAAGCGCTGGTACCCGTTGTTGTCGGCCGATTCCGCGTCGGGCACGTACCGGTAGTCCGCCCCGACCACTCCCCCGGCGCTCGGGCGCCACGACCCGCCGCTCGGGTCGTCGACCCACCCGAACAGCACGTAGATGCCGCCGAAGCCGTTCGGGATCGACTGGAACCCCGAGCCCGAGACGGTCACGTCGGTGGCGTAATCGGGGCTCGCGGATGCCGCGCCCTCGGGGCCGGCGACCGTCACGGTCCCGGCGGCCCACGCGGGGGCTCCGGCGACGACGACGCCCGCAACGGTCAGGGTCAGGGCGGTCGAGAGAGCAGCGAGACGACGAGTCAGAGGGTTCATACGTGTTCTCCGGGGATGGGGGATGCCAGGGGCGAAGCGTCGGCGACGACGAGCAGTGTTCCGCGGGGCCCGTCGACGACGTCGATCGGATGCCGATACACCCGCGTGAGCAGCTCGGGATCGAGCACGTCGCGCGGGGGCCCGACCGCGACCAGCCGCCCGTTCTCGAGCAGGACGACGCGGTCGGCGTAGGCGGCGGCGAGCCCCAGATCGTGCAGGACGACGATGGCCGCGCCCCCGGCGTTCACGCGGTCGCGGGTGCGGGAGAGCACGCGATGCTGGTGGCGGATGTCGAGGCTCGCGGTGGGTTCGTCGAGCAGCGCGATCGCGCACTCCTGCGCGTACGAGCGGGCGAACGCCGCGCGGGCGCGTTCCCCGCCCGAGAGCCCCGTGACGGCCCGGTCGGCGAAGGCCTCCACCTCACCGGCGGCCAGCGCCTCATCCACCGCGTCGTCGTCGCGCGCGGCGGCAGGGTGCCGGCGCCACGGCGCCCGCCCCATCCGCACGACGTCGCGGACGACGAAGGGGAACGACACCTCATTGCTCTGGGTCAGGACCGACCGGCGGCGCGCACGCTCGGCGACGGGCCACGAGTCCAGCACAGCCCCGTCGAGCTCGACGGATCCCGTCGCGGGGGTGCGGTCTCCCGCGAGCACGGACAGCAGCGTCGACTTGCCCGCGCCGTTCGGACCGACGAGCACGACCATCTCTCCCGCGGCGAGGTCGAGGTCGACGTCGTCGAGCACACGTCGACCGCCGACGTCGGCCGAGATCCCGCGCGCACGCAGCACCGGCGTCATCCCCATCCCCCCGACCGGCGGCGCGTTCGGCGCAAGAGCCAGAAGAAGAACGGCCCGCCGATGAGGGCGGTGAGCATGCCGATCGGCAGCTCCGACCCGGGTACCGCGGTGCGCGCGACGAGGTCGGCGGCGAGCAGCAGCACCGCGCCGCCGAGGGCACTCGCGGGCAGGAGCAGGCGGTGACCGGGCCCGAGCACCATGCGCATGAGGTGGGGCACGACGAGACCGACGAAGCCGATGATCCCGCAGAAGGCGACCGCGGCGCACGTGAGCAGGGCGATCACGACGATCGCGATCACGCGCAGCCGCTCCACGCGCACGCCGAGGTGCTCGGCCTGCCGCTCGCCGAGCGCGAGGAGGTCGAGGCTCCCGGCGAAGAACAGGCACGCGACGATGCCGACGATGGCGAGCGGGGCGACGACGGCAAGGTCGTCCCACCGAGTGCCGTTGAGCGAGCCGAGCTGCCAGAACACGATCTGCTCGCGCTGCTGCGTCGACCCGAGGTAGGTGAACAGCGCGATCGCGGCACCACCGATCGCGTTGACCGCGATACCGGTGAGCACGAGCGTGACGACCTCGGTGCGTCCGTCGGCACGCGCCGAGGCGTAGACGATCACGGTCGCGGCCAGCCCTCCGGCGAACGCGAGGGCGGGCAGGGTGAGCGGGCCGAGGAACGTGAGCCCGAAGACGATGGATGCCGAGGCCCCGACCGCCGCACCCGACGAGATGCCGATGACCCCGGGCTCGGCCAGCGGGTTGCGGAACACGCCCTGCATGACGACACCGGCGGTGGCGAGCGTCGCCCCCACCAGCACCGCCATGAGCAGACGCGGCATCCGGATCAGCCACAGCGTGGCCTCGCCGTTGACGTGCTCCATGACCGCGCCCGGCCCGACCGACAGCACGCCGAGTCCGATCCCGCGCACCGCCTCGTTCCAGGCGCGCGCGAAGGCGCCGACGACCTGATCGGGCGGGATCGAGAGCTGCCCGCTTCCGGCCGACACGACGACGAGCACCACGAGGGCCACGGAGAGCGAGCCGAAGACCGCCGGGACACGCGCGCCGATCCGTGCTCTCGGTGCGGCGACGGGTGCGGCCGCGACCGCCGTCATCCCGTCGCCTCAGGCGCGTAGACGGCGACGGCGAGCGCGTCGAGCACGTCGGCGGCGGCGGGCCCGAAGCTCAGCACCGTGGTGTCGGACATGTCGACGATGCGTCGGTGGCGACCGGCATCCGTCTGGGCGACCGCGGGGAGGTGCTCGGTGAGACCGTCGACGCCGCCCACCGATTCGAGGCCCTTCGTCATCATGATCAGCAGGTCGGGGTTCGCATCGACGAGGGCCTCGTCGGTGATCGGGCGCATGCCCTTCCAGCCGATCTCACCGGCGACGTCGATGCCCCCGAGGGCCTCGATCAGGCTGTCCGCTCCGGACTCCTCGCCGAACAGGTAGTAGACGCCCGACTGCCCCCGGACGTAGAGGAACATCATGCGGAGCTTCTGAGCGGGGTCACTCGGCGCGACGGCGGCGATCTGCGCGATCTTGGCGTCGACCGCGGCGGTGCTGCGCGCGGCGAGCGCCGCCGCCCGCTCGGGTACGCCGAGAGCCGCTCCGACCTGCTCGATGAGCGATCCGACCGATTCGAGCGACCGGTGCGAGTCGACCACGACGACCGGGATGCCGGCATCCCTCATCTGCAGGATGGTGTCCCACGGGCCGAGGCTCGTGTCGGTGAGGATCACCGTGGGGGCCGCGTCGAGGATCGCCTCGGCGTTGAGGTCGTGACCGTTCTCGGTGACCACGGGCAGGTGCGCCGCCTCGGGGAATCCCGTCGAGATGTCGCGCGCGACGACCTGGTCGCCGAGGCCCAGCTCGAAGACGATCCGCGAGAGCGATCCGTAGATGTCGAGGGTGAGGATGCGCGAGGTGTCGGTCACGGTGACTCCGGTGCCCTGCGAGTCGGTGACCGTCGCGGGCAGCACCTGCGCACCGTCGGTGACCGGCACGATCGGCGCGGCGGCCGCGACCGCGGTCGACGGCCCCTCCCACGACAGCGGGTCGGCGAGCGGCGTCACCTCGGCCAGTGGGGGCGTCGAGCCGGCGACGTCGCCGTGCGCGGTTCCTGCGGTGTCGCATGCGCTGAGTCCTGTGGCCATGGTCAGGGCGAGCGCGAGCGCGACGATGCCACGAGTCGTTCGACGGATCATGAACGTACCTCCAAGTAAGGTGAGCCTACCCTTAACATTGCCTGGAAGCGGACTTCATGCTTAGGTAAGCCTAACCTGCCTTCCAGCACCCCACCGGGGTGCACCCGCGCATGCCGTCGGGACCCGTCGGAAGGTGGAGAAGGGAACGAACGTGGATTCCTCCACGCACAGACGCCGGTTCGTCCGCGTGACCACCGCGAGCCTCGCTGCCGCTGCGATCGCCCTCGGCGGGGCTCTCGTCGCCGCCCCCGCGCACGCCGCCGACACCACCGTCGACGGCGCCGTCTTCCGCTGGGGCATCAACGCCGAATCCAACGCGGCCGCCTTCGCCCCCGGCACGGTCAACCTGCTGTCGGCCGGAATCGTCACGGCGACCTCGTCGGCCGACCGCGTCACCACCTCGAACTGGAAGCAGAGCGACGGCAACACGCAGATCCTGAAGAAGCAGTCCGATGGCAGCTACGCCGCAGCGACGTTCGCGGGCCTGCGCACCGACGCGAACGGCACCACCATCACCTCCGGGAACGGACTGAACTCGGGACACATCGCCGAGATCACCGGCGGCACCGGCACGGTCGACGTGGATGCCAACACCGCGACGATCCAGTGGACCGGGTCGTTCACCTCGGCGTACTACTCGGGCATGACCCGCTCATGGATCACCGACCCGAAGCTCACCGTCGCGAGCGACGGCACCGGCACGGTCACCGCGACCCTCGGCGGCTACGGCACCTCGATGGACGATCCCGACAAGTTCGAGACCCTCACCCCGGAGCCGAATGTGGTGATCGCCACGCTGACCGGCGTCGACGTGACCCCCACCGGATTCACCGTGACCCCCGACTACCTCGGTCGCACGATCACCGTCCCCGAGGGCTCGGTCGCCCAGGTCACCTCCGGTGCGAACGCCGGGGCCTTCCCGCAGTCGTTCGTCGACTTCCAGGTGAAGACCGGTCAGGGCTCGTACTGGTACTCCTCGGGCGGTTCGGCCGACGCGCGCAAGCCCGCGAGCCCGCTCTCGGTCGCCTACACGGCCGCGCCCGTGGCATCCGCTCCCACCGTCACCGTCTCGAAGAGCAGCGGTCTCACCCAGGGTGAGACGGTCACCGTCACGGGCAGCGGCTTCCTGCCGTCGGGCACCGCCACCAACGGCACGCGACCGCCCCTGGCCGGAACCTTCAGCGGAACGTACGTCGTGTTCGGCAAGTTCGCCGACGTCTGGAAGCCCTCGGCCGGCGCGGCCTCGTCGGCACGCTCGGTGATCGCGCAGAAGTGGGCGGTCCCGGCCGCCAGCATGGCGACCGTCGGCGGCGCGAACAGCGGCGCGATCGAGCTGAAGGAGGACGGCACGTTCTCGGTCGACCTCGCCCTGAGCACCACCGAGGCGCAGAACCTCGCCGCCGGGAACTTCGGCATCTACACGTACGCCGGCAGCGGCACCGTGTACGCCCCCTTCGAGACGTTCACCCCGATCGCCTTCGCCTCGTCGACCGACGTGATCGTCGAGGTCCCGGACTGGGTCGACAACCCCACCGGCTCGTTCGGGTGGGCGTTCGAGGGCACCTCGCCGGCCAGCCTCGGCACCGCCGTGCAGGACGGCGCGAACTTCACGGCATCCGGATCGCTCACGAACATCGTCGTGACCGACACGCGCGCCGGAGGCACCGCGCCGTACACGTGGAGCATCTCGGGCCAGGTCGGGAACTTCGCGTCGAGCACGGGCGGGTCGTTCTCGAGCGACCTGCTCGGTTGGAAGCCCAAGCTCGTCACGGCCGGGCAGACCGTCACCGCCGGCGCGGAGGTCGCGTCGACCCGCCTCGGCGGCACCGGGCTCGGGGCGTCGCGCGTGCTCGCGTCGTCGACCGCGGCCGCGAACGCCACCGTGGGAGCCGACCTGTCGCTCGTGATCCCCGGCACGACCCCGGCCGGCGACTACACCGCGAAACTCACCATCACCGCCCTGCAGTAATCCACCCGACGGGGACTCCGACGCGCGTCGGGGTCCCCGTCGCCCGTCCCGCAGAAAGCCCGCCCGTGTTCCGACGCCCTCTCACGTTCGCCCTCCTCGGCTCCCTTCTCCTCGCGATCGTCGCTCCGGCACCCGCGACGGCCGCCGACGGCGGTGTCGCCTGGAGCGTGCAGACCGCCGACAACGCGCAGGGCGCGGGTCGCGCGAACTTCACGTACGACGTGGTCGAACCCGGGAGCGTGATCTCCGACGCGATGACCGTGGTCAACACCGGCACCGAGCCCCTCCCCCTCGCCGTCTATGCCGCCGACGCCTTCACGGCATCCACCGGCGAGATCGACGTCCTCGTCGACGGGCAGCCGTCGCAGGGCGCCGGGACGTGGGTGTCGGTCGCCACGACATCGCTGTCGCTGGCGCCGGGCGAGTCCGCCGAAGTGCCCTTCACCGTCACGGTGCCCGCCGACGCGCGCCCAGGCGACCATGCCGCGGGCATCGTGACCTCCCTCACGAGCACCGACGCTTCGTCGACACTGTCCGTCGACCGCCGCCTGGGCACCCGCATCAACCTCCGGGTCGCGGGCGAGCTGGTGCCGGCAGTCGCGTTGTCCGCGGTCTCGACCCGGTACGAGGCATCCTGGAACCCGTTCGACTCTGGGCGCCTCGTCGTCGAGTACGCGCTCGCCAATACCGGCAACACACGACTGACGGGGGCTGAGACGGTCGCCACCGCGGGCCCCGTCGGCACGCGTACCCCGCCGGTGCAGCTGACCGAGGTGCTACCGGGGTCGACCGTGGAGATCGCGCGCGAGGTGCCGGCGTTCTCGCTCGGGTGGGTGTCCGGCTCCGTCGACATCGCGCCGGAGTCCGTCGGCCTGGGTGCCGCACCGCTCGCGCCGGTGACGGCCGAGTTCTCGGTCGCGGCCGTGCCGTGGAGTCTGTACGCGCTCCTGGCCGTGATCCTCGCGACCGTGCTCGTCGCGGTGTTGCTCGTGCGGCGTCGCCTGCGCGCGACGGCGCCGGACACGACAGTGCCGGGTGGCGAGGCGGCGGCGTCTTAGGTCGCGACGGAGCCTGCGGCATCCGGTCACTGCGTCCGCGACGCCGGGAGAGACTCAGGCCGACTGAGCCGCCTTCGCGCGCGCAAGGTCGACGAACAGCTCGGTGTTGAACCGGTAGGCCACCAGCACCTCTTCGATCACGCGCTCCTTCTCGTCGTCGTCCCACGGAGCGGCATCCAACTGCTCGCGGTACACGTTCTTGAACGCGTCGGGGTCGGCGATGTCGCCGAACAGGTAGAAACCGATCCCGTTCGTGTCGAAGCCGAAGTGCCGCTGCATCAGCCGGCCGATGAACTGCCCGCCCGACAGGTCGCCGAGGTAACGGGTGTAGTGGTGGGCGACGAAGCCACCCGGCCAGGTCGCCGCGACGCGGCGGATCCGCGAGACGTACGCCTGCGTCGTCGGCAGCGGGGTGATGCGCTCGCGCCAGTCGGCGCCGATGAGGAACTCCAGGTCGGCCTCGAGAGCGGGAAGGCGCGTGAGCTTGTCACTGAGGAACACGGATGCCACGGGGTCGACGCGCATGCGCTCGGTGGCCTCTTCGAGCGCCTCGTAGATGAACCAGTGCTGCACGACGAGTGCGACGTAGTCGTCGCGCGTGCCCGACCCCTTCATGAGGTTCGTCATGAAGTCGGCGCCCTCGCTCGAGGAATGGGCAGTGCGCGAGCGCTCGCGCAGGGCGACGGAGAACGGGATGACAGCACTCATGGCGCCATCATACCGAGAAGGTTAGGCGAGCCTAACCTTCTTTCTCAGTGTGGTCGCGGCTCGACCCCGAGCCGCCGGCACGCCTCGTCGTAGAGTGCGACGATCTCGCGGCGCACCTCGCGGCGCTCGGCGATCGACCCGCCCGGCCACGGCACGCGCACCTCGGTGACGGCGCCGCCCTCATCGGCGACGACCCAGTCGCCCCCGTCGCCGTCGAACCCGGTCATGCGCGCCGAACCGACGGGCGTCACCGGACCGAACGCGCGGGCGATGAGCACGTTGTCGTCGCGGTGGTCGTCGTTCATGTGGGCGAGCACGGCTCG
This sequence comes from Microbacterium testaceum, assembly GCF_001476285.1. Taxonomy (GTDB): domain Bacteria; phylum Actinomycetota; class Actinomycetes; order Actinomycetales; family Microbacteriaceae; genus Microbacterium; species Microbacterium testaceum_B. The sequence continues at coordinate 36,416 of NZ_LDRU01000091.1, read as the reverse complement.
CTGGATCTCGGGGTCGAACACGTACGTCATTAGGTAAGCCTAACTTCGCGGACCGCCCGCCCGTCCGCCGTTCACTTCCGGTCCGGCATCCGATCGACGTTCCGCGCCGGGACCGAGCAACCGCGACCCGTCACGCGGAGTCGCCGGGCGACACGCCGCTCGAGCCGCGCCCTGAGCGGCGCGTCCTCCCCCGACTCCGCATAACGGCACAACCCCGCCGGGCACATCCCCGACCCGTCACGCGGAGTCAGCGGGCGACACGCCGCCACAGCGGCACCGCCCACGGCGTGTCGCCGCCCGACTCCGCACGACGGCACGCCCCGCGGCGCAGCGCCGGCCCCGCACGACGACCCGCACCGGTGGCGACCGGCCCGCCCGCACCGGTGGCGACCGGCCCGGCCGCTCAGTCCGCGAACGGCCCGGCCGCTCAGTCCGCGAACGGCTCCAGACGCTTGTGCATCACGGCCACGGCGTCGGCGTTGTCATCGATCAGCACGGAGTGCCGGCCGAGCGGCGCGGCGACGGCGCCCAGCGTGCCGCTGCCGGCGAACATGTCGAGCACCCGGTCACCGGGGCGGCTCGAGGCCTGCACCATGCGGCGCAGCACGCCCTCGGGCTTCTGCGTCGGGTAGCCGGTCTTCTCACGTCCCGTGGTCGGGACGATCGTGTGCCACCACACGTCGGTGGGCATCTTGCCGCGCGCGGCCTTCTCGGCCGTCACGAGGCCCGGGGCCATGTACGGCTCGCGGTCCACGGCATCCGAATCGAAGAAGTAGGTCGCCGGATCCTTCACGTACACGAGGATCGTCTCGTGCTTCGTGGGCCAGCGGCGCTTGGTCTTCGCGCCGTAGTCGTACGCCCAGATCAGCTCGTTGATGAAGTGGTCGCGCCCGAACAGCGCGTCGCACATGACCTTGGCGTAGTGCACCTCGCGGTAATCGAGGTGCAGGTAGAGCGTGCCGTCGTCGGCGAGCAGGCGCCACGCCTCGATGAGCCGCGGTTCAAGGAAGCCCCAGTAATCGTCGAAGCGGTCGTCGTAGGTGCGCAGGTCTCCGCGCAGGCGCGCGTACTCCCGCCCGTGGAAGCCGCGCTGCACGACCGGCGGCGGGGGCGGCTCCTCCTCGGGGAACGTCAGCATGTTCGGATCGTCGACGGATGCCGTGTCTTCGGGCTGCTCGGCATCCGGGGCCTCTTCGACCGGGGGCGTCCACGTCGCCGACTCGACGGCCTTCGAGCGGGTCCGCCCCGTGTTGAACGGCGGATCGAGGTAGACGAGCGCGAACGAACCGTCGGCGTAGGCCGGGGTGACGGTGAGGTTGTCGGCGTGGTGGATCTCGACGCGGCCGGGTTCGGGGGCGTCGGGGAGGACCTCGGTACTCACGGGACGCGCTGCAGCCACGCGTCGGTGGCGAACTTCGTCTCGACCAGCGCCTCGGCCTCGGCGTACTCCTCGTCGGTGATGTGCCCCTCGGTCGCGCCGTACAGCGTCGTGAACGTCTGGATGAAGCGGTCGATGACCTGGTCGCGCGGGAGGCCGGTCTGGCTGCGCAGCGGGTCGACGCGCTTGGCGGCCGAGACGGTGCCCTTGTCGCTGAGCTTCTCGCGGCCGATGCGGAGGACCTCGGTGAGCACCTGACCGTCCATGTCGTAGCTGAGGGTCGCGTGGTGCAGCACCCCGCCGTTGGCGAGGCGCTTCTGCGCGGCCCCGCCGATCTTGCCGTGGGGCCCGGCGATGTCGTTGAGCGGCTGGTACACCGCGTCGATGCCGAGAGAGCGCAACGCCTGGAGCACCCAGTCGTCGAGGAAGGCGTACGAGTCGGCGAAGGTCATGCCGGCGACGAGGGATGCCGGGACGTACAGCGAGTACGTCACGATCGAGTTCGCGGCCATGAGCATCGCCCCACCGCCCGAGATGCGGCGCACCACGTCGAAGCCGTGCTTCTCGGCGCCCTCGGGATCGACCTCGTTGCGCAGCGACTGGAAGGAGCCGATGACGACGGCGTTCTCGTTCCACTCCCACAGGCGCAGCGTGGGCTTGCGCAGCCCCGCACCGACGCGGCTGGTGAGCACCTCGTCGAGGGCGAGGTTCATGCGCGGGGAGACGGGACCGTCGTGTACGACCTCCCACTCGAAGTCAGCCCAGCCGGGTGCCGTCACGAGCGCGCGGCGGATCGCGGTCGCGACCGACTCGGGCGTGAACCCGAGCAGCTGCGCTCCCTCGGGCAGCGCCGCGCGGATCGCCGCGGCGATCGTGGGGACGTCGAACTCGACCGGCAGACCGTTGACGGCGGTGTCGATGTCGTCGAGGGCGTCGTCGGGCTCGAGGAAGAAGTCGCCCGCGAGGTGGAAGCTGTGGATGCGACCCTCGCGCTCTTCGAGGTCGACGACGACCAGCTTTCCCCCGGGGACCTTGTACTCGCCGTGCATACGTCCAGCCTACGGCGGGGGCGCGGCGGCCGCGGCGGGTCTGGAGGCGCCTGGGTTGCCGCCGTCCGCCGCCGAGACTGCGTCGAGCTGACATCTCCACTGCAGCGTGCAGTGGAGATGTCAGCTGCGTGCAGTCTCGGCGACCCTCTCGACCGGAGCGGGAGCGGTCGCGGCGCGGTGCCGCCGCTCGATCGCCTGACCCGCGTACGACGCCGCGATGATGAGCGCTCCGCCGGCGAAACCGGGCAGACCGAGGGCCTCGCCGCCGATCACCACCCCCACGGCGAGCGCCCACACGGGCTCGGTGCCCATGAGGATGCTGGCGCGGGTCGCCGACGTCCGCCGCACGGCCCACAGCTGCACGACGAACGCGAAGACCGAGCACATGAGCCCGAGGAACAGCACGTCGAACCATCCGGATGCCGTGAGCCGACCGACCGCGACGGGAAGGTCGACGCCGGCCACCGCCGACGACGTCAGCGCGCACACGACGAGCTGTACGAAGACCACCGCGAGGGTACTGTCGTCGCGGCCCCGCGTGAGCCGCGCGCTCGCCGTGACGTGGACCGCACGCACCACCGCGGCCGCGATCACGAGGGCGTCGCCCGCCGTCGGGAGACGGAATCCCGCGCCCGACACCAACAGCGCGACCCCCACGACGGCGGCGATCGCGGCGACGAAGTACGACCGCGGCAGCCACGAACGCGCGGCCACGCTCTCCAGAAGCGGGGTGAAGATCAGCGCGAGGCTGATGAGCAGCCCCGCGTTGGTGGCCGAGGTGAGGTGCACGCCCCACGTCTCGAGGCCGATCACCGCGGCTTGCGAGCACCCGAGGAGCGCCGCGATCGCGAGGCCGCGGCCGCGTGGCATCCGTTCCCTCCGTGCGAGGCAGATGACCCCGAGCGCGGTCGCGGCGACGAGGAAGCGCAGCGCGACGGCAGGGGCGACGCCCACCTCGTCGGTGAGCTCTTTGGCGGCGAGGAAGCTCGCGCCCCACACCGCGGCGACGGCGATGAGGAGGACGTCGACGAGGATCTCGGGAGGGCGGCGGGTCACGCATCCACCGTCGCCCCCGAAACCCGGAAGAACAATGGGCACTTGCTTCATCGTCCCGTAAGTTCGGACTTATGGATGCCACCCACCTCCGCCTGCTCCGAGAGCTCGGCGACCGCGGCAGCGTGGCGGCCGTCGCCGCGGCGCTGCACATCTCGGCTTCGGCGGTGTCGCAGCAGCTCGCGCACCTGCAGGCGCGAGTTCCCGTCGCGCTGACCGTCCGGCGCGGGCGCGTGCTGACGCTGACGGCGGCGGGCGAGGCTCTCGCGGCGGCGGGGACGCGCGTCGACGAGGCGTTGACCGCGGCGCGAGAAGCGGTCGGAGCGTTCCTCGACAGCGACGACCGGCCCGTGCGGGTGTCGGCCTTCCACAGTGCGGGACTCGCGCTGTTCGGTGCGCTGTTGCGCGAGCTCGATGGCATCCCTCCCCTGCACCTGTCCGACGCCGATGTCGCGCACAGCGACTTCCCCGGGCTCACCGCCGACCACGACCTCGTGATCGCGCACCGGCTCTCGCACGACGCGCCCTGGCCCGCCGATCGCGTGGTCTCGACACCGCTGCTGACGGAGCCGCTCGACATCGCCCTGCCCGCGGCGCACACGCTCGCCGCGCGGGACCGGATCACGGCGCGCGACCTCGCCGACGAACGGTGGGTGTCGGTGCATCCGGGGTTCCCGCTCGCCGGGGTGCTCGATCACCTCGCGGCGCACCTCGGTCGCCCGCTCGACATCGCCCACCGCATCAACGAGTTCTCGGTCACCGCCGAGGTCGTGCGTGCGGGCGCGGCGATCGCGGTGCTGCCGCGCACGACCGGGCTGCCGCCGGCCGTGGACGGACTCGTGCTGCGTCCGCTCGCGGACGTGGCGCTGGTGCGGCACGTCGACGCGCTCGCGCGCCCCGACGCCCTGGCGTACGCGTCGGTGCGGAGCGTCCTCCGCGCGCTGCGGACGGTCGCGGGGCGCGCGACGGAGGCCGCCGGCTGACGCGAGCGCGGGCTGACGCGAGCTCGGGCTCCCGCCTCCTCGAGGCGCCCCGAGCCCGGGCCGCGCTCACAGTGACTTGCGGCATATGCACGCGGGGCGCGTGCTCGGGCGAGCATTCGGCGCACGTCACGGGATACGGCGCGGCCACCGGTCCCTTCGACGAGCCGGGCGGGAACTACGCCAGGCGCCGCGAGAGCTCCCGGAGGGCGACGAGCTGGTGGTGCGGTCCGCCACCCTCGTGGCCGTTGTAGGGGTACACGCGGATGCTCTTCTCCCCCGCGTAGTGGTTGTACGCCGCGAAGACCGTGGACGGCGGGCACACGGCATCCCGAAGTCCGACCGAGAAGAGCGCGGGAACGCTCGAACGGGCGGCGAAGTTCACCCCGTCGATGTACGACAGCACGCGGAAGACCGCGTCCTCGTCGCCGCGTCGCGTCTGCAGGTAGGTGACGAGCTCGCTGTACGGAGCCGCGTCGGTGAGGGCGACCGCGCGACGGATCGCGCTGAGGAACGGGAAATCGATCGCGGCGGCGACGAGCCCCTCGGCGAGCGCCGCCGCGGCGAGCGCGATGCCGCCGCCCTGGCTGCCACCCCACACCGCGACGCGGTCAGGATCGATCGCGGGATGCGCGCGCACGGCGTCAACGGCACGGACCCCGTCGCAGAACACGCGGCGGTAGTACGAGTGCGCGGGGTCGTCGAGGCCGTCCGTCAGCCGACCGGAGGGGTGCGGGGCGCCCCCGACCGGGTCGGGGGTCGCGCCGGGGAGGGCGCCGCTGGTCTGTCCGCGCGTGTCCATCACGAGGACGGCGAGACCCGCGCTCGGCAGCAGCGTGTGCTGGTGCGCGAGGCCGCGACCGGAGTTGTACCCGATGTACTGCACGACGCAGGGAAGCGGACCGCTCGCCCCGCGCGGCCGCACCAACCAGCCCCGCACGACATGGCCACCGAAGCCCGCGAACTCCACGTCGTCGACCTCGACGCCGCCGACCCCGCTCTCCGCGGCCGGAACAGAGCGGAACCGCGGCTCCCAGCCTTGCCCGCGCGCCTCGGCCAGGGTGTCGGCCCAGAAGCGGTCGAAGTCGCCGGGCTCGTCGCGCGGCGGACGGAAGGTCTCGAGCTGGTCGAGCGGGAGATCGAACTGCGGCATGGGGCTCCTCAGCGGTCGAGAGAACGGGAGATGTGGTCACGGGTCGCGGCGAACGCGGCGGCGCGCACCTCGGCGAGGCCGTCGTACTCGCGGTGCCCGTACGGAAGGACGGCGAGCTCGAGCTCCGCTCCGGGGGCCGCGGCGATCGCGTTCGCGACGGCGAACTGCCCGGGCGGGGGGACGTGCCGGTCGCGCAGCGCGGCCTCGACCCGCACCGGCACGCGCGCGAAACCCGCAGCGGTCGACGCGTCGAAGAAGCGGAGCACCTCACGCGCGGACGGGTGCTTCGCGACGTATCGCCGCACCCGCTCGCCGCTGCCCTCGCACGGCATCCGCAGCCGGAGGTCGTACTGCCCGAAGCTCGGCACGATCAGCGTCGCCCCGACGAGCCGCTCATCCCAGGGCAGCGCGAGCGCACCGATCCCTCCCCCGAAGCTCTCGCCGACGAGGTACAGGGGCAGGTCGCCGGCGAGCGCGCGCAGCGCCGAGCCCGCGTGCCACAGGTCGACCGCGCACCGGCCGAGCACGTAGTCGTCGATCGAACGGATGCCGTGCAGCACATGCCCCTCGGCGGGGGTGGGCGCGCCGATCCCGGCGTTCAGGCGCCCCTGCCCCCGTGCGAGGGCGAAGAAGACCGCCGCGTCGTCGGGGACACGGTCGAACTCCGGCTCCTCGCGCCCGCCGTAGCCGTGGCTGTGCACGATCCCGACGCGGGTGGGATGCCCGTCCACCGCGGTGGCGAACCAGCCGCCGAGACGCAGGCCGCCCGACACGACGTGCTCCACCGCGAAGAGCTCGCGTCCTTCGCGGCGTCCGAGCGGGCGCACGCGAGGGTCGGGGTCGATTGCGAGCGCCTCGTCGTGCCACGAGCGCCACCGCTCGGCGAAGCCGGGCGGTGGCGGCACCGGCGGCACGGCCCGCAGACCCGCGAGGTCGAAGCCGTAGTCGCCGTCGCCCGGTTCGATCGTCGCGCCCGTCACGAGCGGACCGCCGTGGAAGACTGGAAGCCCGACCGAGAGGAGCGATCGTGCTCGCCGCCGAACGCCGATCCCGCCTGCTGGCGGAGGTGCGCCGTCATGGAGCCGCGGCCGTGCCGGACCTCGCCGCCGCTCTCGGCGTGAGCGAGATGACGATCCGCCGCGACCTCGACGTGCTCGCGGCCGACGGTCATGTCGACAAGGTGCGCGGTGGCGCGCGTCACCCGCGACCCGGCGACGCTCCGGCACGAGACCTGACCGCGCAGTCGCGCCGCAACGGCGCGGAGAAGGCCGCGATCGCCCGCCACGCGGCATCGCTGGTCGAACCGGGCATGGCCGTGGGGCTCAGTGGCGGATCGACGACGTGGGCGCTCGCCCGCGAGCTGCGGGGCATCGCCGATCTCACGATCGTCACCAACTCGCTGCCCGTCGCCGACGTCTTCGCGCGTCCGGACCGTGCCGACGAACCGTACACGCAGACGGTCGTGCTGACCGGCGGCGTCCGCACGCCCACCGACGCCCTCGTCGGCCCGGTCGCCGTGGCATCCCTCGAGCACCTGCACTGCGATGTCGTCTTCCTCGGTGTCCGCGGCATGGAGCCGACGGCGGGCCTGACCACCTCGAACCTCCTCGAGGCAGAGACGAACCGCGCGCTCGTCGCGGCCGGAGGTCGCGCTGTCGTGCTCGCCGATCACTCGAAGTGGGGCGCGGTGGGGCTCACGACCATCGTCGACCTGAACGAGGTCGACCTTGTGGTCACCGACGCCGGCATCGCGGACGACGACGCGGAGGTGCTCCGCTCGCACGTCGCCGAACTGTGGGTCGCGCCGCTCGCGTTCGCCGACGAGTAAGGAGCGCCGCCCCGCGCGATGGGGGACGGCGCCGGGTCGACACCTCACCGGGCCGTGCTCGCGCGGGCGATCACCGTGGCATCCACCACGATGTGCCGCACGGGGACGTCCGCGCCCGGAGGGGCCGCCATCTGCCGCTCGAGCTCGGTGAAAGCCGCCTCGACGATGCCCTGGTCGTCGGGCGCGACCGAGGTGAGCGCCGGTACCGAGTAGCTCGCGGCGTGCACGTTGTCGATGCCGATCACCGCGACGTCCGCCGGGACGGTGAGTCCCACCGCGTGCAGCTCGGCGAGCACGCCGAAGGCGACGGAGTCGTTGGAGCACACGATTCCGTCGAACGGGGTCCCGCTCGCGTGCAGCCTGCGGAGCGCCGCCGCGCCCTCCTCGGCAGTGAACGCGTCGACGGCGACGATCAGCGCCGCGTCCTCGGCGATACCCAGGCGGGCGACGGCGTCGCGGTACCCGGTGAAGCGCTGGTCGGCGGCATCCGAGGGTCGGGAGAGACGCGGACCGATGAAGGCGACCCGACGGCATCCGACGGATGCCAGGTGCGAGGTCGCGAGGTCGGCCGTGCGCCGGTTGTCGATCGAGATGTGCGTGAACGGGCTCACGGCGATGTGCTCGCCGAGGAGCACGAGCGGCCCCGGCGAGGTGCGGCGCGTGAGGTCTCCGACGGTGAGCGAACGCGGGATGTGGATGAGACCGTCGGTCGCGGGAAGGCCGACACCGTTGGCGATGTCGATCTCGCGCTGGTGGTCGCCCTCGGTCTGCTGGATGAGGATCGACAGCCCCCGCGCTTCCGCTCCGCGCGCCAGGAGCGTCGTCAGCTCGGCGAAGTAGGGCTCTTCGAGGTTGGGCACCGCGAGTGCCACGATCCCGGTGCGCTCGCGTCGGCTGAGAGGGGACACCCGCCGCACCGTCGAGGGGGAATCGGTCATCGGTGAACTCCTCGCGCGCCTGGTCGGCCGATCGACTCTGGGGGATACGGTATCGCGGGGCATCTCACTCCTGGACGCGGAAGGCGACGACGCGCGCCTCGGGGGATCCATTGGTCGCCGTGACCGTCACGCGCGCCGCGGTCACCGCGCCGATCTCGGGCGCCACGGGGTGCGCCCGCCGGCGTCGGCGGTTGTCCGCGACCTCGGCCACCGTGCGCCAGTCGCCCTCCACCGTCTGCACCTCGACGCGGTAGTCGCGCGCGAGTGAGGGCATCACGAGGTGCGGGTCGCGGTGGTGGTGCAGCGTGTTCAGCTCGACATCGGGATCGTCGTCGAGGACGAGCACGATCTCCCGCGGGCGCACGGGCTCATCCCAGTCGAGCCGGATCCACGCCGGCCCTTCCGGCAACGGCCGCGACGCCCACAGGTTCGGACCGCCGAAGGGGCGCTGATACCCGCCCACCGCGCGCTCGGGGGCGAGCGCCTCGGACGGAGCCGTCGAACGGAACACGATCGAGCGACCGCGCAGGGGCTTCGTCGGCCATTGCACCAGCAGTTCGTCGAGGCTGACGTGCACGTTCTGGTCGTCGGCATCCGAGGTGTGGACCAGGGTCAGGATGCCGGGGGGCAGATCATCCGTCGTGAACAGCGTCACGCCGGGCTGCGCGCGAACCACGATCACGGCGTTCGCGGGAGCCTCGGGCTGCCAGCTCACGGGGGCGGTCACCCAGCGGGCCTCCCCCGCGGAGACGGGGACCGAGACACGGTGCTCGAGGTGCTCGGGGACGACGTTCTGCGCGAGACCGGTCGAGAACACCTCGACCTCGAGCTCGGTGTCGGTCTCGCTCGTGACGAGGAGGTCGATGCCATCGAGGTGCGGGTGCACCGGCACGACGATCCCGATGTCGTGCGTGAGGGGATACGGCTCGCGCGGCGCCGACTCGTGCGGGCCGAGGCCCTCGCGCACGCCGGACGCCGAGACCCGCGCGGCGAGCGCGAGGTCGGACGGGTCGGCGTCGGCCACGCCGATGAGCGGAGCGTCCTGCCGGAGAAGCAGCTGACGCAGCTCGGCGCGATGGCTCTCGTACACCCCGCGCGGCGAGGTGCCGTGGGCCAGCGCGAGCGCGGCCGCGGTGCCGGCCGCCTCCCCCATCGCGGCGCACGTCGCCATCACGCGAGCCGCTCCGAAGGCGATGTGAGTGGCCGAGACGTCGCGGCCGGCCATGAGCAGGTTGTCGACATCGGCGGAGTAGAGGGAGCGGTACGGGATCTCGAAGACGCCGTTCGAGAAGCGCTGCACCGCTCCGGCCCCGGTGGAGTACATCCCCTCGGTCGGGTGCAGGTCGATCGACCAGCCGCCGAAGGCGACGCCGTCGTCGAAGCGCGTCTGCTCGAGCACATCGCGCTGGTGCAGCGTGTAGTCGCCGACGAGGCGGCGGTACTCGCGCTTGCCGGGGACGTTACCGATCCACTCGAGGTCGAGGTTCTCGGCGTCGAACTCGCCAGAGTTCTTGATGTGATCCCAGATGCCGAGGATCACCGAACGGAGCTCGTCGCGGATGCGCTCGTTGTCGTGGACGATGTCGAGCTCGCCACCCCACTCGATCCACCAGTAGTGCGCCCCGCTGTCGCCGCTGCGGATGATGCGCGACGACGGGATCGGGGTGTCGCGGATCGACTTGGCGGAGTCGGGCGCGACGAAGCGGACGGGGTGGCCGACGTCCTTCGTGTAGAAGAGGAGCGTCGAACCGAGGAACGTGCGCTCCGCCTCCTCGGGCGCCCAGTCCTCGTCGAACTCGTCGCGCGCCTCCTTGCCGAGGCGGGCGCGCGCGCCGGCGAGGTGTCCGATCAGTCCGTCGCCGGTGCCGTCGAGGAATAGCGGCGCCCGGAACACCGTCTCGGTCTCTGCCCCCATCGTCCAGCCGGTCACCGACTCGATGTGACGGGAGCCCTCGGGACCGCGGGCGACGACGTCGCGCACGTCGGTGTTCAGCAGCAGCGTGATGTTCGGCTCGGCCCGCACGGCGTCGAGCACGACGTCGTCCCAGTGCACGGGGTTGCCGTCGGGGTTGCGGTACTGGTTCTCGAGGTAGAGCTCGCCGATGATGCCGTTCTCGCGGGCCCAGCGCTGGTTGCCGTGGGCGGTCGCGCCGCACACCCAGACGCGCACCTCCGACGAGGAGTTGCCGCCCAGGACCGGACGGTTGTTGATGAGGGCGACGCGACGACCGAGGCGCGCGGCGGCGATGGCGGCGGAGACTCCGGCGAGTCCCCCACCGACCACGACGAGGTCGAAGTCGGCTGTGTGTGTACGCATGTCGCGTGAGTCCTTCCTGCGGACGCGGGGGCGTCCGGTGCGGTGCGGGGTGGGGAGGTCGGGGCTTACTCCACGGCGATCGCCTCGATCTCGAAGACCCGGGCCACGTCCGTGGCGGATGCCGAGGGGTCGCTGATGAGCAGGCGCACGCCGTCGGCGACGACTCCGGCGGCGGGGAAGCTCACCAGTCGCTGCGTGTTGGCGGTGACGGAGCCGATGCTCGTCCACCCCGCGGACGTGCGCACCTGCGCCTCGAAGGAGCGGAGGACGGCCGCCGAGCCCGCCTCGGCGCTGTAGCCGCTGCGCACGCGCACCTCCTCGAGCGCCACCGGAGCGGCCAGGCTCAGCGAGATCCACGGCGCCGTGTCTCCGACCGCCGAGATCCACCGACTGGCGTCGCTGCAGACGCCGTCGACGGCGCGTTCCGGGCCGGTGTCGGCGCGCAGGCTCGACGAGGCGGTCGCGGTGGCGCCCAGAGCGACGTTCACCCCACCCGGGTCGTCGCGGAGGTCGGCAACCAGCTCCGACAGGAAGGTGGCCGGACCGACCGGCACGCCGCGCGGGACGACCGCCCGCGACAACCGAGCCGGGGCTGCGACCGGAGCCGACAGGTAGACCACGTCGGCGCCGTCGGTCGATCGCTCCTGTGCACGCAGGCGTTGCTGCCCGAGGCGCGCCTCGCCGACACCGGCGAACGACCAGGTGGAGGTCGCGTCGTCGCGCTCGGCGACGACCGCGCGACTGCGCAGCTCACCGCAGACCTGGGCGGTCACGACGGTGTAGAGGCGGGTCGTGGAGCCGGCGCGCGTGACGTCGACGGCCGCCGAGGTGGCGACGCCGTCGCCGAGGGCCGCCGTGTCGACGACCTTCTCGTCGACCCAGGCCGAGCCGTTCCATCGGGCGAAGCGCGCGTCGTACGCGGTGCGGTCCTTCTCGACGAAGCGGTAGCCGACGCCCGCGAGAGACGAACCGTCGAGCGCGAGCTTCGCGGACTGCACCGCCGGGGTGTAACTGCCGATGGTTTCCCCCGCCGAGAACGGCCGCCAGACGATCGCTCCCGCCGAGGCAGGCGTGATCGGCCCCGACACCATGGTGCCCGCGACGTCCGTGAGTGTCCCGGTCGCGGGGTCGTACACGGCGTACGAGCCGAGGTGACGGGCGGGGTCGGCGGGGAACGGTCCCCACTCCCACAGCACGTGCACGCGGCCGTCGGGCGACACCTCGAGGTCGTCGGGGTAGAACGAGTAGCCCGTCGCGGCGGCGATCGTCGCCTCCCGCGCCCAGGATCCGGCATCCGGGTCGAAGTGGTACAGCACGCCCTCGCGCGCCCCGTCGGCGTCCGTTCCGGTGCGCACCAGCACCCAGGCGTCGCCGTCGGCACCGCGAGCGGTCACCGGGTAGGTGATGTCGACGTCGAGGTCGGGCATGGTCGAGGTGCGGTCCACCATCGTGCGCACATCGCCCGCGGTGTCGGAGCGGAAGTAGTTCCACTGCTCGTTGTGCATCGACACGAAGGCGTGGATGACCCCGTCGCCGTCGACCACGATCGAGGGCTGGTTGTGGCCGTTGTCGTCGGCGAAGGTGACGCACGCGGTCCCGGCCGTGGCGCGCAGGCACCCCTCGGTCCACGTGCCGTCGGCGGCGCGGGAGGCGAGGTGCACCTCGTGCCGCGCGGCCTGGGCCGCGGGCGCGTTGAAGGCGAAGAAGGTCACGTCGCCCACGACGTCGAGGGGGTTCCACCAGGCTGCCTGGTTCGACGAGTCGACGGCGTACGGCAGCTCTTCGACCGTCGTGGAACCGCCGGTCGCGTGGGCAGGCGGCGTGACGATCAGCCCGAGGGCGAACGCGGCGACGACCGCCGCGCTCCCCCCGCGGAGGGTCCGCATCTCAACCGACCAGCTTCTGTGCGGCCTCGCCGGCCTTCTTCATGGCATCCTTCGGCGAGGCGGACCCGACCAGGACGGCCTGCACCTGATCGGCGATCGCCGACTCGATCTGCGAGTAGGCGGTGAACTTCCACAGGGGGTTCGAGCTCGCGGTCGCGGTGATGCGCTCGCTGAACGCCGCGCCGAACGTGTCGGACGAGACCTCGCTCGACGCGAGGGCCTCGGTCGTTGCCGGCGGGAGCCCCCGCAGCTTGTAATCGGCGAGGATCGCGTCGAGGTCGCTCGTGGCGTACTGCGCGAAGTCCCCCGCCGTCGGCGCGCCCGCCCCGTTGACGACGGCGATCGCGCCACCCCACACGAGGGCGCGCGGGGTGTCGCCGGCCTTCAGGACCGGTCGCGAGACCGGAGCGAGCTTCGCCGCGAGGTTCGCGTCGGGCGACTCCTTGGTCACCGCGCCGCGGCCCACGGGGGCGTCGTCGTACATCGCGGCGCGGCCCTGCGCGAACAGGCTGCGGGCGTCGAAGCGGTCGACATCGGCGGCGATGAGGCCCTGGTCGTAGAGGCCCTTGTACCAGGTCACGGCCTCGACGCTCGCGTCGTCGCCGATCGTGATCGTGTCGCCGTCGACGAGCGGGCTGCCGAAGGTCTGCATCCAGATGAGGATGTCCTTGAGCTGCGCGGCCTTGGTCGAGGCGGCGTAGGGGATGAGCCCGCCGCCGAGACCCTTGAGGGAGACCAGAGCTTTCTCGAACTCGTCGACCGTGGTCGGGAACGCGTCGGCCGACAGGCCCGCCTTGCCGAGCGTCTCGGAGTTGGCGATGAGGCCGATCGCGCCGATCGTCCACGGCAGGGCGTACTGCGTGCCGTCGAAGGTCGCGGCCTGCAACGCCGACGAGGTGTACCCGCGACCGGATGCCAGCGACGAAAGGTCCTGGAGCTTGCCGGTGGCCGCGAGGCTCCCGAGCCACGCGACGTCGACGTGCGCGGCGCCCGTGAACTGCCCGCCGGTCACCTGCAGCATGAGCTGGTTGATGTACTCGTTGTACGGGAAGGCGGTGCGCTTGATGGCGACGCCCTTCGCCTTCTCGTAGCTCGTCAACGTCCCCTCGAGGGCCGGCTTGGCGGACTCCTCGGTGAGCGACCACGACGCGAACGAGAAGTCGGTCGGATCACCTCCGTCGAGACCCGCGGCACCGGCCGCGGGGCCGGCGGTGCCGCTGGGCACGCAGCCCGCGAGGACCGCGGCTCCGGCGCCGATGCCGAAGAGCTGCAGCGCGCGACGGCGGCTGATGAGGGGATTGGGCAGGGATGAAGCTGACATGGGTGTCCTCCTTGACGGTGCGAGCTTGACGGTGCGAGCGCGACGGTGTGAGCGAAGAGTGAGTGGGAGCCGGTCAGCCCTTGACCGCGCCCGCGGTCATGCCGCTGACGAGGTAGCGCTGGAGCAGCATGAAGGCGATGGCCACGGGCAGCGACACGACGAGCGAGGCCGCCATGAGCTCGGGCCACGCGGTCGCCGCCTCGCCGACGTAGGTGTTGACGAGTCCCGGCGGGAGCGTCTGCTTGTCGGGGCCGGCGAGCGTGAGGGCGAAGATGAAGTCGTTCCAGCCGCGCACGAAGGCGAAAAGGCCCGCGGCGACGAGACCGGGAGCAGCCAGCGGCAGGACGATCGAGTGGATCGTGCGCAGGCGCGAGGCACCGTCGACGCGCGCCGCCTCGATGAGCTCGTCGGGGATCGTGTCGAAGAACCCCTTCAGCATCCAGACGCACAGCGGCAGGGTGAAGGTCGTGAACGAGAGCACGAGGGCGGTGTAGGTGTTCAGCAGCCCGTAGGCGCTGAAAACGCTGTAGAGCGTCACGAGCAGAAGGGCCTGCGGGAACATCTGCGACGCGAGCACGAAGTACATCAGCTGGCGCCGTCCGCGGTACCGGAACTTCGAGAACGAGTACCCCATGTAGGCCGAGACGATGACCGAGAGTACGGCCGTGATGACCGAGACGATGATGCTGTTCTGCAGGTAGGTGAACAGCTGCGGGTTCGCCACGAGACCCGCGTAGGCGTCGAACGTGATCTCGGTCGGGAAGATCTTCGGCGGGTACGAGAAGACCTGGTCGCGAGGGGTGAGCGACGTCGCGAGGAGCCAGTACACCGGCAGCAGGGCGAAGCCTCCGCACACGATGACGGCGGCCCACGCGGCGAGACGGACGCCGGGACGGTCCGAGCGGAGACCGGATGCCAGCTGCCGTCGGCGCCGGCGCGGAGTCGGGGGCACCACGGGTGGCGCGTCGGGGGTCGGGGTGACGGTGGGCAGTGCGGTGCTGGTCATCGCTTCTCGCCCCTCTCGGAGAATCGGACGTAGACGACGACGAGCGCCATGAGCAGGACCATCCACAGCAGGCCCAGGGCACCGGCGTGACCGAGGTCGAAGCCGTGGAAGGCCGTCTCGTACACCGCTGTGGCGAACGTCTCGGTGGAGCCGGCGGGACCGCCGCCAGTGAGGACGTAGATGATGTCGAAGTGCTGGAAGTTCCAGATGAACTCGAGCAGCAGGACGAGCCCGATGATCCCGCCGATCTGCGGAACAGTGATCGAGAAGAACCGGCGGACCGTGCCCGCGCCGTCCATCTCGGCGGCCTCGTGCAGTTCGCGCGGAACCGTCTGCAGGCCGGCGAGGAGCATGACCATCATCCAGGGGAAGGACTGCCATGTCTTGGCGACGATGACGGCGAACATCGCTGTGCCGGGCTGAGCGAGCCACGCCTGCGGAGCGACCCCGAGCGGTTCGAGGATCGCGTTCATCACGCCGTAGTTGGCGTTGAAGATCCACATCCAGAGGAACGAGACGACGACGCCCGGGACGAGCCACGGGATGAGCATCAGGCCGCGCATGACCTTCGAGCCGCGGATCTGGGTGTTCAGGGCGAGCGCGAGCGCGAAGCCGATCACGAAGGGGGCGATCGTGGTGCCGAGCGTGAAGACCAGCGTCTGCGCGAGCAGGCGGAGGAAGTCGCTCTCGAGCACGTCGACGATGTTCTGGATGCCGACGAACTCCCGGCCGGGGAGGACGAGGCTCTGGCGGAAGAACGCCGTGACGAGCGCCGAGATCAGCGGATACGCCACGACCACGGCCATGAGAGCCATGCCGGGCACGACGAGGAGCAGCGCGAACATGCCGCTGCTGAGGCGCTCGGGACGGGTTCCGGCCGTGCGACGCGATCCTTGGAGCGGATTTGATTTGTTTGCTTTTGTTTGTTGTTGTTTGAGTGTCGTTGTCACGTCCGTGTGCACTTTCCTCGGCATTGAGGGACCGAAAGGCCCGGGGGATGCGGATTTCTCCGAATCGGACCGCCCCAGCTTCGCGGCTTCCGCGGCGCTGGTCAATTCGACGAGGTAACGCTTAGGTCACGGCGTGTTGATTTTCGTTTGATTCTGTTTCTTCCTGTTTGCGCACATCGGCGAAGTCGACCCGCCCTTCCACGAGCTCAGGGACCTCGGCCGCGCGAGAGGCCTCGGCCGCGCGAGAGGCCTCGGCCGCGCGAGGAGACCGCGCCGCGGCCTACGCCGCGGGGAGGCGGGCGTCGAGCCAGGCGAGAAGATCAGCGCGCACCTCGGCCTGCTGCACCTCGGCGAAGATCTCGTGCCGGGCGCCGGGGTACACGAGCGTCGTGACGTCGGTCAGGCCGGATCGCGAGCGATACGCGTCGGCCAGCAGGTGCACGCTGCGCGGGCCGCCGACCGTGTCGTCACGCCCGACCATCAGGAGCACGGGGACATCGCGCTCGAGGTTGCGGCGCGGGCGACCGAAGAGCTTCGCGGCCTCGATGGGACCGAACAGCTTCGCCAGCGGCACCGAGGTGGTCAGCGGGTCGGCCACGAAGTCGCGACCGACCTGCTCGTCGCTCGAGAGCCACTGCATGCCCGAACCGCCGAGCTTCTTCCACGGGCCGTTCAGGTCGCCGGGGTTGAGAGCCCCGGGCCACCGCAGGGCCGAGCCGCTCAGGACGACGGCGTCGAAGGCATCCGGATGCCGATCGAGCAGCATCTGCGCGAGGAACGAGCCCCACGAGTGCCCGAGGAGCACGAGCGGGAGGTCGGGGTGGCGCTCGCGGATGATCTGCGTGAGCGTCCAGACCGCGTCGCGAGCGGCGCCGAGACCGCCGGGACCGAGGCGCCCGAGCTTCGCGTGATCGCCGCCCCACTGCCGAAGGCCCGTGCGTCCGTGCCCGCGGTGGTCGTCGGCGTAGACCGTAAGGCCGTCGGCGACGAGAGCATCGATGAGCGCCGCGTAGCGACCGGCATGCTCGCCGACACCGTGCAGCAGCTGCACGACGGCGCGGGGATCCTCTGCCTCGTACACGTCGTAGACGATCGTGATGCCGTATGCGTCGACGAACTCAGGCATGCGCCGATCCTAGGGTCAACCCGGCGACCTCGGTTTATTTAGCAAAACTAATGAGCTATGCTAACGAATAGAGGAGACGGTATGCGCGCGAACGATCCAGGTCCGGACACGACCCTCACCTCGGCGGCATCCGAGCTCCGCATGGCGACGTTCCGTCTGGCGCGACGGCTCCGCGCGCAGCGCGCGGTCGACTCCATGAGCGACGGACAGTTCGCGGTACTCGCGGCCCTCACGATCCACGGCGAGCACACTCTCGGCCAGCTCGCCGAGCGCGAGCGCGTCACGGCACCCTCGATGAATCGCACGGTGTCACTCCTCGAGGACGCGGGATACGTCACGCGCACCCCGCACGAAGACGATCGGCGCAAGGTCACGATCGCCCTGACGGATGCCGGACGCACCGTCGTCGACGAGACGGTCCGGCGGCGCGACGCCTGGCTCGAAGAGGCCCTCGACGGGCTCACCCCGGCGGAGCGGCAGACCCTGGCCGCGGCGGCCGAGATCATGAGGAAGGTGGCGGAGAGATGAGCGCGATGTTCCGATCCTTCTCGGTCTTCAACTACCGCGTCTGGTTCATCGGCGCCCTGGTGTCGAACATCGGCGCGTGGATGCAGGCGACGGCGCAGAACTGGGTCGTTCTCACGCAGCTGACGGACAACGACGCGGCGGCGATGGGCGTCACCATGGCCCTGCAGTTCGCCCCTCCCGTGCTGCTCGTGAGCGTCACGGGATGGGTCGCCGACCGCTTCGACCGGCGCAAGCTCATCATGTGCACGCAGTCGGCGCTGCTTGCGCTGGCTCTGAGCCTCGGCATCCTGATCCTCACCGGCGTGATGACGCTCCCCCTGATGTACGGCTTCGCTCTCGCGCTCGGCGTGGTCACCGCCTTCGACAACCCGGCGCGGCAGACCTTCGTCTCCGACCTCGTCGAGAAGGAGAACGCCTCGAACGCCGTGGCGCTGAACGCGGCGTCGTTCAACACCGCACGACTCATCGGCCCCGCGGTGGCCGGCGTCATGATCGTGGTCGTGGGCACCGGCTGGGTGTTCCTCGTCAACGCCGTGACTTTCCTCGCCATGCTCGCGGCCCTGCTGATCATGCGGCCCCACGAGCTGGTGGTCCACCACCGCCGCGGCGGTCCCGCGCGGCTCGCGGACGGGTTCCGCTACGTGGCGAGGCGCCCCGACCTCGTCGTGACGTTCTCGATGGTGTTCCTGCTCGGGGCGTTCGGCATGAACTTCCCGATCTTCGCGTCGACCATGGCGCTGGAGTTCGGCCGCGGCGCCGACGGCTTCGGCCTGCTGAGCTCGTTCGTCGCGATCGGTTCGCTCGCCGGCGCCCTGCTCGCCGCGCGGCGCGAGCGCGCCCGGATGCGCGTCGTGATCCTCGGCGCGGGCGGGTTCGCGGTGGCATCCACTCTGTCCGTTCTCGCGCCGAGCTACGGCGCCTATGCCGCGACGCTCGTGCTCACAGGCTTCTGCGTGGTGACGACGCTGACCACCGCGAACGGCTACGTCCAGACCACGACCGATCCCGCACTGCGCGGACGGGTGCTCGCTCTGTACATGGCGATCCTGCTCGGCGGCACGCCCGTGGGCGCGCCGATCGTGGGCTGGGTCGCGAGCGAGTTCGGCCCGCGCGTGGCCATCGGCCTCGCCGCCGTCGCCGCGATCGTCGCGTGCGGGATCGGCGTCGCGTGGACGCTGTCGTCGGGACGCGTGCACAGGCACGAGAGCAAGCGCTTCCGCCTCACTCTCGACGAGACGCGGCCCCTGGCGGTCGTCTCCCCGGAGCCCGAGGACTTCAGCGACGAGGTGGCGGGAACGACGCCGATCCCTCTCGCCACCGGCGAGCGCGTGCCCCGACCCGGGGTGCATCGTCCCGCCTCGCATCACCCCTGAACCTCCCGGTCAAGGGATAGCCGCCACCCAATGTAGCTAGATAAGCTAGCTACATGAACGAACGCATGGTCGGGCGCCGCTGGGCGGGGCTCGTCTTCATCAGCATCGCCGTCTCGCTGATCATCGTCGACTCGACGATCGTCAACGTGGCCGTCCCCTCGATCGTCGAGGATCTCGGGATCTCGTCGACCGAGGTGCAGTGGGTCCAAGAGGCCTACACCCTCGTGTTCGCCTCGTTCCTTCTCGTCTTCGGCAGCCTCGCCGACCGGTTCGGCCGACGACGCCTCATGCTCATCGGCGTCGTCGTCTTCGCCCTCGCCTCGATCGCGGCATCCCTCGCCCCCACCGGCGGAGCCCTCATCGCGGCGCGGCTCGTGCAGGGCGTCGGCGGGTCGATGATCCTGCCGACCACCCTGTCGCTGATCAACGCGACCTTCCGCGGGAAGGAACGCGGAATCGCCTTCGCCGTGTGGGGATCGACGATCGGCGGTATGGCGGCCGTCGGGCCCCTGCTCGGCGGGTGGCTGACGACCGCCTTCTCGTGGCGGTGGGCGTTCGGCATCAACATCCCGCTCGGCGTCCTGATCCTGATCGGCGTCCTGCTGACGGTCGCCGAGTCGCGCAGCGAGCAGCGCGCGGCGATCGACGGCGTCGGCGCCCTGCTCTCGGTGCTCACGATGGCCCCGCTCGTGTTCGCTCTCATCGAGGGGCGCACGTACGGCTGGTGGACGGTCGACACCGTCCCGACGGTCGGTGCGTGGACGTGGCCCCTCGAGCTCTCGCCCGTCCCGATCGCTTTTGCGGTCGCGGCGATCGCCCTGGTGGCCTTCATCGCGTGGGGCGTCGGGCGCCAGCGGCGGGGCCTGTCGACCCTGCTGGCGTTCGACCTGTTCCGCATCGGGTCGTTCCGCAACGGCAACATCGCGGCGGCGGTGGTGTCGCTCGGCGAGTTCGGCATCATCCTCGCGCTGCCGCTGTGGCTGCAGTTCGTCGTCGGCTTCGACGCCCTGCAGACCGGGCTCCTCCTCCTCTCGCTCGCGATCGGTTCGTTCGTCGCGAGCGGGGTCGCGGGAGCCCTCAGCGGCAAGGTCGCCCCGGTGTGGGTGGTGCGCGGCGGCCTGCTCGCCGAGATCGTGGGCGTCGCCGGCGTCGCCCTGACGATCGGACCGGATGCCACCTGGGGACCGCTCATCCCCTTCCTCTTCGTCTACGGTCTCGGTGTCGGGCTCGCCACCGCGCAGCTCACCGGCGTGGTCCTCGCCGACGTCCCGCCCGCGGCGAGCGGCCAGGCGTCCGGCACGCAGTCGACCTCGCGGCAGCTGGGCGCGGCCCTCGGTGTCGCGATCCTCGGCACGGTCCTGTTCTCGACCACCGCGGGCGTGCTCGCGGGCTCGCTCGACGCTCGTGGCCTCCCCGTCGCCCAGCGCGACCAGGTCGTCTCGCAGGTGGTCGACAGCGCCGGGGCGGCGATCGCGGGCCTCGGTCAGTCCCCCACCACCCAGGACATCGCGGCTGATGCGCGCGCGGCATTCAGCGACGGGACGCGGGCCGCGGCGTTCACGGCCGCGGGCTTCCTGACGCTGGGGCTCGTGTCGACGGTGGCGCTGGGGAGGCGGAGAGAGGAGCGCTAGGAGCCCGCGCGCACCGTCGCCCGCGCCTCGGGGTACCCCGGCGCCGTGACCCGCACCGTGACCTCCCCGACCCCGGTGGGGCGCACGATCGCGAGAGCGCGGCCGTCGTAGGTCGTCACCGAGGCCGCCGACAACGGCTCCTCGGTGCGCGCCCGGCCCGTGCCGAGCCCCGCGAGCACGCCGGGGCCATCGACGCTGACGCTGACCACGACGTCGCGGTCGCAGGGCACGACGCCGGCCGCGTCTTCGAGGGCGATCCGCACGAAGGCGAGGTCGTCGAGACCGGCACCGATGGCGGAGGCCTCGGCCCGCGCCACGAGCGTGGGGTCGCCGGTGGTCGAGCGGAGCGTCGTGCGCCCCACCTCGACGCCGTCGCGGCGCGCGATCGCGGTGAGCTCGCCCGGCACGTAGACCGTGTCGAAGCGGGCGGTGTATTCGCGCGCCTCTCCGACCGGGGCGACACCGACCGTCACACCGTCGCGCTGCAGCTCGACCTCGTCCGCGTCGGCATAGACGTCGACCACGACGGGCGAGCCCGCGGGGACGTCCCACGTCCAGCTCGCCACGGTGTCGTCCCACGACCACGGGGTCACCGCCGTCGCGCGGCCGTAGTGCTGCGGGCGGTGCACGGCGAGGAACGGCTCGGTGCGCAGACCGTAGACGATCTCGCGGAAGAACGAGACCGTGCGGCGGTGGCCCGTGGCATCCAGGTCTCCGGACTCCGCGAACAGGTACGGATACGGGCCGGCCGTGTCGGTCGGGGCGTCCGAGACGGCGTCGACGTGGTCGACCCGGCCGATGCCGGCTTCGCCGAGGTAATCCCACCCCGTCCAGGTGAAGTCGCCGATCACGTGCGGGAGCGACGAGACGAGCGGCCACAGGGCGCCGATGCGCTCGGGGAAGGTCTCGGACCCGACGATCACGCGATTCGGGAACAGCTCCGCGTCGAGGGCGTACCGCGAGTCGGCGTAGTTGAAGCCCACGACGTCGAGCACCGCCGCGGACTCCTCGATCGTGCCGGTGACGAGCTCCGAGGCGTTCATCGCGGCCATCTGCGCCCCGAGGCCGGCCATGAGCGTGTTGGGGTCGGATGCCGCGAGCTCGGCGCGCGCTTCGGCGATGCGCTCGAGGTTCGCGATGATCCCGTTGATGCCGTTCGTGACGAAGCGGGTGTCGTCGAGAGCGCGCACGGCCTCGGCGAGGCGACGGCTCCACGCCGCGCCGTGGGGACTCGCGACCTCGAGGATCTCGTTGCCGATCGAGTACATGATCACGCTCGGGTGGTTCGCGTCCTTCGCGACGAGGGCCTCGACGTCGGCCCGCCAGTCGTCGGCGAACCGAACGGAGTGGTCGAACGCCGTCTTGGCGCGCGTCCACACGTCGCCGAGCTCATCCATCACGACCATGCCGTGGCGGTCGCAGGCCTCGAGCAACGCGCGGCCGGCCGGGTTGTGCGAGCTGCGGATCGCGGTGAACCCCGCCTCCTTCAGCAAACGCACGCGGCGGTCCTCGGCGGCGGCGATCGAGACGGCACCGAGGGGGCCGTTGTCGTGGTGCACGCACGCTCCCCGCAGCGTCACGCTCTCGCCGTTGATGCGGAGACCGTGCACGGGGTCGAGCTGGAGGGAACGGATGCCGAACACCGTGCGATCCCTGTCGAGGGGCGCCGCGTCGGCCTCGTCGGCGAGCGCGGTGTGCAGCTCGTAGAGCGCCGGGGTGTCGATGCTCCAGAGCTGCGGGCGCTCGACGGTCAGGCGGGCGCGGGCGACCGCGTCCTCCCCCGGCAGGACGGTGACCGGCGAGGACCCCGTCGCGACCGAGCGCCCCGCGGGGTCGCGCACCTCCCACGTCACGCGCGTCGTCCGCGTGTGCCGGGTCGTGTTGCGCACGCGCGTGGCGACGGCGACGATCGCCCGCTCGTCGTCGATGTCGGGCGTCGTCACGCGCGTGCCGTCGAGCGGCAGGTGCACGGGATCGGCCACGACGAGGTGCACGGGACGATGGATGCCGGCCCCGGTGTACCAGCGGGAATCCTTGTGCACGCGGGCCTCGACGCTGACACGGTTCGTCTCGCCGAAGCGGAGGAACGCGTCGGCCTCGACCGTGAAGGCCGCGTAGCCGCTGCCCTCGTGAGCCGCGCGCTCACCGTTCACGAAGACGACGGCGTCGCGATAGACGCCCTCGAATTCGAGGACGACGGTCTTGTCGCGCCACGACTCCGGGACCTCGAACTCGCGGACGTACTCGAAGGCCCCGCCCGGGTAGTAGCCGGACGTCACCCCCTGCGGACTGTCGGGCGAGCGTGGCAGATCGCGGAGGGCATCGTGCGGAAGCGTGACGTGCGTCAGGGTCGCGGCATCCTGTGCTTCGAAGGCACCGCGCTTCGGACCGACCGTCCATCCCTCGAGGAAGGGCTCGCGGATCATCGGGGGTCGCCCGCCTGCAGGTCGAGGACGTCCTCGAGGGCCTGCAGGTCGAAACCGCGGACCAGCAGCCGGAAGTGGGCAGCGAGGTCGTGGGCCATGTCGGTCGACGAGGGGTCGAGGAGCCACTGCACCTGCAGGCCGTCCATGAGCGCGGTCGTCGCGACGGCCGCACGGGCGGGATCGACCCCCTCGACGAGGCGCCCGGCCACCCGAAGACGCTCGAAGGCATCCGTGAGCCGGGTGCGGACGTAGATGTACCGGTTCTGGAAGTACTCGTGCGCGGGGTGCGTGGGAGACGTCGCCTCGGCGGAGAGGGTGCAGAAGAGCTCGACGACTCCCGGCATCGAGGCGTTGATCGCGGCGAGCTCCACGAGCCCCTGGAGGGTGGCGGCACCGTCGGTGAGGTCGAAGTCGACCACGGCCCGCGCCGCCTCGTCGCGGTGGTCGAGCACCGCGAGCAGGAGGGCGCTCTTGCGCGGGAAGTGGTGCAGGAGCCCCGCTTCGCTCATGCCGACGCGCTGGGCGATCTCGCGGAGAGACCCGGCTCGGAAGCCGGATTCGGCGAACACCTCCAGCGCGGCGTCGAGGATCGCCTGGCGGGTCGCCTCGCTCTTGGCGTACTCCCCACGCGGCTTGCGCGGCGTGCGCGTCGTCTCGGTCATTGAGCCACCGTATCCGTTCGCTCAGTGCCCCATCGGCTGAGCGAACGACCTTCCCGTGAACCGTTTTATAACGAATTCCTAGCGACCGCTAGTTTTTAACGCCAAAAATCTAGCGGGCGCTCGGAATTGCTGTTACCGTCTCGGCGCAGGGCGATCCACTGGGGTTTCGCCACGATGAAGGGACCAACGATGTTCCGATGGAAGGCCACAGCAGCCCTCGCCGTCGCCGCAGCTCTCGTGCTGACGGGATGCTCCGGCGGAGGGTCGGGGAGCGAAGGCTCCGGCAGCGCTGATCGACTCACGCTGACCGCGATCGCCTCGCCCACGAGCTACGACATCGCCGCCGGCGCCGAGTACGGCAACCGGAGCCCGTTCTTCCAGGCGGTGTTCGACACGCTCCTGCAGAAGGACTCCAAGGGTGAGATCCAGCCGTGGCTGGCCACCGCCTGGGAGTACAACGACGACAAGACCGTCCTGACGCTGACCCTGAAGGACGGCGTGAAATTCACGGATGGCACGCCCGTCGACGCCGAGGCGGTCGTCGCGAGCATGGAGCGCTTCCGCGACGGCACCTCGCCCCAGGCGGCGACGCTCGCGGGCAAGGAATTCGCCGCGGTCGACGCCACCACGGTGACCATCACGCAGGCCGCTCCCGACCCGTCGCTGATCAACCTGCTCTCGATCGCCCCCGGCCTCATCGAGGCGCCGTCGTCGTTCGGCAACGCCGACGTCGCGACGAACCCGATCGGCTCGGGCCCCTACATCCTCGACACCGCCTCGTCGGTCACGGGCACCACGTACAACTACACCGCGAACCCGGACTACTGGAACAAGGACGCGGTGAAGTACCAGAACCTCACCATCAACGTCCTCGAGGACCCGACCGCGACCCTCAACGCCATCCGCGCCGGTGAGGCGAACGGCGCGAAGATCGCCGACAACAACACCATCTCCGAGGTCGAGGGCGCCGGCTGGACGATCGAGTCCAACGAGCTCGACTTCCAGGGCCTGCTCCTGCTCGACCGCGCCGGGACCATGGCGCCCGAGCTCGCCGACGTGAAGGTGCGACAGGCCATCAACATGGCCTTCGACCGCGAGGCGCTGCTGCAGTCGCTGCAGAGCGGCTACGGCACCGTCACCGAGCAGGTCTTCCCGAAGACCTCGGTCGCTTACGACGAGTCGCTCGACAGCACGTACCCGTACGACCCGGCCGCCGCCAAGAAGCTCCTCGCCGACGCGGGGTACCCCAACGGCTTCACGCTGAACATGATGTCGACGCCCGCCTTCCAGCAGACGTTCGACCTCGTCGCCCAGCAGCTGTCGGACATCGGCATCACGGTCAACTACACCGACCCCGGTACCGGCAACTTCATCACCGACATGCTCGCCCCGAAGTACCCGGCGACGTGGATGGCGCTGGAGCAGAACCCCGACTGGCAGCTGATCAACTTCATGATCGCTCCGGACGCGACGTTCAACCCCTTCAAGTACGAGGACCCGAAGGTCGACGCGCTCATCTCGACGATCCAGACCGGATCGCAGGCCGAGTCGGACACCGCCGTCAAGGAGCTGAACAAGTACATGGTCGACCAGGCCTGGTTCGCCCCGTTCTTCCGTGTCCAGGGCACGTTCGCGACCGACGCGAACACGAACCTGGAGTTCTGGCCCACCAACGCCTACCCGTCGATCTTCGACTTCTCGCCGAAGAACTGATCCGTCCGTCGGTCCGTCCGCGCCCCGGCGCGGGCGGGCCGACCCGGGCCCCAGGGACCACACATGCTCGCATTCATCGTGCGCCGGCTCCTCTCCGGAGTCGTGCTCATCGCCGTCATCTCCTTCCTCGCGTTCACCCTCCTCTACGCCGCCGGCGGCGATATCGCCCGTCGCATCCTCGGAGAGAACGCCACCGCCGAGACCGTCGCCAAGAAGACCGCCGAGCTGGGCCTGAACCGCCCCCTCCTCGTGCAGTACGGCGACTGGCTCTCCTCCGCCGTCACGGGCAACCTCGGCCGCAGCTGGTTCAACGGCGAGCTGGTGTCGGTGAGCGTCTCGGGCCGCCTGTCCGTCACCCTCTCGATCGTCATCGGCGCGACCCTCGTGTCGGCGATCCTCTCCGTCCTCCTCGGCGTCCTCGCCGCTCGCCGCGGTGGTGCGATCGACGCCGGCGTCCAGTTCCTCTCGCTCGTCGGCTTCGCCGTCCCGGGCTTCCTCATCGCACTGGTGCTTGTGCTCGTGTTCGCGGTGAACCTCGGATGGTTCAAGGCCACCGGGTACACCCCCATCACCACCTCGTTCGGCGGGTGGGTGGCATCCGTGGTCCTCCCCATCGTGGCGCTCTCGATCGGCGCGATCGCCACCGTCGCGCAGCAGGTGCGCGGCTCGGTGATCGACGCCACCTCGCGCGACTACGTCCGAACCCTCCGGGCCCGCGGCCTCAGCGAGAACTCCGTCATCTACCGCCACGTGCTGCGCAACGCCGGCGGCCCCGCCCTCGCGGTGCTCGCCGTGCAGTTCGTCGGCCTCCTCGGCGGAGCGGTCATCGTCGAGCAGATCTTCGCCATCCCCGGCATGGGTCAGCTCAGCGTCCGCGCCACCACGCAGGGCGACATCCCCGTCGTCATGGGCCTGGTGATCGCCTTCGCGATCATCGTCGTGGTGGTCAACCTCCTCATCGACCTGGCTCAGGCCGCTCTCAACCCGAAGGTGCGACTGTCATGACCGCCATCGACGTTCCCCCCACCGTTCCGGTCGCCCCGGTCCGCGTGGCACTGTTCCGCCGCCTGCTGCGGCGGCCCATCGGCCTCATCTCGCTCGGCTTCCTGGTGCTCGTCGCGGTGCTGGCGATCATCGGTCCGCTCATCGCCCCGCAGGACCCGAACTTCGCCGACATCCGCGCGATCCTCGCGAGCCCCTCGGGCGCCCACATCCTGGGCACCGACGGCAGCGGTCGCGACGTGCTCTCGCGCCTGCTCGCCGCCACCCAGACGAGCATCGCCGCCGCCCTCATCGCCCTCGTCGTCGCCGTCGTGCTCGGCGTGGTCAGCGGCCTGATCGCCGGCTACTACCAGGGCTGGTTCAACACCGCGGCGACCTGGGTCACCGAGCTGAACATGGCGCTCCCCGGCATCGTCGTGCTGCTCGCGGCGCGCGCCGTGCTCGGCCCCTCGGTCTGGCTGTCGATGGTGATCTTCGGCATCCTGCTCGCCCCCGCGTACTTCCGCCTCGTCTACGCCTCGGTCACCGCCGTGCGCAACGAGCTGTACGTCGACGCGGCACGCGTGTCGGGTCTCAGCGACCTGCGCATCATCGGACGCCACGTCTTCTCGGTCGTGCGGGCGCCCATCATCATCCAGTCGGCGATCATCGCCGGCATCGCCATCGCGATCCAGTCGGGCCTGGAGTTCCTCGGTCTCGGCGACGTCAACGTCCCCACCTGGGGATCGATGCTCACCGACGGCTTCAAGAACATCTACAAGAACCCGGTGCTCCTCGTCTGGCCTTCGCTCGCGATCGCCCTGACCTGCATCGCCCTGACGCTGCTCGCCAACGTGCTGCGCGACGAGCTCGAGCGCACGGTGACCGTGCGTCGCCGCCGCCGTCGTGCGGTGCTCACCGCGACCGGCTCGATCGCGACCGCGACCACCTCCGTGGCACTCGGCGGTGGCGACCTCACCGACCCCGACGAGATCCCCGAGGTCGCCGACGGCGACGTGATCGTGCATCGCGAGGACGCGCGGAGCAAGTCGACCGAGACGGTGCTGCGCGTGCGCGACCTGCACGTCGGGTACGACCAGTCGGACGGCTCGCACATCGAGGTCGTCCACGGCGTCTCGCTCGACATCCGCAAGGGAGAGGTGCACGGCCTCATCGGCGAGTCCGGTTCGGGCAAGACCCAGACCGCGTTCGGCGTCCTGGGGCTCCTGCCCCGCGGCGGCTCGGTCACGGGCGGCACGATCTCGTTCGACGGCGTCGACCTGGCCGACGCCTCGGAGCGCGTATACGCGGGCGTGCGCGGCAAGCGCATCGGGTACATCCCCCAGGAGCCGATGAGCAACCTCGACCCCGCCTTCACCATCGGCAGTCAGCTGGTGGAGCCGCTGCGCAAGCACCTGCACCTGTCGGCCAAGGACGCGCGGGAGCGGTCGCTCGATCTGCTCGCCCGCGTGGGCATCCCCGAGCCGAAGCGCACGTTCGACGCGTACCCGTTCGAGGTCTCGGGCGGTATGGCGCAGCGCGTGCTCATCGCCGGGGCCATCTCGACCGACCCCGAACTGATCATCGCCGACGAGCCCACCACGGCTCTCGACGTCACGGTGCAGGCCGAGGTTCTCGAGCTGCTGCGCGACCTGCAGCAGGAACGCCAGATGGCGATGCTGCTGGTCACGCACAACTTCGGCGTCGTCGCCGACCTCTGCGACCGGGTCACCGTGATGCAGAACGGCCGCTTCGTCGAGCAGGGTCCCGTTCGGGCCATCTTCAACGACGCGCAGCACCCGTACACGCGGGCGCTGCTGGACGCGATCCTCGACGAGGGTCCCGCGCGGCCGCCGCTCGGCGCCGAGAACGGAGTGGTGGCATGAGCACCCCGCTGCTGACCATCGACGACCTCGTCGTCGAGTACCCCGGGAAGGGCTTCCGCGCGAAGCCGTTCCGAGCTCTCAAGGGCGTCTCCCTCGACATCCTCCCCGGCGAGACCGTGGGCCTCGTCGGCGAATCGGGGTCGGGCAAGACCACGCTCGGCCGCGCGGCCCTCGGCCTCGCGCCGGTGAGCGGCGGGAAGATCACCTACGACGGGCGCGACATCTCGCACCTCGGCCGCGCCGAGCGCCGCGCCCTGAGCTCGGAGATCCAGGTCGTCTTCCAGGACCCGTACTCGTCGCTGAACCCGTCGATGACGATCGAGCAGATCCTCATCGAGCCGCTCACGGTGGCCGGGGTCTCGGCATCCGATGCCAAGAAGCGCGTCCGCGACCTGCTCGACCAGGTCGGGCTCCCCGGTGATGCCCGCAACCGTCTGCCGCGCGAGTTCTCGGGCGGCCAGCGTCAGCGCGTCGCGATCGCGCGGGCGCTCGCTCTGCAGCCGCGGCTCATCGTGTGCGACGAGCCGGTGTCGGCTCTCGACCTGTCGACCCAGGCGCGCGTGCTCGACCTGTTCATCGAGATCCAGAACCGCACGGGGGTGGCGTACCTGTTCGTCACGCACGACCTCGCCGTCGTGCGCCACATCAGCCACCGCGTGGCCGTGATGTACAAGGGCGAGATCGTCGAGACCGGCGACGCCGACCGGGTCACCTCGGCCCCCGAGCACCCGTACACGCAGCGCCTGTTCATGGCGGCTCCCGTGCCCGACCCCGACCGCCAGGAAGAGCGTCGCGCTGCGCGCCGCGCTCTGCTGTCGGCATCCTGACCCTCCCCACCGGAAAGACCACCGTGACCGCTACGCCTGCCACCGACCACCTCGTCCCGCTGCTCTCGGCGCTGACCCTCGAGCAGAAGGCGGCCCTCGTGCAGGGCGCCGACTTCTGGACCACCGTCCCCCTCCCCGAGATCGGGCTGCGGGCGATGACCCTCTCGGACGGCCCCGCCGGCGTCCGCGGTCCCCGGTGGGACGAGCGCGAGCCCTCGCTCAACATGCCGTCGGGGTCGGCGCTGGCCGCCTCGTGGGACGTGGATCTCGCCTACCGCTACGGGGCGGCCGCGGCATCCGAGGCCCGCCGCAAGGGCGTCGACGTCGTGCTCGGACCGACGATCAACCTCCACCGCTCTCCGCTCGGCGGTCGCCACTTCGAGTGCCTGAGCGAGGACGCCGAGCTCACCGCTGAACTGGGTGCGGCGTACGTGCGCGGCCTGCAGGACAACGGCGTCGCCGCGACCCCGAAGCACTTCGTCGCGAACGACTCCGAGACCGACCGCTTCACGGTCGACGTGCAGGTCGACGAGCGGGCGCTGCGCGAGCTGTACCTCGCCCCGTTCGAGCGCACGGTCGACGCCGGCGCGTGGTCGATCATGAGCTCTTACAACGCCGTCGACGGCGTGACGATGACCGAGAACGACCTGCTCGAGACGCCGCTGAACTCGGAGTGGGGCTTCGACGGCGTGGTCATCAGCGACTGGACCGCCGTCCGCTCTCTCGACGCCGTCGCCGCGGCGCAAGACCTCGCGATGCCGGGGCCCGCTCCCGCGTGGGCCGACCTCGTCGACGCCGTCCGCGACGGCCGCGTGCAGGAGGCCGACCTCGACCGCAAGGTCCTGCGTCTGCTGCTGCTCGCCGAGCGGGTCGGCGCCCTCGAGGGCAGCACCGCGATCGAGCCCACCCCGGTGGATGCCACCGAGTTCGCGCGCGAGTCGGCGATCGCCGGCACGGTGCTCCTGAGCAACGACGGCATCCTCCCCCTCGACGCCGGGGCCGTGGCATCCGTCGCCGTCATCGGACAGAACGCGCGCGACGCGCGCACCCAGGGCGGGGGCAGTGCGACCGTCATCCCCGCGCACATCGTCTCTCCGCTCGCGGGCCTGCGCGACGCGTTCGGCGACGACCGGATCACGTACGAGCTCGGCGCCGTGACCCAGGAGGGCGTGGCCGAGCTGCCCCTGTCGCAGATGCGCAACCCCGCCACGGGCGAGCCCGGACTGCGCGTCCGGTTCCTGGATGCTGCGGGCACCGAGCTGTTCGCCGAGGACCGCCGCGCCTCGGCCCTGGTCTGGTTCGGCGGCGACGCCCCGATCGAGGCCAGCCGCACCGTCGTCTTCGAGACCGTCTACACGCCCGAGCAGTCGGGTGCCGTCGAGCTCGGCTTCGCCGGCGCCAACCCCGCGCGGGTGTTCGTCGACGACGAGCTCGTGCTCGACGACAGCCCCGTCCTCGAGGGCACCGACCTGGGAGCCGCCTTCCTCAACCCGCCGTCGATCACCGCCACCGTGCAGGTCGAGGCCGGGCGCGAGATCGCGGTGCGCGCGGAGTTCTCGCGCGACGGTTCCGGGACACTGTCGGGTGCGATGAGTGCGACCCTCGGCATCGCGCCCGAGCGGACCGACCCCGACGAGCTCATCGCCCGCGCGGTCGCGGCCGCCGAGGCCGCCGAGGTGGCCGTCGTCGTCGTCGGCACGAACTCGAAGGTCGAGTCCGAGGGGTACGACCGCACCTCACTGGATCTGCCGGGGCGTCAGGACGACCTCGTGCGCGCCGTCGCCCGGGCCAACCCGCGCACCATCGTGATCGTCAACGCCGGATCTCCCGTCGTGCTGCCGTGGGCGAGCGACGTCGCCGCCGTCGTGCAGGGCTACTTCGGTGGCCAGGAGTTCGGCACCGCCCTCGCGGCCGTCCTCACCGGGGCTGCCGAGCCCGGCGGGCGCCTCCCCACCACGTGGCCGGCGAGCATGGCCGACGTGCCGGTGCTCGAGGTCACCCCGACCGATGGCGTGCTGCGCTACGACGAGGGCATCCACGTCGGCTACCGCGCGTGGCTGCGCACCGACACCGCACCGGCGTTCCCCTTCGGCCACGGCCTCGGATACACGAGCTGGTCGTGGGATGCCGCGGAGCGCGACGGGGACGACCTCGTGGTCCGCCTGACCAACACGGGCGAGCGCGACGGCCGTCAGGTAGTGCAGGTGTACGCCGAGCGCGCCGAGTCGAGCGTCGAGCGCCCCTCGCGCTGGCTCGTCGGATTCGCCACCGTCACCGCTGCCCCCGGCGAGAGCGTCGAGGCACGGGTCACGGTTCCCGCGCGGCGCCTCGCGCACTGGGACGGCGCGTGGGTCACCGAGCCCGGCGACTTCACGCTGCTCGCGGGGGCGTCCGTCGTCGAGACGCCGTTGCACACGGTCTGGTCGGTGTCGGAATGAGCCCCCTCGAGACCGCGCACCTGCACGGGCGCGCCGACGACCGGGTCGCCGACGCCGTCGCGCGGCTGGACGCCGCCCTCTCGGGCGACCCCGAGCTGTCGTTCCAGGCCGCGGCGTTCCATCGCGGCGAGCCGGTGCTCGACGTCTGGGGCGGACGTCACCTCGGCGAGGACTCGGTTCTCGTGCCGTTCTCGGTGACGAAGAACACCATCGGCATCACGATCGGTCTCCTGGTGGAGCGCGGACTCCTCGATCTCGACGACCTCGTCGCCGATCACTGGCCCGAGTTCGCGGCAGCGGGCAAGCAGCGCGTCACCGTGCGCCAGCTCCTGTCGCACCAGGCGGGCCTTGCGCAGACCGATCCTCCGCTCGACCGCTTCGACGCGCTCGACCAGCCCGTCGCGGCCGCGCGACTCGCCGCGACCCGGCCCCTCTGGCATCCGGGAAGCGCCTTCGGGTATCACGGGGTGACGATCGGCAATCTCGGTGCCGAGCTGATCCACCGGGTGACCGGACGGACGATGCACGCGTTCTACGAGGAGGAGATCCGCGCCCCGCACGGCATCGACTTCTACCTCGGACTCCCCGCCGACCAGGAGCACCGCCGCGTCGACCTCCAGCCGATGACCCCGCCCGCCGCGGGCGTCGGCGCGCATCGACCGACGGCGCTCGGCGTGCGCGTCTTCGGCAGCGCTCCGCCGACGCCCGACGTCGCGAACGACCCGCGCAGCTGGCGCTACGGCCACCCGGCCACCTCGGGCACGGGCAGCGCGCGGGGCATCGCGCGCCTGCTCGCGGCCGCTGTCACCGGGGTAGAGGGCGCCGCGCCCTTCCTCTCGGCCGACACGGTCGCGCAGATCGGGCAGCAGCAGGTGCACGGCTACGACGAGGTGCTCGGTCAGCACGACCGGGCGCACGCGATCGTGTTCCAGAAGCCCACGCCGGCGATGCCGTTCGGCGGCGTGACTGCCTTCGGGCACGACGGCGCCGCGGGCGGCCTCGCGTGCGTCGATCCCGAGACGGGGATCGCGTTCGCGTGGACGATCGCGCGCGGCGCGTGGCCGGGCGGCGGAGACCCGCGCGCGGTCGCCCTCGCCGCCGAGCTCGGCCGCCTGTTCGCCGACTGAGCCGACCGAGCCGACCGTCCCTTCTCCCGCCGCCGCCCGCGACACCCCGCCGGGCGGCGGCGGACCCGACCCCCTCGAGGACCATGACGACCACCGCCGCACTCCCCAACCCGCTCATCGCGGGCTTCCACCCCGACCCCTCGGTCGTCCGCGTCGGCGACACGTGGTACCTCGCGACCTCGACGTTCGAGTACCTTCCCGGCATCCCGATCCACCGCTCCACCGACTTCGTCGAGTGGGAGCTCATCGGCCACGTCGCCACCCGGCCCGGTCAGCTCGACGTCGAGAACGTCCCGACGGCGGGCGGCGCGTGGGCACCGACGCTGCGGCACCGCGACGGGGTCTTCCACGTCGTGGTGACCGACGCGATGGGCCGCGGCATGCTGCACTTCACCGCGACGGATCCGGCGGGACCGTGGAGCGACGGCGACCTGCTCACGGTCCCCGACGGCTCGCGCTCGCTCGACGGCATCGACCCCGACATCGCGTGGGATGCCGAGGGCACGGCGTACATCACCTACTCGGGGCTCATCCTCGGCGGTCCGGACGCGGGCACGCACACCGGCATCCAGCAGGCCCGCGTCGACCTCGGAACGCACCGCGCGCTCGAGGAGCCGCGGTCGCTGTGGTCGGGTGTGGGCGGGATGTTCCCCGAGGCGCCGCACCTCTACGAGATCGAGGGGCGCTGGTACCTGCTCATCGCCGAGGGCGGCACCGAGCGCGGTCACGGCGTCTCGCTCGCTCGCGCCGATTCCCCCGAGGGCCCCTTCGAGGCGGCCCCGAACAACCCGCTCGTCTCGGCCCGATCCACGACCCGGCCGGTGCAGAACACCGGTCACGGCGACCTCGTCACCGGTCCCGACGGCGAGTGGGTGTGCGTGCTGCTGGGCGTCCGGCCGCGCGGCATGACCCGCGCCTTCTCGGCGCTCGGGCGCGAGACGTTCGTCACGCGCGTCACCTGGCAGCCCGACGGGTGGCCCACGATCGAGCCCGTTCCGCTGAACCCCCGCCCCGGCAGGCGTGTCGAGGTCGCGTTCTCGCCCGAGACGGTGCTCGACGGCGGGTGGATCGCGGTCCGCTCGCTGCCCACCGACCACGCCGACCTCACCTCGCGGCCGGGATGGATGCGTCTGGATGCCGATGGCTCGACGCTCGGCGATCCCCGTCCGGTGTTCGTCGGCCGCCGTCAGGTGCACCTCGGCCAGCGCACGTCGGTCACCCTCGACGTGTCCGCGGGGATCGGCGGTCTCGCCGTCCGCTACGACGAGCGCTTCCACGTCGAGGTCGAGGCGGGGGCCGGTGAGATCGTCGCGCGCGCCGTGGTCGGCGACCTGGTGCAGGAGTGGCGCGAGCCCCTCTCGGCCCCTGTGCTCACGCTGCACATCGACTGCGCGCCCGGCAGCTCCGCGGTGAGCTTCGCACCCGCGATCCACGCTCTGCACCTCGCGGCCACCGTCGAGGAAGAGCGCATCGCTCTCGCCGAGGTCGACGGGCGCTTCCTGTCGTCCGAGGTGACGGAGTCGTTCACCGGACGCGTGATCGGCGTGTACGCCCGAGAGGGCATGATCGACGCGACCGCCTGGGTCGCCGAGGGAGACGACGAATGACCACCGACACCCGTGTCGCCGCGGTGAAAGCCGAGCTGCGCACCGACTCGCCGTTCGTCGCGACGCCCACGCCGCGCCTCACCTGGCGCACCGAGACGTCGACCCCGTCGTGGCGTCAGGCCGGCGCCGAGGTCACCGACGGCGAGAGCACCATCACGCTCGAGGGCGCGGAATCCGCCCTCGTCGACTGGCCGTTCCCGCCGCTGGCCCCCGGCGAGCGCCGCGAGGTGCGGGTGCGGGTGACCGGCGTCGACGGCGCCGTCAGCGCGTGGAGCGCGCCCCTCGCCGTCGAGGCCGGCTTCCTCGCCCCCGACGAGTGGATCGCCGAGCCGATCGGCCTGGCGGATCCGGAGCGTGAGGCCCAGCCCGCGCTCGTGCGGACGACGTTCCGCCTGGATCGGCCGGTCCGCCGCGCCCTGCTGCTGTGGACCGCCCTCGGCAGCGCCGAGCCCGAGATCAACGGCCGCGCCGTCTCCGACGACGTCCTCGCCCCGGGCTGGAGCGCGACGCGCGACCGCCTCGTGCACGAGAGCGTCGACGTCACCGACCTGCTCGTCGAGGGCGACAACGTCGTGGGCGCGACCCTCGCCGGCGCCTGGTA
The DNA here is from genome assembly GCF_001476285.1 of Microbacterium testaceum. Classification (GTDB taxonomy): domain Bacteria; phylum Actinomycetota; class Actinomycetes; order Actinomycetales; family Microbacteriaceae; genus Microbacterium; species Microbacterium testaceum_B. Next base: position 1,631 of record NZ_LDRU01000091.1, on the reverse strand, counting down.
CACCGAGCGCTACGGCTTCTTCACGTTCACCGACCGCGTCTATGGCGACCAGCCGTCCTTCCTGGCGCAACTGCGCGTGACCTTCGCCGACGGCACGGTCGAGACCCTCGCACCGACCGGCGCCGCTTGGACCGCGACGGGCGACACCGAGATCGTCGCGAGCGGCATCTACGCGGGCGAGCATCAGGACCTCCGCCTCCGCGCCCCCTGGTCGACTCCGGATGCCGCGACCTCCGGCGATGACCGAGGCTGGGCGCCCGCGCGAGTCGGCGTCGTCGCCCGACCCGGCTACGAGAGAGTCCCCCGCCCCGAGGCGCGCATCGCCGAGCCGGTCCGTCGCCACGAGAGCCTCCCCGTCGTCGCGCGCCTGACCACGCCGTCCGGCGGAGAGGTCCTCGACTTCGGGCAGAACCTCGTCGGCCGCCTGCGCCTGCGCGTGCGCGGCGAGGCGGGGACGACGGTCACGATCCGCCACGCCGAGGTGCTCGACGCAGGCGAGCTGGCGCTCCGCCCCTTGCGCAACGCGAAGGCCACGGCATCCTTCGTCCTGTCCGGCGGCGACGACGTGCTCGAGAGCCGCTTCTCGTTCTACGGCTTCCGCTACGCCCAGATCACCGGCATCGACGTCGCCGACGAGCAAGTCGAGGCCGTCGTGCTGCACAGCGACATGGAGCGGACCGGCTGGTTCGCCTCGTCGCACGCGCTCGTGAACCGGCTGCACGAGAACGTGGTGTGGGGCATGCGCGGCAACTTCCTCGCCCTCCCCACCGACTGCCCGCAGCGCGACGAACGACTCGGCTGGACCGGCGACCTCCAGGTGTTCGCGCCGACGGCGTCGTTCCTCTACGACTGCGACGGGTTCCTCACCTCGTGGCTGCGCGACCTCGCCCTCGAGCAGGAGCGCGCCGGCGGGGTCGTTCCGCTGGTGATCCCGGCCGCCCTCCCCTCGTTCGCGGGCGGCGGTCCCGTCGCAGCGTGGGGCGACGCCGCCGCGGTCACCCCGACCGTTCTGCACGAGCGGTTCGGCGACCGCGAGGTGCTCGCGGCGCAGTACCCGAGCATGCGCGCGTGGGTCGAGGCGGTGCGGACGGATGCCGGGGACTCGGGCCTCTGGGCCGGACGCATGCAGCTCGGCGACTGGCTCGACCCGAGCGCGCCGCCCGACCAGCCCGGTAAGGCGAAGGTCGACGGCGACATCGTCGCTACCGCGTACTTCGCGAGGTCTCTCCGCCAGGTCGCCGAGGCGGCGGCGCTGCTGGGGAACACTTCGGATGCCGAGACCTACGGTGCTCTCGCCGAGCGCAGCCGTCGCGCGTTCGTGACGGAGTACGTCACCCCCGCCGGCCGCATGATGAGCGACGCCCCCACCGCGTACGCTCTCGCCCTCGCGTTCGACCTCGTGCAGGACGCCCCGACGCGCGCGGCCCTCGCCGACCGGCTCGCAGCGCTCGTCCGCGAGAGTGGGTACCGCATCTCGACCGGCTTCGTCGGCACGCCGATCATTGCGGACGCGCTCAGCGACGGGGGTCACCACGACGCGGCCGAGCGCCTGCTGCTGCAGACGCAGTGCCCCTCGTGGCTCTACCCGGTGACCCAGGGGGCGACGACGGTGTGGGAGCGGTGGGACAGCC
>NZ_LDRU01000090.1 GCF_001476285.1 Microbacterium testaceum | reverse complement strand
GCGGCGTGTCGGTGCCGAAGTCCGCGTGACGGTACGCGCGCTCGGCCGGCACGCGCGCTCGGCCGGTGCGGTCGGTCCGCGCGTGCGGGTGCTCAGGTCGTGCGGAGGCCGTCGAGCGCGATGCGCACGATGTCGTGCCCGAGGCGGTCGCCGTCGACACTCCCGCCGGGGCGGTACCACTCGACGACCGAGTTGATCATGCCGAACAGCAGGCGCGCGGCGACCGCGGCGTCGACATCATCGCGCACGCTGCCCTCCGCCTGCGCCTCGGCGACGAGGGCGGTGACGCGGTGGTCGAACACGCGTCGGCGCTCGAGCGCCGCCTGCTCGACGGCGCTGTTGCCGCGCACGCGCAGCAGCAGGGTCACAGCGGGCAGCTGGGCAACCAGCACGTCCGTTGCCCCCGTGAGGACGAAACGAAGACGATCGGATGCCGCGCCCTCACGGGCACCGGGCTGGTCGAGAACGGCCTCGAGGCCGCCGAGCGCCGCTTCGAGGGCGACCGCCAGGAGCTCTTCCTTCGAGGCGAAGTGGTGGTACAGCGCCGACTTGGTCAGACCCAGGCGACGGGCCAGGTCGGCCACACTCGTCGCGTCGTATCCCTGCTCGTTGAAGAGCTGCACCGCGACGGCGAGCAGACCCTCACGGTCGTACCCGGGACGCCCGCGGCGCGCGGGAGCCGTCGTCGTCGCAGAGGGGTCGGCAGCGGTCACGCACTCAGTGTGGCACTTCGATCGAGCGTTTCCGCGTCAGCGCGCGTCCCGCCACGAGTGCTGCGGGTCGTAGCCGAGCAGGCGGCGCGCCTTGTCGATCGACAGCAGCGTCGTGTTCTCGCCCAGATCACCGCGCGTCTCGACACCGGGGAACACCTCGGCGACGAGCTCGGCGTTGGGGCGGGTCATGACGGTGTCGGCCGCCGCGATGATGAACGTGTCGAACCCGGCCGGCGCCTTCTCGAGGGCGCGCTCGACGGCTTGGGCGCCGTCACGCGCATCGATGTAGCCCCACAGGTTCCATTTGCGGGTGCGCGCGTCGGCGTCGAACGGGAACTCGGCGTAGTCGTCGGGCACCATGACGTTCGAGAAGCGCAGGGCCGTGATCGACAGTTCGGGGTTCCAGCGCACCAATTCGACGGCCAGGCGCTCCTCGAGCGTCTTGACCAGCGAGTACACCGACTCGGGCCGCGGGGCGTACTGCTCGTCGACCGGGATGTAGGGCGGGTCGATGTCGAACGGCAGACCCAGCACCGTCTCGCTGGAGGCGTAGACGATTCGCTGGATGCCGAGGCGCACGGCGGCCCAGAACACGTTGAACGTGCTGGTCATGTTGTTGTGGAAGGTCGCCACGTCGGACCGGATGCCGGGGGCGGGGATCGCACCGAGGTGCACGAGGGCATCGATGCCGTCGTGCTGATCGTTCACTCCCGCGAGCGCGTCGATGACCTGGCCGTAGTCGGTGAGGTCGACCTGCACGAAGCCAGGACCGCGCTCGCCGCGGATGTCGAAGCCGATGACCTCGTGACCGGCCGCGCGGAGTTCGCGCGCGACGACGGTGCCGAGTTTTCCGGACGAGCCGGTGAGGGCGATGCGCATGGGGCTCCTTGGTGTCGAAGGGACACCGTCGACGCTACCGCCGACCCCCGACATCGGGGCCGTTGGCGGAAGGCGGAGATCGGATGCCATGTCTCGGCGTCCGCGTCAAGCTCTGTGGGCGGTTTCGTCCGGGGTGTTTCGCTATGTGGACGGAACCGACTCGCCAGCACCCGGGTCCGCACGTGACACCGACAGGAACCCGATGACCGCTTTGTCCACCGCCACAGACGCGTTCCTCGCGTCGCGGGCGGCTGATGGCGACCAGCTGGCTTTCGGAGTGCTGGTGCGTCGACACGCGCCGTTCCTCGTCGCGTTCGCCACGCGCCTCACCGGCTCGCGCGCCGACGCCGACGACTGCGTCCAGGAAGCGTTGATCACCGCGTGGCGGCGCCTGCCCGATCTCACCGATCCCGAGAAGGTACGCAGCTGGCTGACCACGATCGTGTCCCGGAAAGCGACCGATCGACTCCGCGCCCGCAAGCTCTCCGACCAGATCGATGAGCAGATGGTCTCTGCGAAAGACGACCCCGAGCGCTCGGCTGTGGCATCGTCGCAGATGGACGCGCTGAAAAAGGTGTTGTCCGAGCTGCCCGAGGAATTGCGCGTGGTCTGGGTTTTGCGCGAGGTCGGCGGTCACAGCTACGACGAGATCGCCGTCGAGGTCGGCGAGAACGCGGCCACGGTTCGCGGTCGACTCGCCAGGGCGCGAAAGATCGTGCTCGAACGCATGCAGGACTGGAGGTGACGGGATGAGCGACGACATCGGGGGCTCGGGCTACTCGCTCGAGGATCTCTCCGCCTACCTCGACCGCGGGCGCGTTCCGCGCATCGCCGCGATCGAGCGCAACGCGGAATGCCAGGCCGTTCTGGCATCCATGGAACGGATGGGGCGTCTCTCTCGAGAGATCGTCGAAGAACAGGCTGCCGAGCCTCTGGCCGAGTCCTGGTACGACTCGATCATGCGCGAGGTGATGCGAGAGTTCCGCGCGGGCCGCGACATCCCCCTCGTTCGAGGCTCCGACGGTGTCGAGATCGTCGTGACGGAGGGGGCGCTCTACGAGCTCATCCGTTCCGTCGGTGACGGCGTCGACGGCGTGCTGGTGGGGCGCGTGCGCCTCCAGCAGAACGAGCCCGATGCGCCCCTCGACGTGCGTGTCTCGGTCAGTGTGCGCTTCGGCCGTGCCATGGCGGATGCCGTGGAAGAGATGCGCGAAGGGATCCGCGCCGCGATCCAGCGACACGGCGACCTGCGGGTGGGGCGCGTGGACGTCACCGTGGGCGACGTGCACGTCGACGGAGAGGAAGACCAATGACCGACCTGACCACCGCCGCCTTCGCGCCGCGCATCGACCTCGCCGTCACCGCCACCGAGGGGGTGCGTGAGATGTACTCGGCACGCCCCCTCGTCGCCCGCGCCGTCGAGCGTGCCGTCGACGCCGAGGGGTCTCTCGCCGCGGTCGAGGAGGTCGACGGTGCACGTTCGATCACCGTCTGCATCGGCGTCTCGGCCCAGGACGACACGGTCGCGGTCGCCTCCGCGGTGGCCGCTGCGGTGCGCGGAACCGACGACGCGGCCGCGGGGGCGACCGTGCGGGTGCGCGTCGGGCGCCTGGTGGCCCCCGCCACCTGAACATCTTCTCGGCCCCGGCAAAGGGACGCCGCAATACGCTGGATGCACCGCTCCCATCCTCCCGGAGGCCGAATGCCCACGCCGCCCGTCATCGCCGTCACCGGTTCCACCGGAGCCGTGGGGGGCCGTGTCGCCCGCGACCTCGCCGCCCGCGGCATCCCTCAGCGTCTTCTCGTGCGTGACGCTTCTCGTGCCCCGGCGCTCGAGGGGGCCGAGGTGCACGTGGCCCGGTACTCGGACGCGGATGCCGCGCGCGCGGCCCTGCAGGGCGTCGAGACCCTCTTCATGGTCTCGGCCTCCGAGACGTCCGACCGCGTGGAGCACCATCGCGAGTTCGTCGAGGCCGCCGCCGCGGCGGGCGTCCGCTCGATCGTCTACACGTCGTTCCTCGCGGCCGCCCCGGATGCCGTGTTCACGCTGGGCCGCGATCACGCCGCGACCGAGGAGATCATCCGCGCCTCCGGCATGCGGTGGACGTTCCTGCGTGACAACTTCTACATGGACATGATGGAGCTCTTCGCGGGCGACGACGGCGTCATCCGGGGTCCCGCGGGCGACGGGCGATGCTCACTGGTCTCGCGCTCCGACGTCGCGGCCACGGCCGTGTCGGTCCTTCTCGATCCGACCGCTCACGCCGACACCGCATACGACCTCACCGGCCCCGAGGCCCTCACCATGACCGAGGTGGCTGAGAAGATCTCCGCCGTCCGCGGCCACCCCGTGCGCTTCCTCGACGAGACCGTCGACGAGGCCTACGCCTCGCGCGCGGCGTTCGGCGCCCCCCGCTGGCAGGTCGACGCGTGGGTGAGCACCTACACCGCCATCGCGAGCGGCGACCTCGCCGGCGTCTCGACCGATGTCGAGCGGGTCACGGGCCGCCCGGCGCAGAGCTTCGAGGAGTTCCTGGGCGCTGTCGCGTGAGCATCGACGACGTCGGGTATGCTGGCGGCGTGCTGACCTGTCGCTGTTGTCGCTGAACGCTTTTCCGCGTTCTCTTTCGACGACCCCGTCAGCCGCGCCCGTACGGGCGCACAAACCCCTCAGGATGCCATCGTGCGTTACGCCCAGAGCGTCGCCGACCTCGTCGGCAACACCCCCCTCGTCCGTCTGACCCGCGTCACCGACGGCATCGCCGCCACGGTCCTCGCGAAGATCGAATACATCAACCCCGGTGGTTCGGCGAAAGACCGGATCGCCGCCAACATCATCGACGCCGCCGAGCGCGACGGACACCTGAAGCCGGGTGGCGTGATCGTCGAGCCGACCAGCGGCAACACCGGTGTGGGTCTCGCGCTCGTCGCGCAGCAGCGCGGGTACCGGTGCGTCTTCGTCGTTCCCGACAAGGTCGCCGAGGACAAGCGCGCGGTCCTGCGGGCGTACGGGGCCGAGGTCGTGGTGACCCCGACCAATGTCGAGCCCGACGACCCGAACTCCTACTACAGCGTGTCCGACCGCCTCGTGCGCGAGATCCCCGGTGCTTACAAGCCGAATCAGTACGCGAACCCGAACGGGCCCCGCAGCCACTACGAGACCACCGGGCCCGAGATCTGGCGCGACACCGATGGTCGACTGACCCACTTCGTCGCCGGCGTCGGAACCGGCGGCACGATCAGCGGCACCGGTCGGTACCTTCGCGAGGTCGCCGGAGACGCCGTGCGCATCGTCGGTGTCGACCCCGTCGGCTCGATCTACTCGGGGGGCGATATCCACGGGTACGACGTCGAGGGTGTGGGCGAGGACTTCTGGCCGCCCGCTTTCGACCCGACCGTCGTCGACGCCTACGAGCGCGTGTCCGATGCCGAGTCGTTCGCGATGACCCGCCGCCTCGCCCGCGAGGAGGGCCTTCTCGTCGGGGGATCGAGCGGCATGGCCGTCGTCGGCGCTCTTCGCGTCGCCCGCGATCTCCCCGCCGACGCGGTCATGGTCGTCGTGCTGCCGGATCACGGACGCGGCTACCTCAGCAAGATCTTCGACGACGACTGGATGTGCGCGCGCGGCTACGACGTCGAGCCCACGGCATCCCTCATCCCCACCCCCTCCGAGGAGCACTCCGCATGAGCACCCACGACGCCGCCCGCGGCTTCGACAGCCTCGCCGTCCACGCGGGCCAGGCCTTCGACGAGACCACCGGCGCGGTCATCCCGCCGATCCACGTCTCGACGACCTACGCGCAGGACGGCATCGGCGGCCTCCGCGGCGGATACGAGTACGGCCGCAGCGGCAACCCCACGCGCACGGCGCTCGAGACGCAGATCGCCGCCCTCGAGGGAGGCGCTCGGGCGCTGTCGTTCGCTTCGGGTCTCGCCGGAGAGGACGCCCTGCTGCGCGCGGCCCTGGTCCCCGGCGACGAGGTGCTGCTCGGCAACGACGTGTACGGCGGCACGTACCGGCTGCTCGCGCGCGTGCTCGGCCCGTGGGGCGTGAAGCTGCGCGTCGTCGACATGAGCGACCTGGATGCCGTCGCCGCGGCGATCGAGGAACGCGCGCCGAAGATGGTCTGGGTCGAGACCCCCAGCAACCCGATGCTGCGCATCACCGACATCGCGGGTCTGGCGCGCCTGGGCCACGCGGCCGGCGCGATCGTCGTGGTCGACAACACATTCGCGTCGCCCGCCCTGCAGCGACCGATCTCGCTCGGTGCCGACGTCGTGGTGCACTCCGCGACGAAGTACCTCGGGGGGCACAGCGACGTCGTCGGCGGGGCGCTCGCCTTCGCGGACGCCGACCTCGCCGAGAAGGTGCAGTTCCTGCAGTTCGCCGCGGGTGCGGTCTCGGGACCGTTCGACGCCTACTTGACCACGCGAGGCATCAAGACGCTCGCCGTGCGCATGCAGCGCCACAGCTCCAATGCGCAGGCCGTGGCCGAGCACCTCGCCGGTCACGACCGGGTCGCACGGGTGTACTACCCCGGGCTGCCGGAGCACCCCGGCCACGCGCTCGCCGCGTCGCAGATGAGCGGCTTCGGGGGCATCGTGTCGCTCGAGCTCGCCGACGGTGCCACCGCCCGCCGCTTCGCCGAGTCGACGCGCCTGTTCACCCTCGCCGAGTCGCTCGGCGGCGTCGAGTCGCTGGTGAACTATCCGGATGCCATGACCCACGCCTCCGTGCGGGGGACCGAGCTCGCGGTGCCCGACACCATCGTGCGTCTGTCGGTCGGCATCGAGTCGGTCGACGACCTGGTCGCCGACGTCGACCGGGCGCTCGCTTCGCTCTGAGTCCGGCGCCGGGGCCCCGGCCCCCGCGCATAAACGCGATTCGCTCACAAAAACGCGTGGAGAGCGTGTTTCTGTGAGCGAATCGCGTTTATGAGCGTGCGGCGGGCCGGGGCGCGCAGCTCGCGCGCGCCGGGGCACGCGGTGCGCGACAGCCGGGCGCGCGGCGGTCAGCGCTCCGCGCGTGCCAGGTTCTGCGTCAGCTCGTCGGCGTTCTGGCGGACGACGTAGGCCGGCTGGTCGCGCTCGACGCGCCAGCTCTCGCTGAGCGGGCCGATGTTGACGGTGTCGAAGCCGAACTCGTCGTAGACGCGCGTGATGAGCGCGACGCCCTCGTCGGAGTCGCTCGCGGTCGCGAGCGCGCGACGGTTCTCGGTGCCGGCGGGGGAGCCGTCGGTGAGGATGTCGGCGGCCATGATGTGGTTGAACGCCTTCACGACGACCGACTCGGGGAGGTGCTCCTGCAGCATCTGCGAGGTCGTGGTCTTCTTGTCGTCGAGGGCGGCGATGTGTCCGTCGCGCTCGAAGTAGTAGTTGTTCGTGTCGAGGACGATCTTGCCCGTCAGGGGAGCGACCGGGATCTCGCCGATGGCCTTCAGCGGCACCGTGACGACGACGAACTCGCCGGCTTCCGCGGCATCCTGTGCCGTCGCCGCGCGCGCCCTGTCTCCGATTGACGCGACGAGATCCGCCAGGGTCTCGGGCCCGCGAGAGTTGGCGATGACGACGTCGTAGCCGTTGTTGGCGAAGCCCTTGGCGAGGGCCGAGCCGATGTGTCCTGCTCCGATGATTCCTACGGTTGTCATGCTCGGCATCAACGGCGGGGCGTGCGGAGACATTCCCGCCGACGGGTGATTGTCATACGCGGTCTAAATAATTAGCAGTTCGAGATATCCGTGTCAATGGGGCATTCTCGTTCGACGCTGCTCGCTACCGTCAGTGCTGTCGCACCCTCGCGCGAGTGGTCGCGGACCGGTGTTCGGGTCACCGTTCCGCTTGACCTGCGAGGGCGACGGCCCCCGGTGGACGCGGCTTCGGACACCGGGGGCCGCTTTCGTTGCCGCGGGTGCAGCCGCTCGGGCGGGCGACGCGCGCGGGGACGCCGCCGGGCAGAGCCGCGCGGGAGAGGTGCCGCCTCGAAGGTGCCAGACTTGACCCTCGTGCACGCCGACATCCGACCCAAGCGCTCCGTCCGCTTCTTCGCCGTCTGCATCGGCGTCGGCCTTCTCGCCGGCCTGATGTCGGGACTGTTCGGCGTGGGCGGGGGCACGGTCATCGTGCCGCTCCTCGTACTGCTGCTCGGCTTCGACCAGCGCTTCGCCGCGGGAACGTCGCTCGCGGCGATCGTGCCGACGGCGTCGGTCGGCGTCGTCACCTACGCCATCGACGGTCACGTCGCGTGGATCCCGGCGCTGATCCTCGCCGCGGGTGCCGTCATCGGTGCGCAGATCGGCACGTGGCTCCTGCCGAAGCTGTCGCAGACGGCGTTGCGCTGGGCGTTCGTCGCATTCCTCCTCGTCGTCATCGTGAGCCTGTACTTCGTGATCCCCTCGCGCGACGCCGAGCTCGTGCTCACCTGGATCACCGGACCCGGTCTCGCCGTGCTCGGTGTGGTCACCGGCATCCTGGCCGGTCTCCTGGGGGTCGGCGGCGGCATCATCGTCGTGCCCGCCCTGCTGCTGCTGTTCGGTACGAGCGACCTCGTCGCCAAGGGAACCTCGCTGCTCATGATGATCCCGACGGCGATCTCGGGCACCGTGGGCAACCTTCGCCGCTCGAACGTCGACCTCGCGGCGGCCGCCTGCGTCGGGATCGCCGCGTGCGCGACCACGGCGCTCGGCGCGCAGATCGCGAAAGCCGTCGACCCGTTCGTGGCGAACGTCCTGTTCTCGATCTTCCTCGTCTTCATCGCGACGCAGATCGCGATCAAGGCGGTGCGGGGGCGCCACCAGCGCTGACGCGTCCACCGTCACGGGCTTCGCCCGACAGGACCGGGCGGACGCCCCGCCGTAGACTGGTTCGGTGCCCGTGAATCCTGAACTGGTCGGTCGTGTGTTCCCGCCGACCGCGCCGTACCTGGTCGGCCGCGAGAAGGTGCGCGAGTTCGCCCGCGCCGTCTTCGCCGACGCCCCGCAGCATTCCGACCCCGAGGCCGCCCGCGCTCTCGGCTACGCCGATGTCGTCGCGCCGCCGACCTTCGCGATGGTCGTGCAGGACCTCACCCTCCAGCAGTTGCTCGGCGACCCCGAGTCCGGCATCGAGCTGTCCCGCCTCGTGCACGCGGAACAGCGCTTCCGCTACACGCGTCCGATCGTCGCGGGCGACGAGCTCGTCGCGACGCTCTCGGTCACCGGCATCCGGTCGATGGGCGGCAACGCCATGATCACCAGCGAAGCCGAGATCGTGGATGCCACCGGCGCCCACGTCGTGACCACCACCAGCGTTCTTCTGGCGGGGGAGGCCGGCGCATGAGCGAGTTCACCGTGGGCGAGGTCATCGCCGAGCGCTCCGTGCACCTGACCCGCGAGTCGCTCGTGCGGTACGCGGGCGCGTCGGGCGACTTCAACCCGATCCACTACCGCGACGACGTCGCCGCCGCCGTGGGGCTTCCGGGCGTGCTCGCGCACGGCATGCTCACGATGGGCATCGCCGTCGGCACGCTCGCCGAGGCGCTGGGCGACAGCGGACGCATCGCCGAGTACGGTGTGCGCTTCACGCGTCCCGTCGTCGTCGACCCCGAGACCGGTGCCGATCTGCACGTCAGCGCGAAGGTCGGTGCCGTCGATGACGACACCGCGCGCATCGACCTCACCGTCACGTTCGCCGAGACCACCGTGCTCGGCAAGGCGCAGGTGCGGGTGCGGCTCGCCTGATGCCCGAGGTCGCGCCGATCCCGCTCTCTCAACTCACGACGCTGCGCACCGGCGGCGAGCCCGCGCGTCTCATCGAGGCGCGCACGGCTGACGAACTCGTCGCGGCGCTCCGCGAGGTCTGGGCCGACGGAGACGAGTGGTTCGTCCTCGGCGGGGGCTCGAACCTCTTTGTCGGCGACGAGCCGTTCGACGGCACGGTGATCCGCGTGCGCACGGCCGGCATCGAGGAGCTCCCCGGCTCGCGCCCCGAGACGGTGCGCCTCCGGGTGCAGGCCGGCCACGACTGGGACGCGCTCGTCGCCGAGACCGTCGAGCGGGGGCTCGCGGGCATCGAGGCCATGTCCGGCATCCCCGGCACGGTCGGTGCCGCTCCCGTGCAGAACGTCGGTGCCTACGGTCAGGAGATCGTGCAGACCCTCGTCGAGGTCGAGCTGATCGACGAGTCGACGGGCGACGTCTCCGTGGTCCCGGCCGCCGAGCTCGGCCTCGGCTTCCGGACGTCGGTGCTCAAGCAGCACTACGGGTCGATCCCCGATCGCTCGGCGGTGATCCTCTCGGTCACCCTCGAGCTCGAGCGCGTCGGTGCGGGGGAGCGTCCGATCACGGGGGACCAGCTTCGTGGAGCGCTGGGCCTGGATGCCGATGACGCCGTGTCACTGCGCTGGATCCGCGACCACGTCCTCGCCACCCGCGCCCGCAAGGGCATGGTCCTCGACGCGGAAGACCCCGACACCTGGAGCGCCGGCTCGTTCTTCCAGAACGCGATCGTCAGCGAGGCCTTCGCCCGCACCCTTCCCGAGGCGTGCCCGAAGTGGCCGATGGCGCCGGTGCTCGATCCGGTGACCGTGATCCCGCTCGCCGCGTTCGACGGCATCCTGCCCCCGCCCCCGGTCGAGCGGCACGAGGTCAAGGTGAGCGCCGCGTGGCTGATCGAGAACGCGGGGCTTCGTCGCGGGTTCCGGTTCCCGCGCTCGCGCGCCGGCCTGTCGACCAAGCACACGCTCGCGCTGACGAACCGCGGTGAGGCGACGGCGGCCGAGATCTCCGAGCTCGCCCGCTTCGTCCAGAGCCGCGTGCACTCCGAGTTCGGCCTGATCCTTCAGCCCGAGCCGGTCCTGGTGAACGTCGAGCTGTAATTCCGGCCGTCCCGCGCGGTCGCGAAGGTGTGCCGTCGTGCGGAGTTCGGCGGTGACACGCCGGTTCCGGATGCCGGGGCCGCGGCGTGTCGGCCCGGGACTCCGCCTGACGGCTCGGGGCGCTGCGGCGCCGTGGAGGTCGGGCGGTCGGGTGTGGTCGGGCGGTCGGGTGTGGCGGCATCCCGCTGTGCCGTCGTGCGGAGTTCGGCGGTGACACGCCGGTTCCGGATGCCGGGGCCCCGGCGTGTCGGCCCGGAACTCCGCCTGACGGTCCGCGCCGCAGGGACCGCCCGGACCGACCGGCCGCCCGGACCGCCCCGACGCCGGGACCGCCCGGCCGCCGACACCACCGCGGGCGGGCACAGAACGGCGCCGGCCACCGGGAGTCGGTGACCGGCGCCGAAGAGGCTCAGGCGAAGAGGCGCTGGAGGCGCTGCACGCCCTCGAGGAGCTGGTCGTCGCCGAGGGCGTACGACAGGCGCAGGTAGCCGCTCGGGCCGAAGGCCTCGCCGGGAACGACGGCGACCTCGGCCTTCTCGAGGATCAGGTCGGCGAGCTCGAGCGAGGTCGTCGGGGTGACGCCGCCCCACGACCGGTTGAGAAGGCCCCGCACGTCGGGGTACACGTAGAACGCGCCGAGAGGGTTCGGGACCTCGACGCCGTCGATCTTCGCCAGCTCCGACACGATCAGCTGACGGCGGCGGTCGAAGGCGAGACGGAACTGCTCGGCCTCGTCCTGGGGACCGTTGAGCGCTGCGGCCGCGGCGATCTGGGCGACGTTGTTGACGTTGCTCGACAGGTGCGACTGCAGGTTGCCGGCGAGCTTCATGGCATCCGCAGGGCCCACCATCCAGCCCACGCGCCATCCGGTCATGGCGTAGGTTTTCGCGACGCCGTTGACGAGGATGGTCTGTTCGGCGAGCTCGGGCACGGCCTCGACGATCGAGACGGCGCGGACGCCCTCGTAGGTGAGGTTCTGGTAGATCTCGTCGGTGATGACCCAGATGCCGTGCTCGAGGGCCCAGCGCCCGATCTCGGCGGTCTCTTCGGGGGTGTACACCGAGCCGGTCGGGTTCGAGGGCGACACGAACACCAGCACGGTGGTCTTGTCGGTGCGGGCGGCCTCGAGCTGGGCGACCGTGACCTTGTAATCCTGGTCGGCGCCGGCGAAGACCTCGACGGGCGTGCCGTCGGCCAGCGCGATCGCCTCGGGGTAGGTCGTCCAGTACGGCGCGGGCAGCAGCACCTCGTCGCCGGGGTTCACCACGGTCTGGAACGCCTGGTACACCGACTGCTTGCCGCCGTTGGTCACGATGACCTGCGAGGGCGCGACCTCGAGGCCCGAGTCGCGCAGGGTCTTCGCGGCGATCGCCTCGCGCAGCACGGGCAGGCCCGCGGCGGGGGTGTAGCGGTAGTTCTTGGGATCCTGCAGCGCCTTCGCTGCGGCATCCACGATGAACGACGGGGTCGCGAAGTCGGGCTCGCCGGCCGCATACGAGATGACGGGACGGCCGGCGGCCTGGAGGGCCTTGGCCTTGGCGTCGACCTTCAGGGTCGCGGACTCGGCGATGGCGGAGAGCTTGCGGGAGAGCGGGGCGCGGGAAGTCACAAGGGAGAGCCTAATGTTTCCGCGCTTCCGCGCCGAGGATCATGACGACCAGGGCACCAGCACGAGCAGGGCGGGAACGAGCATCAGGATGCCGAGCCCCAGCGCGACGATCGACCACACGCGTCGTCCTCCTCGGCGCACGGCGACGATCAGGCCGATCACCGCGAGCACGATGACGATGACGCCGTCCACGAAGAGCAGCGGCAGCAGGATGATGCCGAGCCACCAGATGGCGTTCATCTCGGGGATGAGCCCCACGAGGTAGACGAAGAGCGTCGGCAGGAGAAGGACGGCGGACAGGATGACGGCGACGATGCCGAGGACGTCGGCGGGGCGCCGGGCCGCCACGGGGGGAGGGGTCATTTGGTCACGGTAGCGCGATACCGCTCGGCGGCGAGCGGATGCCGCGGAAGAACGCGTCACGGCACGGTAACGCGGGTCCGTTAGCGTTGCGGGGTGACAGCAGAGCCCCTGGCGCGGACGCGCCCCCATCGTCGTGCCGTCCTCGCGCTGTCCAAGCTCGGCCTCGCCACGCTGATCGTCGGACTGGCGACCGGCCTCGCGGTGCTGCTGCTCGTGTGGATCGTGCACTCGATCGAGCACCTCGTGTGGGGTCACGAGGAGGGGCCGTTCCTCGACGGCCTCGCGCTCCCGTCGCCGTGGTGGCTGCCGATCGTCACCGTGGGTGGGGCGGGTGTCGTCGCCGCGCTCGGGTGGTATCTGCTGCGGCGATTCGGTCGCAAGCTCGCCACGGTCGAGCAGGGTGTCGACGGCGCCCGGATGCCGTGGTGGGAGACGCTCGCCGACACCGTCATCCAGGTGACCTCGGTGGCCCTCGGCGCCTCGATCGGCAAGGAGGTCGCGCCGCGCGAGCTCTCCGCGATGGCGGGCTCGAAGATCGTCGGCTGGTTCGGCCTCGACGCGCGCTGGCGACGCATCCTCATCGCGTCGGCGGCGGGTGCCGGTCTCGCGGCGGTCTACAACGTCCCGCTCGCGGGTGCGCTGTTCGCGATCGAGATCCTGCTCGCGCAGTTCAGCGTCGGCGGCGCGGTCGTCGCTCTGACCGTGAGCGCGATCGCCACGCTCGTCGCGCGTCCCCTCGTCGGTGACGGTTCGCTGTACCAGGTGCCCGCGCTCGAGGTGAACGCCTCGCTCGTCGTCGCGGCCGTCCTCATCGGCCCGCTCATGGGCTGGGGCGCGACGAGCTTCGCGACCGTGACCAAGGCGCTCGGACGCTTCCGCCCGACGGGCTGGAAACTGCTCGTCGTCCTGCCCGTGACGTTCGCCGCAGTGGGGGCGCTCGGGGCGTTCTTCCCGCTCGTGCTCGGCAACGGTCGCGCCCTGGCCACCGCGGGCTTCGACCTGTCGCAGCCCGCGCTCCTGCTGCTCCTGCTCGCTCTACTGAAGTACGTCGCGACGACGATCTCGCTGGGCTCGGGGGCGATCGGCGGCACCCTCCAGCCCTCCGTCGCGATCGGCGCGGCGCTGGGTGCGGCCGCGGCGGCCGGGTGGGCACTCATCTGGCCGGGCGCCGACGGCACGGCGCTCGCGATCATCGCGGCGGCCGCGTTCTTGGCATCCAACATGCGGGCGCCCTTCACCGCGATCGCGTTGATCATCGAGTTCACCGACACCGGCTTCACGCTCCTGCTGCCGATCTTCCTCGCGGTGGCGGGGTCGCTCGCCGCGTCGCGGTTGAGCTCGCGCGCGGGGCTGCGGCGGTTCACGCCGATCGACCCGGCGCGTCCCTGATCGCTCGGTCGCGAGAGTCGACTCAGACGAAGGCGGCCAGGGCGGCCTCGAGCGCCGCGGGATCGGCGCCGGACGCGCTGTTGTCGAAGAGCACGTGGTGCGCGCCGCGCCAGCGGCAGTCGGCGGCCTGCGCCGTGGCCCAGAACTCGTCCCAGTGGGCGAGCTTCCAGGCGTCGCGACCGTAGCCGCGCGAATCGACGCGGTCCCGGACGAGGGCGCCGTCGACCGTCACGTGCACCACGGTGATGACGACATCGGCGGGCCAGTCGTGCGCGGCGGCGGCGCGCTCGAGGTAGTCCTCTTCCGGGAAGTACCGCACGAAGGGGGCGTCGAGCACGACATCGTTGCCGAGGCGCAGGTTGTCGCCGGCGAGGCGGAGGAGCGTCGCGTACTCCAGGCCCATCACCACGTCCTGGTAATAGGGGTTGTTGTCCCGTTCGTTCTTGTCGCTGCCCGCTGCTTCGAGGAGAGCCTCGGTGAACGCCGTGGCGACGGAGTCTTTGTCGAGATACGCCGCGCGGATGCGGCGGGCGATGAGGGTGCTCACGGTCGACTTGCCGCTGCCGGCGGGGCCGATCACGAAGAACAGTCGTGCGGTCATGGGGTTCCTCCCGGAGGGCGGGGAGGACGAGAGGTCGTCCTCCCCGCGCGGAATCAGGATGCCGCGACGGAGCGGTCCTTGACGAACAGTCCGTACGACAGGGCGCCGACAAGCAGCAGCACGCCGCCGATGAGGAACACCGTCGTGTAGTTGCCTCCGGTGGAGGTAAGGATCGCCCCGGTGACGACGGGCGCGACGGCCGCTCCGATGAATCCGCCGAAGTTCTGGATCGCCCCGAGCGAGGCGACCTGGTTCGACGGCGCGACGTCGGAGGCGAGGGTCCAGAGGCATCCGATCGGCACCTGCGAGGCGAAGTAGCCGACCGAGAGCAGGACGATGGCGAGCGGGGTGCTGTCGACGTACGCGACGGGGAGCACCGCCGCGGCGGCGAGGATCGCCCCGCCGACGATCGGGATCTTGCGCGCGCGGACCGTGTTCACGCCGCGACGGACGAGACGGTTCGACAGCCAGCCGCCGAAGATCACGCCGATGATGCCGCAGAGGAACGGCAGCGATGCGAGCCACCCGCTCTGCGCGAGGCTGAAGCCGCGGGCGGTCTGCAGGTAGCTGGGCAGCCAGGTGAGGTAGACCCACACGGTGTAGAAGATGCCGAAGGCGCCGAGCACCATGAACCAGGTGTTCGACTGCAGCAGCAGGCGTCCCCAGCCGACCTTCTCGACCGATGCGGCGACGCGCGCCTCGGCCTCGGCGCCCTTGATGAGCGCCTGCTCCTTCAGGGTCGGGTCGCGGTAGATGCGCAGCCACACGAGGGCGACGACGATGCCGAAGGCTCCGACGATGATGAACATCCCGCGCCAGCTCATCGTCAGCAGGAGGAAGGTCAGCAGCGGCGGCGCGATCGCGTTGGCGATCTGCGAGCCCGTGTTGACGAGCGACACCGGGAGCGCCCGCTCGGACTTGTTGAACCAGCGCTCGTTGACCTTCAGCGCCGAGGTGAAGAACGGCGACTCGGTGATGCCGAGCGCGACACGGCAGGCGTAGAGCACACCGAACGAGTTCGCGGCGGCGGTCACGATCGACACGAGCGACCACGCGCCCGCGGCGAACGCGAACATCTTCTTGGGCCCGAACTTGTCGACGAGGTAGCCGGCGGGGAGGTTCGCGATCGCGTACGGCCACGAGAACGCCGACAGCAGCAGACCCATTGCGAGCGGGTCGAGCCCGAACTCTCCGGCGATCGTGGTGTTCGCCACGCTGAGGGTCGAACGGTCGAGGTAGTTCACCACCCCGCCGAGGATCAGGAAGCCGACCAGGAACCATCGGATCCGGATCGTCTTCTTCTCGTCGCGCGTGAGCACCGGCGCGTCAGCCGTCGTCTCGCTCATGGTCCACTCCTTCGTGTTCGGGTGACGGCGGACGTCGCGGTCCGCCGCGGGGGGTCAGTGCGGCGTGCGGGCGCTCGCCACGGCGGCGAGGAAGTCCGCCGCTGCTCGGGTGACGTCGGCCATGTCGCCGGTCGCGCGGGCGGCCTTCGTGATGGCGCTTCCGACGCCGACCGCGAGGGCCCCGGCGCCGAACCAGTCGCCGACGTTGTCGCGCGTGGCGCCGCCGGCCGGGAGGATCGGGGCGTGCGCGAGCGGCGCCATGACCGTGCGCAGGTAATCGGGGCCGGCGATCTCGGTCGGGAACAGTTTGACGATGTCGGCGCCGGCCTCCATGGTGGCGACGATCTCGGTGGGGGTGAACGCCCCGCTGATCGTGAGCGCCTGATAACGGTTCGCTGCGCGGATCATGTCGGGGTTCAGGTTCGGGCTCACGAGCATGCGTGCACCGGCCTGCACCGAAGCGACGGCCATCTCGGCATCCAGAACCGTTCCGACACCGACGGCGACGTGATCGCCGAACTCGTCGGCGAGGGTGCGCACGACTTCGAGCGCCCGCGGCACCGACAGGGTGATCTCGAGGGCCCGGATGCCACCGGCGACGGCGGCGCGAGAGACGGCGAGCGCCTCGTCGGGGGAGTCGAGGCGGACGATCAGGACCACGCCGGTGTCGACGACGGCGGAAAGGACTTCGTGCTTCTTTAACATCGTTGCACACGGTATCACGAGAATTCACACGGAAGAACACCATGTCTCACGCTGGCGGAGGCTTAGGCTCAGAGGGATGTCGACACCGCCGCCCCTCATCCCGGAACAGCGTCAGCGTGAACTGATGCGTCTCCTGCGTGGAGCGGGGGCGCTCAGCATCCGCCATCTGGCCTCGTCGCTCGGGGTGTCGCACATGACCGTGCGGCGCGACATCGCCGCGCTCGAGGACGAGGGTCTGGTGGACGCCGTGCAGGGCGGCGTGCGCCTTCGCGAACGCACCGGCGTGGAGCCCCCGCGCGAGCGCGGCTCCCGCGCTGTCCTCGAGCTCCCGCGCAAGGAGGCCGTCGCGCGTCGCGCCGCCGCACTCATCGCCGACGACATGACCGTCTTCATCGATGCGGGGACGACGTGTCAGGCGCTCGTTCCTCACCTGACGGCGCGGCGCGGTCTGACCGTGGTGACCAACGACTTCTTCACCGTCTCGGCGCTGTACGCGCACCCCGCGATCGAGGTCATCCACACCGGCGGGGTGGTGGATGCCGCGAGCGGTTCGTCGAGCGGTGCCCTCGCCGCCGCCACCGTCTCGGCCATGACCCTCGACCTCGCGATCCTCAGCACAGGAACCTGGGACACCGCGCACGGGCTGACGACCCCCGAACTCGACAAGGTCGTCTTGAAGCGAGCGGTTCTGGATGCCGCGACCTCGGGCGCCCTCGTCGCCGACAGCACGAAGTACGGCACCGCGGAACGTTTCCGGGTCGTGCCCCTTGACGCGCTCGACGTCATCGTGAGCGATGCCGAGCTGCCCGAGAGCGCGGCGGCGGCGATCGCGGAGATGGGCGTCGAGCTGTGGACCGCGGAGGAGTGAGGGGACACCGGGTCGCGACGCGCGTGTCACTCCGTCGGCGCACCTAGGCTCGACGGGTGATCGAGTGGATTCTGACCGAGTGGACGCAGATCCTCGGTTTCGCGACGGGCGCCGCGTGCGTGCTGCTGGCCGCACGGCGGAACGTGTGGACCTACCCGATCGGGATCGCGAACAATCTCGTGTTCCTCGTGGTGTTCGTGCCGGCCGGGCTCTACGCCAGCGCCGCTCTGCAGGTGGTCTACGTCGTCCTCGGTGTGCACGGGTGGTGGCGCTGGACGCGCGGGGTCGAACACGACCGCGAGTACGTCGCCCGGACGCCCCGGCGCGCCGTGCCCTGGCTCATCGTCGCCGCGGTGGCGGGGACGGCCCTGCTGACCTGGGTGCTCGCCACCTTCACCGACTCGCAGGTCGCCCTGGCAGATGCCGCGACCACCTCGGCGAGCCTCGTCGCGCAGTACATGCTCAACCGCAAGTGGATCGAGAACTGGTTCGTGTGGATCGGTGTGGACGTCGCCTTCGTGGCGCTCTCGATCGCCACCGGACTGTGGATCATCGCCGCGCTGTACGCGCTGTTCATCGGGCTGTGCGTGAGTGGGCTGTGGTCGTGGCGCCGCGTGCAGAGCGAGTCGACGGATGCCGTGCCCACGGCGGATACCCGTGCCTGAGCGCCGCTACCGCCACGGCGTGGTCGTCGGCAAGTTCTACCCCCTCCACGTCGGGCACGCGCACCTCATCCGCTCGGCCGTGCGCGCGTGCGAGAGGGTCACGGTCGAGGTGATCGCGGCATCCGTCGAATCGATCCCCCTCGACAAGCGCGCCGCCTGGGTTCGCGCCGACCACCCGACGGTGCGCGTGGTCGACCTCCTCGACGACACCCCGGTCGACTTCGCCTCCGACACGGCCTGGGACGCGCACACCGCGACCATCGCGGGCCTGCTCGACGAACCGGTCGACGTCGTCTTCACCTCCGACGAGTACGGGGCGGAACTCGCGCGCCGCCTCGGCGCGGACTGGGTGCAGATCGACCCCGGTCGACGCATCAACCCCGTCTCGGGAACGGCCATCCGCGGCGACCTCGACGCCCACTGGCACGAGCTCTCGCCGACCGTGCGCGCCGACCTCGCCGCCCGCGTGGTCGTCCTCGGCGCGGAGTCGACGGGCTCGACGACGCTCGCCGAGGCGCTCGCCGCCGAGCTCGGCACGCTCTGGGTGCCCGAGTACGGTCGCGAGCTGAGCGAGACGCGCGAGGGCGGGCTCGAGGCCCCCTGGCGCAGCGACGAGTTCGACCTCGTCGTCGACCGGCAGATCGCCTGGGAACAGGATGCCGCGCGCCGGGCGCCGCGTCCGGTGCTGGTCTGCGACACCGACGTGCTCGCCACTACCCTGTGGCACGAGCGGTACGTGGGCACGGCCGCGCCGCGCATCTTCGCGCGGGCCGCGGCGCACCGCCCGGCGTTGTACATCCTCACGGGCGACGAGATTCCCTTCGTTCAGGACGGGATGCGCGACGGAGAGCACATCCGCGCCGATATGCAGGAGCGCTTCCGCGAGGTGCTCGCGGCGCAACCGGTGCCGTGGCTCGAGGTGCGGGGGACGGCCGCCGAGCGGGTGGCATCCGCCCTCCCCGCCATCCGTCGAGCGGTCGCCGAAGCGACCTCGTTCGCCGCTCCCATGGAGGGTCGACCGCACGCCGAGCAAGAGGAGCTGCGGCGGCGGGCCGGCGGTTAGGCTGGCGCGATGGCGGACCGCTGGCACAAGCTCTCGCAGGCACCCACCACGGCGGGAACGGGGGAGGGAACGGCCTCGATGACGGCCGCCGACCTGTTCCGTGACACCGCCGAGACGGTCGCGGTGCCGCTCGACGAGAAGCTCCGCCAGACCTACTACTGGATCGTCAACCGCGCGGTGATCTCGCCGTACTACGACGTCGAGTTCTCGTCCGGTGCGCCGCTCGCCTTCGCCCTCGGCGACGCGGGCGCCGAGCTGACCCTGCCGAGCGAGGCGTCGTTCTCGTCCAACGTCCTCCTCCCGTTGTTGAGCTTCGCGGTCGGGGGCAAGTGCCTCCTCGTCGGCGGTCCGGGGCGCGGCAAGACGACCGTCGCGGTGCTCATGGGCGTCCTCGCCGGCTCCACGCCCGACGACGTGCGCCGCGGGGTGCAGCAGGGGCAGCCGCAGCTCACGATCAGCGACCTCGTCGGCATCCCTCTTCCCCGAGACCTCATGAACGCCGCGAGTCTCGCCGAGGTCGGTGTCGCGTGGCGCGATTGGCTGTCGCGGCCGGTCAAGATCGTCGACGAGTACAACCGCATCCCCACGAAGACGCAGTCGGCGCTGCTCACGATGGTCGCCGAGGGGTACGTCGAGAGCCACGACCAGCTCAGGAAGACGGCGCCTGTGTCGGGGGTCGAGAGCTGGTTCTTCACAGCGAACGACGACGCCGGTGGAGGGACGTTCCCGGTCATCCAGGCGCTCCGCGACCGCATGGACGTCACCGTGCCCGCGGCCGGGTTCAACAGCCGCTTCCTCGACGAGCTGATCACGCGCGTCGAAGCCGGCGAGAAGCCCGAGGAGCACGTCCCCGCCGAGCTCGTCTTCGCGCCCGAGGAGCAGACCGCGATGCGGGCGGCGATCCGCGCGGTGCCCGTGCCCGTCGAGGTGCGGCGGCGACTGGAGTTCTTCCTCAGTCACTTCGAGTTCGTGCAGGGCGGCGGGCGACGCTTCGAGTACCGCACGAAGGACACGGTCACGACCGCCGGCGGAAAGGTCGCCGAGACGATCGAGGCGAATTCGGGTGCCGATCTCATGGCCGATCTCGGCGCCCAGACGCTGAACGGGCTCTCGGTACGCGCGTTGCAGACCCTCATCGTGTACGCCAAGGCGGTCGCGTGGTTCCGCGGGCGCGACGAGGTCTCGCTCGCCGACGTCGCCGCGATGGTGCCCTTCGTACTGCGCGGCAAGCTGCTGCCGAACCCGACGCACCCACGTTTCGACGTCGGTGTCGAGCGCGAACTGTCGACCGACCTCATGAGCTGGCTGAGCGATCTCTTCGCCGAGTCGTGCCGTCAGTACGACGCGCTCGGCCGCGGACGTCAGGACCCGGTCGGTGAACTGCTTGCGCAACTGGATGCCGGGCTCGACGGGGTCTCCGCCGTCGAGGCCTCGCGGCGTCTGACGGCGGTCGAGGCGCGCCTGCGCGCCGCGTCGACCTCGGGGAAACTGTACGGCCGCGACTTCGACGACCTGACCGCGCTGAAGTACCTGCACCAGCGCTACACCGCCTACCTCCGCTGGGTCGAGGGGCGGGCGTGATCCGCCGCCCCGGGCATCTCGCCGACACCGAGCCGCCGACCGGCGTGCCGATCGACGTGCCGGGGCTCGACTTCGAGCGCGCGGGGATCAACGTCGAGACGGCGGGCGGGTCCGCCGAGCGGTTCTGGCACGCGCTCGCCGCGGGGCAGAGGGCGCTGCCGGTCGATGCACCGAGCGATCTCGTCGTCGCCCTCGCGGGGATCGCGGGCTGGCGCGCCGGAGTGCTGGGCCTTCGCGACGATGCGCTCGCTCACCTCGTGGAGGTCCCGCCCGCCGCGGCCGCGGCGGCGCTCGGCATCGCCGAGGGCGACCTCGGCGCGTTCGCCGAGCGCCAGCGCGCCGACCGCTTCTGGTGGCCGGGCCGCGCGGGCCAGCGCGGATACGTGTGCGCGGTGGGCGGCTTCGCCGGGCTCGGGGGCGCGTGGACCGCCCCGCCCACCGACCCGAGACCGCTCGACGACGACGGCGCCTTCGCCGTGCGCACGGGGGAGCGCTGGTGGCGCGTCGACGCCGATGTGTGGGGCTCGCGACTGGTCGCGCTCGAGGGGGAGCCGCCGACTGCGCTCGGACGGGAGGCGGGGCCCACGGCATCCCTCCTCACTTTCGCCGAGTCGTACCTCGCGTGGATCTACGTCGCGGAGCCCGCGTGAAGGGGACTCGCGTGAAGGCGGTTGCGCTCGAGGGGGACGTGCGCCGCGCGTGGGAGAGCGCGCAGGAGCTCTGGGGTGTGCGCATGCACGACGCCGAGCTGCTGCCCGGCGCCGGACGTGAGCACGGTGCTCCCGCGTGGTTCCGTTTCCCGCCGGCCATCGTCGTCGACCCGCGCATGGTGGCCGAGCTCGGCGGCGCGGGCGAGATGGAGAGCGTCTTCGCGCACGAGCTCGGCCACCACGCTCTCGCTCCCGGAACGCGTCTGGATTCGCTGAAGATCCGCCACCAGCTGGCGCGGACTCTCGTCGCGGCGGGAGCGAGCTCGGTGCGAGACGACGATGTCGCGATGCTCTCGAACCTGTGGACCGACCTGCTCGTCAACGCCCGGGTGGCCCTGCTGCAGCGGCGGCGCGACGGAGCGGGCGAGCCGGGCATCGTGGGGCTGTCACGCGCGCTCTACCGCGCGTCGCGCGATACCGGCGGTCGACTCTGGTGGGTGTACCTGCGGACCTACGAGCTGCTGTGGAACCTGCCCGCGGGCGCCCTGTGCGCGATCGATCCGCCGCCGGCGCCGCCGCCGCGGGCCGCCATCGAGCACCGCGAGCACGAGAGGTCCCGGGGAAGCTATCGAGCCCGCGACGACCGGATGCGCGAGGCGCGCGCCGAGGCCGAACAGGCGGCGCTCGAGCTCGCGGAAGCCACCATCACCCGACCCGGTCTGGATGCCGACACGCTCGCCGAGCTCGTGCGCACGTTCGCCGGCGATGCCGTCTCGGGCGCCCTGCGCTTCGGCGTGCTGATGGCCCCCTATGTCGTCGCGGAACACGCGGCCGGAGCGTCGATGCCGGGCGGCGCGTGTTCCGCCGACGAGGTTCCCCCGGGAGCAGCCGAGCTCGGTCGCGTCCTCGCGGATCGCCGGCTCCAGGCGCCCCTCCCCGTGCCCAGCGGGCGCGGGTCGGGCACGGCGCGGTCCGCCGGGAACGGGTCGGGGCAGGCGCTCGGCATCGCGGAGACCCTCGAGCTGTACGCGGGCGCGGACCAGGATGCCGTGATCGCGGCGTGGTACCGCTCCGAGGCCGCGCGATGGGTGCGTCCCTTCACGCAGCGCGCACCGTCGACGTTGGCCGAGGAGCTGCCCGGCCCCGTCGAGACGTGGGAGACCGGCGACGACCTGGCCGATCTCGACTGGCCCGCGACCCTGCGCGCCGGGGGCGTCGTCGTCCCCGGCATCACGACCCGCCGCCGTTCGTTCCTCGCCGACGAGCCGGTGCCGCGCGAGGCGAGCATCACGCTGGACATGTACATCGACTCATCTGGATCGATGCCGAACCCTCGATCGGGGTCACCCGCCGTGCTGGCGGGCACGATCCTCGCGCTGTCGATTCTGCGGGGCGGCGGCCGGGTCCGCGTGGCCAGTTTCTCGGGCCCCGGGCAGGTCGCCGGTAGCGACGACTTCACGCGCGACCCGGTCCGCGTCGTTCGCGACCTCGCCCACTTCTTCGGCGGCGGGACGACCTTCCCGCTCGACCTGCTCGAGCGCCGCTCCGCGGGGCGGGGACCGGCGAGCGCCGAGGAGCGCCGCCATCTCGTCGTGCTCTCGGACGATGGGCTGGTGTCGATGTTCGGGGCGGGCGATCCCGACCGAGCAGGAGTGGCGGCCCAGGTGCGGTCCGCGCTGTCGACCGGCACGCTCGTCGTCCTCGACCGGTCGCGGCAGGTGGAGCCGCTCGCGCGGGCCGCCGGCTACGAGACGCTGTATCTCGAGACGATGGACGACGCCCCCGCGGCGTGCGCGACTCTGGCGGAGGTGCTCAATGGCTGACGCCGACGAACTCCTGAAGGTGTGGGCGAGCTTGGCCCCGCCCGAGGGCGAGACGTGGTCGCTCGCGCGCCCCGGGCCCGCGCTCGACGCGGTCGCCGCGCGGCTGTCGAGTGTGCCGCGGTCGTTCCTCGACGACGACGTGTCGATCAGGGCGCTCTCGGGCGACATCGCGGGGGCCGAGTGCGCGTCCGCGGCCTACGCCGACGATGCCCGCGTGCGTCGCGGCGCCGCGATCGGGCTCTGGCTGCTCGCGAGCGAGGAGATCGTCGAGCCCCTCCGCCCGTCCCTCGCTGGGGCGTGGGCGCTCCGCGCCGTCGACTCCCTCGGGCTACGGGTCGCACCGGTCGTCGATCCGCTCGACTGGCTCGCCGACGACGAACGGCGGGAGGAAGCGGCCCGCACCTTCCTGTTGTGGGCCGGATTCGTCCCCGCGGGAGAGGACCGCGCGACCGCGCAGGCGCTCTGGCAGGCGCGCGACTCGCTCCGGCGCAGCAGCGCGCTCGCCGAGGCCTACGCCGCGTACGAGCACCGCGAGGAGATCGCCCGACGTCTGGCCGAGGCCCGGGCGAGGGAGGCTGCGGCGAGGTACTCGAGTGAGTGAGCCCGACGGTCTTGCCCTGCCTCCCGAGCCGCCGGTGGTGCGGGGCCCGCGAGATCCGTCCCGCGGCGGCGAACCGCAGTCGGCCACGCTGCCCGACCCCGACGATCCGCTCGCGCTCGGCGAGTACCGCCCGGGCTCAGCGGCGGTGCTCACGGATGCCGAGCGCTGGCCGACCCTCGACGCCCCCGCCGCGGAACGCCTCCGCCGCTGGCGCACCCACCCCTCCGCGCCCGCCTGGGTGCACGCGACCGGCGACCGGCTCACCGCCGAGGCGATCGAGCGCACGCGCACCCCGCTTCCGCTCGAGGGCTGGCTCGACGAGCACCTCGCGACCGCGCGGAAGCTCCCGTTCTATCGGGGGCACACGGGGCTGCGCACCCTCGTGGACTTCCCCCCGATCGCCCGCGCCGATCTCGCGGCCGACGTCTCGGCTTTCGTGCCGCTCGACGCCGACCTCGACCGCATGCTGCACGGCACGAGCTCGGGCTCGACGGGAGCTGCGCTCGTCATCCCCGACGACGTCGAAGAGGTGGCCCGGGGCTTCCACCTCCTCGTCGATCTCGCCCGCCGCGCGGGTGTGGAGTGGACCCCGGATGCCGAGCGCCTCGCGCTCGTCTGGGTGCTGCAGCAGCGCCAGGCGTTCACCTACGTCTCGCTGATCAGCGGCTTCGCGCACCGGGCGATGGCGCGCGTGAACCTCGACGCGCGCGCCTGGCGCGCGGCATCCGATCGCTCCCGATTCCTCGCGGACGCGAACCCGCAGGTGATCTCGGGCAACCCGACGAGCCTGGCCGAGCTGCTGAGCGACGATCTGCGCGAGGTGCTGCGGCCGCTCGCGCTGTTCTCGGGGGCGATGGCGTTGTCGGGGCCTCTGCGCGCTGAGCTCGAGGCCGCTTTCGCGTGCCCGGTCATCGACGTCTACGGCCTGCACGAGACGCGGCCGATCGCCGCGCGCACCGACGACGGGCCGTTCCGGGTGCTGGACCGGCGCGTGCTCGTCGAGATCCTGGATGCCGCGGGCGACCCTGTGTCCGAGGGGGAGATGGGCGAGATCACGGTGACGGCGGGCGAGAACCCCCTGCTCCCGCTCGTGCGGTATCGAACGGGCGACGTGGGGCGTCTCGTGCGGTTCCCCGACGGGGCGGTGGGGATCGCCGACCTCGAAGGGCGCGAGCACACCGAGTTCGTCACCGGTTCCGGCGTGCGCGTTCCCTCGGTCGATCTGACGCAGCAGTTGCAGAGTCACGGGGCGCTCGGGTGGTCGGTCGTGCAGGACGCGTCGGGCGCTGTCGCGGTGACGGTGGTCGGCGGCGATGCCGCGCGGATCCGTGAGGCGCTCGTCGTGCTGCTGGAGCAGCCGGTCGAGGTCGGACGTGTGAACCGCCTCATCGACCTCGGCGAGGGCAAGCCCCGGCGCTTCCGTTCCGCGACGTCGTGACGCGAGCCCCCTCCCGAGACGGGGAGGGGGCTCGCGGCTGTGACCGGCGTCAGTCGAGGTACTTCGCGTACGCCGGGAGGGTGAGGAACGCGGGGAACTCCGGGCGCAGCGCCACCTCGCGGAACACCGCCGCCGCGTCGTCGAAGCGGTCGCCGTCGGAGCGGGGAACCTCGGCCAGCACCTCGTCGAGCAGTCCCTCGACGAAGGAGCGGGTGATCGTGTCGCCCTCGGCGGTCTCGCGGTCCTGGTGGATCCACTGCCAGATCTGCGAGCGCGAGATCTCGGCGGTCGCGGCATCCTCCATGAGGTCGTCGATCGCCACGGCGCCGAGGCCCCGCAGCCACGCCTCGATGTAGCGGATCGCCACCGAGACGTTGCCGCGCACACCCGCCGTCGTCACGGGGAGGCCGATCCGCAGGTCGAGCAGGTCGGCGGGCTCGACCGCGACCTCCTCGCGTGAGCGGTGCAGTTGGTTCTCGCGCTCGCCGAGCACGGCGTCGAACTCGGCGCGGGCCACCGGGATCAGGTCGGGGTGAGCCACCCATGTGCCGTCGAAGCCGTCACCGGCCTCGCGCCGCTTGTCGGCGGCGACCTTCTCGAACGCGGCCTCTGTGACCTCGGGCTTGCGGCGGTTCGGGATGAAGGCGCTCATCCCGCCGATCGCGTACGCGCCCCGCTTGTGGCAGGTCCGCACGAGCAGCTCGGTGTAGGCGCGCATGAAGGGCACCGTCATCGTGACCTCGCTGCGGTCGGGGAGCACGAACCGCGCCCCGCGTCCGCGGTAGGTCTTGATGATCGAGAAGATGTAGTCCCAGCGGCCGGCGTTGAGGCCCGCGCAGTGGTCGCGGAGGGCGAAGAGGATCTCCTCCATCTCGAACGCCGCGGGCAGTGTCTCGATCAGCACCGTCGCACGGATCGTGCCGTGCGCGAGACCCAGGCGCTCCTCGGTGAACGAGAACACGTCGTCCCACAGCCGTGCCTCCTCGGCCGATTCGATCTTCGGCAGGTAGAAGTAGGGCCCGCGGCCCGCGGCGATCAGCGCGTGCGCGTTGTGGAAGACGTACAGCCCGTAGTCCACGAGCGAACCGGATGCCGGCAGCTCCCGGCCCGCGCGGTCGATGAACGTCACGTGCTTCTCGGGCAGGTGCCAGCCGCGCGGGCGCATCACGATCGTCGGGGTGCGCTCGGCGGTGACCTCGTAGCGCTTGCCCTCGGGGCTCGTGAACGACAGCTGCCCGCGGATCGCGTCGAACAGCGAGAGCTGACCGCCGATGACGTTCCGCCAGGTGGGGCTCGTGGCATCCTCCTGGTCGGCCAGCCAGACCCGCGCGCCGGAGTTCAGCGCGTTGATGGTCATCTTGGGGTCGGTGGGTCCGGTGATCTCGACGCGGCGGTCTTCGAGGCCGGGGCCCGCGCCCGCCACGCGCCACGACGGGTCGTCGCGGATGTGCGCGGTGTCGGCGCGGAAGTGCGGGTCGTCGCCCGTGCCGATCTCGAAGCGCCGACGCTCGCGGGCGGCGAGCCGGTCGTGCCGGCGCCGGGCGAAGCGGTCGTGCAGTTCGGTGAGGAACGCGATCGCCGCGGGCGTGAGGATCTCGGCATCCCGTCCTTCGAGGGGGCGCTCGAGGCGCAGGTGGGGGATGGATGCCGAGGCGTTCGGCATCCCGGATCCCTCGGTGTTCGTGCGAGTCGGGGTGGGAGGGGGAGAGGTGATGAGGGTCATGGTCGTGGCTTTCTGTCTGTGTCGCGCTGTGCCCCTCTCCGCGCGGACCTTGTCCCCGTTATGGCTGGTCGGGGGTGATCTAACCGGCCATAAGTGGGACGAGGTCCGCGAAAAGTGGGACGAGGGGTCGGTCTGCGCGGCGGAAAGGGAGGAGAGGCGGTATGGGCCGCTTGCGGACCTCGTCCCGAAAATGGCTGGTTGAGGGTCGCTCAAATGGCCATAAGTGGGACGAGGTCCGCGAAAAGTGGGACGAGATTCTCTGGTGGGGCGACGGGGTCGGCCCGCGGTCAGTGGAACTGGGCCGTCTCGGTGGAGCCGGCGAGGGCGAGAGTGGCGCTGTCGGGGTTGAGCGCGGTGGAGACAACGTCGAAGTATCCGGTGCCCGCCTCGCGCTGGTGGCGCGTGGCGGTGTAACCGTTCGCTTCGGCGGCGAACTCGGCCTCCTGCAGCTCGACGTACGCGCTCATGGCGCGCTCGGCGTAGCCGCGGGCGAGGTCGAACATCGAGTGGTTCACGGCGTGGAAGCCGGCCAGCGTGATGAACTGGAACGCGTAGCCCATCGCCGCGAGCTCCGCCTGGAACGTCGCGATCTGCGCGTCGTCGAGGTGGCGCTTCCAGTTGAAGCTCGGGGAGCAGTTGTACGCGAGCTTCTTGCCCGGGAAGCGGGCGTGGATCGCCTCGGCGAAGCGGCGGGCGAGCTCGATGTCCGGTTCCCCGGTCTCGACCCACAGCAGGTCGGCGTAGGGGGCGAAGGCGAGGCCGCGCGCGATCACGGCATCGAGCCCCGGGCGCACCCGGTAGAAGCCCTCGCTCGTGCGCTCGCCGGTGAGGAACTCAGCGTCGCGCTCGTCGATGTCGCTCGTGAGCAGGTCGGCGGCCAGGGCGTCGGTGCGGGCGATGATCACCGTCGGCACGCCCGCGACGTCGGCTGCGAGGCGCGAGGCGTTGAGGGTCCGGATGTGCTGCTGGATCGGCACGAGCACCTTCCCGCCGAGGTGACCGCACTTCTTCTCGCTCGCGAGCTGGTCTTCCCAGTGGATGCCGGCGGCCCCCGCCGCGATCAGCGACTGCGCGAGCTCGTAGGCGTTGAGCGGACCGCCGAAGCCGGCCTCGGCGTCGGCGACGATCGGGGCGAGCCAGTCCTGCGTGATCTCTCCCTCGGCGCGCTCGATCTGGTCCTGGCGGAGCAGCGCGTTGTTGATGCGACGCACCACCGCCGGGACGGAGTTGGCGGGGTACAGGCTCTGGTCGGGGTAGGTCTGGCCCGCGAGATTGCCGTCGGCGGCGACCTGCCAGCCGGAGAGGTAGATGGCCTTCAGCCCGGCCCGCACCTGCTGCACGGCCTGACCGCCGGTGTAGGCGCCGAGGGCCCGGACGTACTCCTCGGTGTGCAGGAGGTTCCAGAGGTTCTCGGCCCCGCGGCGGGCGAGCGTCGCCTCCTCGCGGACGCTGCCGCGGAGGCGGACGACGTCTTCGGCCGAGAACGTGCGCTCGATGCCGTCCCAGCGGGGGTCGGCATCCCAAGCGGCACGGAGCTCGGCGGCGGTCTCGGTCTGGTCGCCGGGGCGGAGCGGCGGCTGCGCGGGGGTGGCCTGGATCGTCATGAGCGTTCTCCTTCGGGATTCCGGGGCGTCGGTGCCCCGTGGAGACCACTGTGGGCGAAGAAAAAGACCCATTCCCGACATTTCTCGTGTGAAGATCGCGCGATCTTCCGCTTCTGTGAGAACCTGCCGGTATGGACACCGGCGTCTCGATTCCCGCGGCATCCCTCCCGCTCGACGATGAGGGAGTGGACACGCTCACCATCGGCCGACGCATCCGACAACTGCGCACCGCGCGCGGCATGACGCTCGACGACCTCGCCGGAGCGGTCGGTCGCGCGCCCAGCCAGATGTCGATGATCGAGAACGGCCGTCGCGAGGCGAAGCTGACGCTGCTGCAGGCGATCGCGCGCGCACTGGAGTGCAAGCTCGATCAGATCCTGGATGCCGAGCCCCTCGACGCCCGCGCCACCCTCGAGCTGTCGGTGGAACGGGCGATGCGCGGGCAGACCTTCCAAGCGCTCGGGATCGCGCCGTTCCGCGTGGGCCGTGCGGTGCCGGACGAGGCGCTCGCCGCGATGCTCGCTCTCCAGGCCGAGATCGAGCGCCTCCGGGAGGAGCGGTCGGCGACGCCCGAGGAGGCCCGGCGCGCGAACGTCGCCCTCCGTCGCCTCATGCGCACGCAGGACAACCATTTCCCAGAGCTCGAGCGCGTGGCATCCGGAATCCTCGAGGCCGTGGAGCACCCCGGCGGGCCCCTCACCCAGCGCGGGGCGAGCGACATCGCCGCGCACCTCGGCTTCACGCTGCACTATGTGCCCGACTTGCCGTCGTCGACGCGCAGCATCGCCGACGTGAAGCATGGTCGGCTGTACCTGTCGACGAAGGTCGCGAAGGGCGACCCGCGCGCGGCGGTGCTGCAGGCGCTGTCGAGTCGGATCCTCGGGCACGGCGAGCCGACGAGCTACGACGAGTTCCTCCGTCAGCGCGTCGAAACGAACTACCTCACCGGCGCGCTGCTCATGCCCGAGTCGCACGTCGTGGCGGCCCTGCGCGAAGCGAAGGAGCGGCGGACCATCAGCATCGAGGACCTCCGCGACGCCTACTCGGTGTCGTACGAGACCGCCGCGCACCGCTTCACCAACCTCGCGACCGTGCACCTCGGCATCCCCGTGCACTTCCTCAAGGTGCACGAGTCGGGGACGATCACGAAGGCGTACGAGAACGACGACGTGAACTTCCCCACCGACCGGCTCGGCTCGATCGAGGGGCAGATGTGCTGCCGGCGGTGGACGAGTCGCGTGGTGTTCGAGGAGGACGACCTCTTCAACCCGTACTACCAGTACACCGACACCGGCAACGGGACGTACTGGTGCACCGCGCGCGTTGAGCAGTCGAGCGAGGGCGCGCACTCGGTGAGCGTGGGCGTGCGGTTCGACGACACGCGGTGGTTCCGGGGGCGGGATACGCCCAATCGCGGCGTGTCGCGGCACGCGGTCGAGACGTGCTGCCGCCGGGCTCCCGCGGATCTCGAGGCGACGTGGCGCGGGCAGGCGTGGCCGAACGTCCGCACGCCCCGGACGCTCCTCGCGACACTGCCGACGGGGGCGTTCCCCGGCGTCGACACGACCGAGATGTACGAGTTCCTGCAGGCGCACGCGCCGGCGGACTGACGGCGGGTGGTTTCCGGCTCGGGGTGCGGCGTCGCGTCGAGTCTCGGGCGCTCGGGTTGAGGTCGGCGGCGCTGCGGCTGTC
>NZ_LDRU01000009.1 GCF_001476285.1 Microbacterium testaceum | reverse complement strand
CCCCAGCCCAGCCCCGCCCCGCGTCAGCGCAGCGCGCGAATCGCGAGAGCGGCGGCCTTCACCTCGCGGATGCGGCGCTCGTATGTGGCCGCGACGACGATGAGGAGCACGCCCGCGATCCCGAGCCACAGCCACCACAGCCCTGACACGCTCTCGTAGATCGAGGCGATCCAGGGCCAGAGCTGCGCGAGGGCGTGCACGATCAGCACGATCCCGCCGAGCAGGACGGGCGCCTGGAGCTTGGAGCGGGCGCCGACCAAGAGCACGGCGAGCGCGACGACGCCGAGCGCGATCACGCGCCAGAGCGCGTTGTCGCCGACGAAGTCGAACAGCAGCGACGGAATGAGCAGCAGCGCCAACCCCACCCCGAGGGCGGGCCAGCTGCGGAGCTCGGGACGAGCGCGGAGCGAACGGATGCCATGCCACACGAGCACGGCCGCGATCGGCGCCGTCACGAGCTCGACCGGATCGGCGGATCCCGTGACGAGGGCGACGGCTCCGAGCGCCGCCGCGACGCCCACTCCGGCCCAGAACACGAGCGCGCGGTGCGCTCCACTCCAGAGCACCGCGAGGGCGAGGATCGCGAGGATCGTCACCGCCGCACGAAGGCTTTCGCCACCCACCGCCGCGAGCCGCAGGGCGGAGAGGAGCGCCGCGAATCCCAGCGCCGTCAGCACGGCCGCGGGAGAAGCGAAGGCGGGGACGGCGTCGCCCCGGCGCCGCAGAAGAACCGCGACGACCACGAGAGGAACCGCCACCGCGAGCACCCAGGCGTCGAACGCGGGACGGTCGAGGTCGACGACACCGCGCGCGCCGCCCGCGACCACGAGAGCCAAAGCCGCCACTCCCAGCGTCGGCAGGACAAGCGGCCGCAGCACCGCGCGCGTCACGAGCGCGGCCGCGACCAGAAGCGCGACCGAGGCACCGAGAACCGCGATCGCCCGCGAAAGCTCGTCGGCGACGAGGGCCGCGGAGGGGAGGAGAGCCACACCGAGTCCGAGGCTCGCGAGGCCCGTCGCCATCGGGGTCAGGGGCCGCTCCCGCAGCCCTGCTGCGGCGGCGAGGAGCACGGCGACGAGGGGCAGCGTCATCCCCTCGATCGGGCGGATGCCCGCGCCGAGGCCGGTCACGGCGACGAGCGCCGCTCCCCCGAGGAGGACGGACACCACCGGGATACCGGTCAGCGCGTGCCGCATGCGCAGCGCCGCGGCCCCCGCAGCGCCGAGGACGAGCACGGCGAGGACAGCCCGCACGATCGGGCCGGCATCGACCGCGACGAGGACGGTCTCGCCGACCGTCAGCACGACGGCCGCCGCGATGACGGCTCCGCGTCCGATCGGCAGAGTCCAGCGCGCGGAACGACGCCCGCACCCCACGGCTGCAGCGGCCAGGGCCGCGGCGACCACGAGCACGAGCCCATCGAGGAGCGGGCCACCGGACTCCCCGCGCTCGGCGACGTGGAGCAGCTGCGCCCCCCACACGAGAAGGAGCGACAGCGCGCCCGCAGCGGCGACCGCGATCGGGAGCACGTCAGGTGTCCGAGCCGGACGCACCCAGGCGCCCGCGACAAGGAGCGCTGCGCCCGCCACGCCCGCGACGATCACGCGGACGGTGTCGTCGGCATCCGTCACCGCGGTGGGGACCAGCGCCAGCGCCGTTCCGGCGAAGGCGATCACGGCGGGCGCGGCGACCGAGCGCCCGTCGACACGGCGCCGCGCACGCTCGTTCGCGGCGGCCAGCAGCACGAGAACGCCCGCGAGCGGGAGGGTGTACACCTCGACCGTCTCGACCCGTTCGGACGACAACTGCAGCCACAGTGCGCCAGTCGCCAGCGCGACCGCGAGCCAGACGAGGTGACGCCGGAAACTGCGTGAGACGAAGAGCCCGTCCGCATCCACGGACCAGATCAGCGAGGTGATCGCGACGACGACGAGGGGAAGCCAGACACTCTCGCGCGGGGCGAGCGCCGTCACCGACAGCAGAGCGACCACCCCGGTTCCGGCGTCGACGAGGATCCGCGTGCGAACGTCGCCCCGCAGGACAGCCAGCGCCACCGCGGCGGCAAGGAGGGCGACGGACGCGACCGCGACGCTCGGCACCAGCTCGACCGGCTCGAGTGGGCGGATGATCGCGAGGGTCGCCATCATCGCGAGCAGCGGCCAGACGACCGCCGCCCCGGGCCGCAGAACCACCCAGGAGCGGTGCGCGCGACCGAGGACGACCCACGCGGCGGCACCGGTGGCCACCAGGCCGATCACGGCCCACCACGTCGACGCGGCGCGATCGGTGTTGCCGAACACCGCGAAGACCGCTGCCGACAGGAAGACGATCGCGAGTCCCACGAAGGCAGCCGCCTCGCGCTGCCCGGCGTCCCATCCGCGCGGAGGCGCGAGCGGACCACGCCAGGGAGCGAGGGCGAGCAGCAGGCAGATCGACGCGACAGACCCCACAGCCTCGAGCGGCCCGAGACCGACGACCTCGAGACCGAGACCCTCGAGCGCCGCGGCGGGGACGAGCCACGCGCTGCCCGCCGCGAAGGCGACGAACACCCCGGTCGCGGGCACGCGTGCCAAGGGGGTGACGGATGCCAGCATCCACAGCACGACGAGGAATCCGAGGGTCGCGACGGTCCACGCCAGGGGCGACGAGAACGACAGGACCCAGCCGGTCAGGAGCGCGAGGCTCCCCGCGACGGCGGACACCGCGACATCGCCCCGTCGCCGCCTCAAAAGCACCACGCCGGTGATCGCCAACGCGAGGTACCAGAGCACGATCGCGAGGCCCACACGCCACTGCGGACCGACGAGGAGCAGAACGCCCGCGCCAGCCCACCACACGACGAGACGGCGACTCGCGCCGCGCCCGGTGAGACGCCACACGAGGGCAGCCAGCACCACCGCGGCGACGAGCGAGACGACGGCCGCGGTGCTCGTGGCATCCACGTCATTCACGACGAAAGCGGACTCGCCGAACAGCGGGAGCAGGAGACGCAACGGAGCGCCAAGCGCCGCGAGTGCCCAGAGAACGGGTGCCACCGCGGCCAACCCCGCACCCGCGGCCGCGGTCAGCGCACCGGCGAGCAGAGCCGTTCGAGCGGATCCGGTGCCGACACGAACGGCCACGGCTTCGAGAGCGAGGGCGATGACCACGGCAACCAGGAGGGGAACGGTGACGGTGACCGTGGCATCCGCGAGACGGACGACCGTGGCCGTGACGCCGGATCCGAGAGCGAGCACCGAGAACGGTGCCGCGACGGTCGCGACGGGAGCCGCACCGGTGCGGAGGAACGCGCCGGCGTGCACGGCGAGCAGCGCGGCGAGCGGCACGCTCGCGGCGACCGGCGTCCACGCGCTCTCGGGGTCGAGGACGAGCGCGGAGATCAGGGCGAGGACCGCGCCGACTCCGGCGAACGAACGCAGGGCGGTGGTCTCGATCGCGACGGATCCGAGGTCGGCCCGGGCGAGCCGCCGCACCAGGGGCGCGGCGAGGGTGAGGACGAGGATCGTCAGTCCCGCGGCGTACCACCCGAGAGTGACATCGCGGGACAGGAGGCCCGCGACGACCAGAGGCGGGCCGACCGCGAACGACGCGACGCCCGCGGACAGCGGTGCACGGAGACCCGCGAACCGCGCCCACACGACGAACCCGATGCCGGCGAGAGCCGCCGCCCACCCCCAGTAGACGCGCGCGTCCGCACCGGACGCCCCGGCGAGGTCGTTCGCGCGCACGGCCCACACGTCGAGCGCCACGAGGGCTATTCCGAGGAGCGCGATACCCTCCGCCGTGGCCGTCAGTCGTCGACGGCGCAGAACGGATGCCGTGACGATCACGCCCGCGGTCAGAGCGCCCACGATGATCGAGCGAAGGACGAGACCACCGCTGACCCACGCCACCGTGAGGAAGAACGCCGCGGCCACAGCGAGCAGCACGACGCCCACCGAGAGCAGGAAGACCTGCACGCCGGAGCGACGCGGTTTGGCGGGCTCGACGGGCGTCGGCGGAGGGAAGGCCGGTCCGCCCTCGCTCGGACCGCCCGCGGGCTGCGCGGTCCCGGCACCCGGGAACGGGTGCAGCTCACCCGGAGGGGCGAACCCGGGAGGGGCCGTGAACGTCGGGGGCGCCGCCGCCTGAGCGGCCACCGGCAGCGGCGGCGGGGAGCCCGGCGCCGGCACGCCGGCCGGGACGGAATCGGGAACCGGCTGGGGATCGGGAACCGGCTGGGGATCGGGAACCGGCGAGGAACCGGGAACCGGCGCGCCGACCGATTCCTCCGCGGGAACGGGCGCCTCGCGAGCAGGGGCCGGAGCGTCGGGAGCCGGCCCCTCGACAGCAGGGGCCGGAGCGTCGGGGGCAGACGCATCGGGACCAGGAACCGGAGCCTCGGCAGCAGGAACCTGCGCCGCCGCGGGAGCAGCTGCGCCCGGAGAAGCCGAGGAGGCCGGAGCCGCCGCGCCCGCCCGCGCTGAGGCATCCGCTCGGATCACCCGCAGCGCCTCGTCGCGCGCGTGCACGAGACCGGCGATGTGCTGCGACAGCGACAGGACGTCGAAGGTCCGCGGGTCGCTGAGATCGAGTCCGCACGTCGCGCACGGCGACGCCGTGATCGGCGCGAAGCACCATGGGCAGCGCGATGTGTCGGTCAGTAGTTCGGGCTGCGACGGCCACGCCCTCCCGTGACTGCCCCCGTGCCCTCCCGCGACTTCCGTCATGGTCCCCCCTCGGCGTCGGTCGTGCTCCAGGCTAGCGAAGCGTCCGCGCCGGGAGGGGTTGTCCACAGCCGGGGAGCTTCAGCCCCGCGTGTGCAGAGGGGGTGTCCGCGGCGGCACCACGCGCCGCGGACGCAGCGCCTCGAACGCCGCGCCCAGTCGCAGCAGAGACGTGTCGTCGTAGGCCCGACCGGCGAACGTCAGGCCCACCGGCATCCCGATGTCGGCCATCACCCCCATCGGCACCGTCACGGTCGGCACCCCGCAGTGGCGGATCGCGAGATTGCCGGTCGAGACCCAGACGCCGTTGCGCCAGGCGATGTCCGCCGAGGCGGGGTTCACGTCGGCGTCCGCGGGCGCGACGTCGCTCTGCGTCGGGAAGACGAGGGCGTCGAGGACCTCGGCATCCATCCACTCCTCGAGATCGCGGCGCCGGGTCTCCTCCAGACCGCGCAGCCCCTCCTCCAGGTGCGGGATCTCGGTGAACGCCGTCACCGGGTGCTCGCGCACGTGCGCGGGGTAGACGGCGATGTCGTCGTCGAAGCCCGTGTAGCGGTCGGGCAGCGCACCCTCGGGGTGTGGGAAGATCTCGGCGCCGTCGACGACCGCGAGGCCGGGGTGTCCGTTCGCGCGGAGGAAGTCGTCCCACGCCCACGCCGACAGGTCGACGATCTCGCCATGAAGGAACTCGGGCGACACCAGACCGCGGGTCGCGATCGTGGGCGCCCCGGGCCGGTCGCCCTCGTAGTTGCTCAGCAGGGGGAAGTCGGTCTCGACGACGATCGCCCCCGCGGCCTCGAGGTCGGCGCGCGCGGCCTCCCACAGGGCGAGCACCGACGGCCGCGGTTCGATGCGCTCGCCCGTCGGCCCACCCACGCCCTTCGGACCGGTGCCCACGAGCGGATCGGAGCCGAGGAACAGGCGCGGGATGCCGATCCGCTTGCCCACCAGCGACGCGTCGGCCGCGAGCGCGGCGTACGACTCCGGCCGGACCTCGGACGCGGCCGGCAGCGGCACCCACGGCTGCGCGCGCCAGAAATCGCCGCGCGTTTCGGGATCATCGGCGACGACGACGTCGAGCACCGCGAGCAGGTCGGCCATCGATCGCGTGTGCGGCACGACGACGTCCATGGTCGGCACCAGCGGCCAGTTGCCGCGCACCGAGATCACGCCGCGTGAGGGGGTGTACGCGCAGAGTCCGTTGCAGGATGCCGGGGCCCGCCCGCTCGACCACGTCTCCTCGCCGAGACCGAAGACGCCGAACGACGAGGCCGTCGCCGTCCCGGAGCCGTTCGACGAGCCCGAGGCGAAGGCCGAGGTGAGGTATTCGGCGTTGTACGGGCTCTCGGCCCGTCCGTAGAGACCCCGCTGCATACCGCCGTTGGCCATCGGGGGCATGTTCGTGCGCCCGAGGCAGATGGCGCCCGCCTCACGCAGCCGCTCGATGGTGAACGCGTCGCTCCGCGCGACGAGATCGGCGAACGCCGGGCTTCCGGATGCCGCGGTGAGACCGCGCACGAGATAGCTGTCCTTCGCGGTGTACGGGATGCCGTCGAGCGGGCCGCGCACGTGCCCCGCGGCGCGACGCGCATCGGATGCCTCGGCCTCGGCCCGTGCGTCGGGGTTGAGGACGACGACGGAGTTCAACTTCGTCGCGGAGTCCGGCCCGTCGTACGCGGCGATGCGCGCGAGGTGCGCGTCGACGAGCTCGACCGCGGTGGTCTCGCCCGCGGCGAGCGCGGCGGCGAGCTGGGCGATGGTCGCTTCGGTGACCTCGATCATGCGCCGACCTCCGGCTGCTGCTGGGTGATGCAATGGATGCCGCCGCCCCGGGCGTACAGTTCGCGGGCGTCGACCGTGATCACCCGGCGTCCCGGGTACGCCTCCTCGAGGATGCCGCGCGCCCGATCGTCCGCTTCGGGCTCGTCGAAGCCGCAGGCGATCACGCCGCCGTTGACGACGAGGTGGTTAACGTAGCTCCAGTCGGTGTCGCCGTCCGCGTCACGGATCGTGGCGGGCGCGGGCAGGTCGACGATGTCGAACGGGCGGCCGGCGGCATCCGTCTGCTCCCCGAAGAAGGCACGGAGCTCGGCCGAGACGGCGTGGTCGGGGTGCGCGGGGTTGCGCTGGTCGTGCAGGAGCACGACTCCGGGCGAGGGCATCGTCGCGACGATGTCGACGTGCCCGCTCGTGCCGAAGTCCTCGTAATCGCGCGACAGCCCGCGGGGCAGCCAGACCGCGTGCGTCGCGCCGATCGTGCGGAGCATCTCGGCCTCGACGCGCGCGCGGTCGGCGTAGGGGTTGCGCCGCGGGTCGAGCTGCACGGTCTCGGTGAGGAAGACCGTTCCCTCGCCGTCGACGTGGATGCCGCCCCCCTCGTTCACCAGGAGAGACGACACGAGCTCGGCACCGGCCGCCTCGGCGACGAACCGACCGAGGCCGGCGGACTTCCGCCACGTGCCCCACCAGTGGTCGCCCCAGCCGTTGAACGTCCACGCGACCGCCCCCAGCACACCCGGGCGCTCGGGATCGAGCACGAACGTCGGGCCGGCGTCGCGCATCCAGAACTCGTCGACCGGCGCTTCGAGGATCTCGATCTCGGATGAGAGCATGCGTCGCGCCCGCGTCACCTCGGCGGGGTCGACGACCATCGTCACGGGTTCGAACTCGGCGACGGCGTGGGCGACAGCGGTCCAGGCCGCGTAACCGGCCTCGCGTTCGGCGTTGGTCTCGCCGAGGGTGGGTCCCTCCGCGGGGAAGGCCATCCAGGTTCGGGTCTGCGGGGCTGTCTCGCTCGGCATGCGCCAGCTCATCGGCGGGCCATCTCTTTCGGTCGGAATCGGGGTCGGCGTGCGGGGGACGGCGAGGTGGATCGTCGTCGATCACCCCTGCTCGAGCCCGAGGCTACCGAACCGGTGTTTCAGCCCGTGGACTCGGGGTGTTTCAGGGACATTAAACGTTTAAGTCGACGTCGGCGCAAGAGTCGATTCGACGTCGGGTACTGTCGGGCCGTGTGACGCCCCGCAAACCGACGCTGCACGACGTGGCCGCCGCCGCCGGCGTCTCGATCGCCGCCGCGTCGTTCGCGCTCCGCGACAAGGCCGGCGTCTCCCCCGAGACGCGGGAGCGCGTACTCGCCGCCGCCCGTGCGCTGGGCTACGTCGTCAACGCGCCCGCGCGCAGCCTCCGCACCGCCCGATACGGCGCGATCGGGCTGTACCTTCCGCCGGGCGCGACGCGCCTGCCGTACTACACCGAGTTCGCCTTCGGGGTGGTCGACGCCGCCGACCGACGCGGTCTCTCGGTGATCCTGCTCCCGCATCGCGAGGCCGACGACGACACCCCGCCGACGGCGTTCGTCGACGGTTACGTGGTGGTCGACGGGACGACGGACGATGCCGGCGTCCGTGCCATCCTCGACACCGGCCGCCCGGTGGTCAGCGCCGAACACCTCGTCGGCGGAGAGGGACGCGTCGCGGGGAGCGTGGTCTACGACCACGAGACCGCCCTCCGCGGACTCCTCGACCATCTGACTGCCCGGGGCGCCAGACGCATCGCCGCGGTGCTCCCCGCCGCGGGAACCGCGTGGAGTCGTGAGCTCACCACGACCTACGAGACGTGGATCGCCGAGCGCGGCGGCATCCCGATCTCACGCGCCATCGGCTTCATCCCCACCGCCGAGGAGGTCGACGCGGCCGTGGGCGACATCCTCGCGACGGAGCGTGTCGACGCCCTCATCGTGGGCCCGAGCGGGTCGGCGGCACCCGCCCTCGAAGCCGCCCACCGCGCCGGAAGACGGGTCGGCACCGACCTTCTGCTCGCGGCGTACGTCGACGAGCCGATGCACGCGCTGCTGACCCCGACGGTGACGTCGTTCGACCTCGAGGCGCGCGAGGTCGGCGAGGCCTGCCTCGAGCTGTTCACCGCGATCCAGGATGCCGATCCCCCGACCGACCGCGTGCAGGTGAGGCTCCCGCGGCTCGTCGTGCGCGCGAGCACCGCGGGGCCATAGGCGGCGCGCGCCGGATTCGGACGGATGCATCGGATTCGGACCGAATGCCCCATTTCTTCCGAATCCGGTGACGGTCTCCGAATCCGCGGGGGCGCACGCGCTCGTGGGGCGACGCCGGGCGGCCACCTAGAGTGAATCCCGTGCGGGTGCGGTTCTTCGGCGGGTTGAGCGTTGCCACGGATGACGGGGATGCCGTCGTGCCCGGGCGCGGCCAGCAGTCGCTGCTCCTCCGCCTCGCGGTGGATGCCGGCACCACCGTGAGCGCCCGCGCCCTGGTCGAAGATCTCTGGCCCCTCGACGTCCCCG
Organism: Microbacterium testaceum; assembly: GCF_001476285.1. Lineage (GTDB taxonomy): Bacteria > Actinomycetota > Actinomycetes > Actinomycetales > Microbacteriaceae > Microbacterium > Microbacterium testaceum_B. The sequence continues at coordinate 56,362 of NZ_LDRU01000009.1, read as the reverse complement.
ACGACCCCCGGGCGGCCCTGCAGTCGCTCGTGTCGCGCCTGCGCCGCGCGCTCCCCGCGGGCTCGGTGTCGTCCACGCCCGGCGGTTACCGCCTCGACGTGGACCGCCGCGACGTCGACATCACGCTCTTCCAGGACCTGGTGGCCGAGGCCCGTGAGACCGACGACGGCGCCCGCGCCCGCGAAGCGCTGGCACTGTGGACCGGCGACGTCTGGACACCGGGCGAGGGCTTCGACTGGCTCGTCCGCGACCTCCTCGAAGATCGCGCCCACGCCGAGCGCCTCGCCGCGGCGGCCCCCGCACCCGCGGCTCCGCCCGTGCTCCCCGCCCCGGTCACGACCCTGATCGGCCGCGGCGACGAGCTCGACGCCATCCGCGCACGTCTCACCACGGACCGGCTCGTCACGATCGTCGGCCCGGGCGGAGCGGGCAAGACCACGCTCGCCGTCGAGACCGCCCGCGGACTCGCCGGTGCGATCGTCGTCGAGCTCGCCCCGGCCGCGGCGGGAGAGGTCTGGACGGCGATCGCCGGTGCCGTCGGACGCGGCATGCGCGTGCGCGACACGACCGGCGCGACCTCGACCTCGGCCGAGCGTGTCGCCGAGGCGGTCGCCGGACGCGAGGTGCTGCTCGTGCTCGACAACTGCGAGCACGTGACGGGCGAAGCGGCGGACGCCGCGCTGACCCTCCTCGGAATGAGCGAGGGTGTGCGCGTCCTCGCGACGAGCCGTGAGCCCCTCGGCATCCCGGGCGAAGCCTTCGTCGACCTCGGCCCTCTGCCGCCCGCCGATGCGGACGCCCTGTTCGCCCGCCGCGTGCGATCCGCGCGCGGGAGCGAACCGACGCCGGACGAGCACGAGACCGCCGCCCGGATCGTGCGCCGCCTCGACGGGCTCCCCCTGGCCATCGAGCTCGCCGCCGCGCGCACGCGCACCCTCACCCTCGCCGAGATCGACGCGGGCCTCGACGACCGCTTCGCCCTGTTGTCGCGCGGACCGCGGCTCAGCTCGGAGCGACACCGCACCCTCCGGGCGCTCATCGACTGGAGCTGGGACACCCTCACCGACCCCGAGCGGGTCGCCCTGCGCGCCGCGGCCGTCTTCCCCGACGGCATCGGCGCCTCGGACGCCCGCGCCGTCGCCACGGCCTTCGGGGTGGATGCCGACACTCTCGACGCCCTCGTCGACCGCTCGCTCCTCACCCGGCGCGACGGACGATTCCGGATGCTCGAGACCGTGCGCGAGTACGGGCTCGACCGGCTGCGCACCGACGGCGAGGAGGAGCGGTACCGCCGCACCGCCGCCGACGTGCTCACGGTTCTCGCCGCGCGGTGGGAGCAGGACGTGCGTGGGCCGGGGCTCCCTGCTGCCCTCGCCTGGTTCGACGCGAACGACGAGAACCTGACCGCGGCGCTCCGCGCCGTCGCCCGGGCGGGAGACCGTCGAGCGGGAGCAAGACTGCTGCGCAGCCTGCTCTGGCCGTGGGCGATCCGCGAGCGCAGCGACGACCTGCGGCGCGCGGTCGCCGACGTCGCCGATCCCACGACCCCTCTCGACGACGAACCGACCATCGTGGTCGAGGCGGTCGCGCTGTTCTCGGCCACCTTCCCCGAACCCGGCGGCACGACCGGCCTGTCGCCCAAGGTCTTCCTGGCCCGCCGCCTCGAGCTCGAGGAAGCCGCTCACCGACACCCCTCGGAGGTCACGGCGCTGATCCCGCCGCTGCTGCGTCTCGCGGGCTCGGTGCTCGCCGTGGGGGACGGCGACGCCGCCCGCACCTGGCACGTCGACGTGACCGACGCCGAGCTGCACGCCGCACCGCCGTGGTCGCGGGCGATCCTGCACACGCTGCACGCCGGGGCCGCGCAGAACGCCGGAGACGCCGCCACGCTCGGCGTCGAGAGCGGCCGCGCGCTCGAGATGTTCACCGCGATCGGCGACCCGTGGGGCACCGGCTTCGCGAGTCAGCTGCGCGCGGAGTGGCTCATCCTCGAGGGCCGCCTCGACGAGGCGCTCCTCGTCACCGACCGCTCGAGCGACGCGATCCGCGGCCTCACCTCCGTCTCGGACTTCCTGCAGCAGCGCGCCCAAGCCGTCGGCATCCTGCTCCGTCTCGGACGGGACGACGAGGCGCGCGCCCGTGTGGAGGAGATCGAGCGGCTCGCCGACGCCGACGGCTCGGTGCGCTCCGTCGCCCAAGCGGCCATGACCGTGGCCCATGTCGCGGTCGCCGCCGGCGACGGAGCCGAAGCCCTTCGCGCGGTCGAACGCATCACGCTCGAACCCGGCTTCCCGGATCAATTCGTGGCGTGGCGCGACGCGCAACGCGCGCAGGCACTGCTGCTGCTCGATCGGCACGACGAGGCCCGCGACGCGCTCCGCTCAGCGCTCGAGCGCGCGATCAGGTCACGGGACTTCCCGATCGTCGCGACGGTCCTCCTCGCGATCGCCGGGTGGAACGCCGCGACGGGGCGTCGCTCCCGCGCCGAAGAGGCCCTCGCCCGCGCCGCCGCCGTGCGCGGGGCCGCCGACGTCCGCGACCCCTTCTTCGTGTGGACGCGGGAGCGCTTGGCCGAGCTGCCCGAGGCTCCCACGACGGAGGGCCCCGGCATCCGGACGCCCCTGTCGGACGTGGATGCCGAGGCCCTCGCGGCCCTGCTCGACTGAAGCCCGCTCGGCTAGGCCTTGCGCATGTAGGCGCGCACCGTGAGCGGAGCGAACACCGCGACGATGACCGCCGCACCGATGAGCGAGATGAGCGCGTCGGAGCCGACCGTGCCGCTGTTGACGAGGTCGCGCACCGCGGTCACGAGGTGCGACACGGGGTTGACGTTGACGAACCACTGCAGCCACGAGGGCATCGTGTCGGCGGGGACGAACGCGTTGGACAGGAATGTCAGGGGGAACAGGATGATCATCGAGATGCCCTGCACGCTCGAGGCGCTGCGGGCGATGACCCCGAAGAACGCGAAGATCCAGCTGATCGCCCACGAGCACGTGATGACGAGGAGTCCCGCCGCGACGACGGCCCACAGGCCCCCCTCGGGCCGGAAGCCCATGACGAACCCCATCGCGAACGTGAGCGTCGTCGCGATCGCGTAGCGGACCGTGTCGGCCAGCAGCGCCCCCGACAGGGGCGCGATGCGCGCGATCGGGAGGGAGCGGAACCGGTCGAACACGCCCTTGTCCATGTCTTCGCGCAGCTGCGTGCCGGTCACGACCGAGGTCGTGATGACCGTCTGCACGAGGATGCCGGGGATGATGATCGGCAGGTAGTTCTGCACGTCGCCCGCGATCGCGCCGCCGAAGATGTACGTGAACATCAGCGTGAAAAGGATCGGCTGCAGCGTCACGTCGATGAGCTGCTCGGGCGTCCGCCGGATCTTCAGCAGACCGCGGCCCGCCATGGTGAGGGTGTTCTGGACGGTCTGCGCGAGGCTCGCGGTGCGCGGGAGGTCGCGTTCGAGGGTGAGGGCGCTCATGAGCGGACTCCTTCCAGGGCGTCGGCGTTCTCGTGCGCCGGGCGGTCGTCGGTGGGCACGCCGGTGCCGGTGAGGGTGAGGAAGACCTCGTCGAGGGTGGGCTGCTGCACACTGAACTCGCTCAGGTGCACGCCCTCCTCGCGGAAGGCCACCAGCAGGTCGGTGACCTGATCGGGGTCGGACATCGGCACCGTGAGGCGCGCCGCCTCCGGGGAGACGATGGCCGTGGCATCCAGGACACGTCCGACCGTCGCGCGGGCGACGTCGAGATCGGAGCCGGGCTGCAGACGCAGCACGAGCGACGCCTGCCCGACCGAGGCCTTGAGCTCGAGCGCCGTGCCCTCGGCGACGACGCGTCCGCGGTCGATGACGGCGATGCGGTCGGCGAGCTGGTCGGCCTCGTCGAGGTACTGGGTGGTGAGCACGACGGTGGAGCCGGATGCCACGAGCCGGCGGATCGTGTCCCACATCTGTCCGCGGGTGCGGGGATCCAGGCCCGTGGTCGGCTCGTCGAGGAAGATGAGCGGCGGCTGGGCGATGAGGGATGCCGCGAGGTCGAGCCGGCGACGCATACCGCCGGAGAACTTCGCGAGGGGACGGGATGCCGCCTCGGTGAGGCCGAACTCCTCGAGGAGTTCGCTCGCCTTTCGACGGGCGTCGCCCCGGGAGAGGCCGAGGAGGCGCCCGAAGATCATGAGGTTCTCGGTGGCCGAGAGCTTCTCGTCGACCGAGGCGAACTGCCCGGTCAGGCCGATGAGCTGACGCACGACGTGCGGCTCTCGGGCGACGTCGTGGCCGAAGATCTCGGCCCGGCCGCCGTCGGGACGCAGCAGCGTGGTCAGCATGCTGATGGTGGTGGTCTTGCCGGCGCCGTTGGGGCCGAGCACACCGTAGACCGTGCCGGCTTCGACGACGAGATCGACGCCGTCGACGGCCCGGTTGGAGCCGAACGTCTTGACGAGCCCTTCGGCTCGGACCGCGGGAGAGCGGGTGGATGAAGTGGTCATGACGACAGGATGCGCCGGGCGCACTGTCGTGCTCCTGTCACCGCGACGGGGGCGCTGTCACGGCGCTGTCAGGCGGGGTCGCGCCCCCGTGAAACGACGAACCGGATGCCACGACCGCGAGGTCATGGCATCCGGTTGCTCGAGCGAGGGCGTCAGGCTCCGCGCAGCCGTTCGGCGAGGTAGCCGTGGAGCGCGTCGAGGCCGATGCGCTCCTGGCCCATCGTGTCGCGGTCGCGCACGGTCACGGCGTTGTCGTCGAGCGAGTCGAAGTCCACCGTGACGCAGTACGGGGTGCCGATCTCATCCTGGCGGCGGTAGCGGCGGCCGATGGCACCGGCGTCGTCGAAGTCGATGTTCCAGCCGGCCGCGCGCAGCGTGTCGGCGACCTCGCGGGCCAGCGGCGACAGGCGCTCGTTGCGCGAGAGCGGCAGCACGGCGACCTTGACGGGCGCGAGGCGCGGGTCGAGCTTCAGCACCGTGCGGGTGTCGGTGCCGCCCTTGGCGTTGGGCACCTCTTCTTCGCGGTACGCGTCGACGAGGAACGCCATCATCGCGCGCGTCAGACCGAACGAGGGCTCGATGACATAGGGCGTGTACTTCTCGCCCGAGGCCTGGTCGAAGAAGGTGAGCGACTGGCCCGACGCCTCGGAGTGGCTCTTGAGGTCGTAGTCGGTGCGGTTGGCGACGCCCATGAGCTCGCCCCACTCCTTGCCCGGGAAGCCGAAGCGGTACTCGACGTCGATGGTGCCGGCGGAGTAGTGCGCGCGGTCGTCTTCGGGCACGTCGAAGCGCTTCATGTTGTCGGCGTCGATACCGAGGTCGATGAACCAGTTCCAGCACGCCTCGACCCAGTGCTCGAACCACTCGTTCGCCTCGGCGGGCGGGGTGAAGTACTCGATCTCCATCTGCTCGAACTCGCGCGTGCGGAAGATGAAGTTCCCGGGCGTGATTTCGTTGCGGAACGCCTTGCCGACCTGGCCGACGCCGAACGGGGGCTTGCGACGGGATGCCGTGAGCACGTTCGAGAAGTTCACGAAGATGCCCTGCGCGGTCTCGGGACGCAGGAAGTACAGGCCCGACTCGTCGTCGACGACGCCGAGATACGTCTTGACCAGGCCCGAGAACGACTTCGGCTCGGTGTACTGGCCCTTCGTGCCGCAGTTCGGGCACGGGACGTCGGCGAGGCCGTTCTCGGCCTTACGGCCCTTGCGGGCCTCGAAGTCCTCGATGAGGTTGTCGGCGCGGAAGCGCTTGTGGCAGTGCAGGCACTCCACCAGCGGGTCGGTGAAGGTCGCGACGTGGCCGGACGCCTCCCACACCCGCTTGGGCAGGATGATGCTCGAGTCGAGGCCCACCATGTCGCCGCGCCCGCGGACGAACGTCTGCCACCACTGGCGACGGATGTTCTCTTTCAGCTCGGTGCCGAGGGGGCCGTAGTCCCACGCCGAGCGCGAACCGCCGTAGATCTCACCGGCCTGGAACACGAACCCGCGGTGGCGGGCGAGGGCGATGACCTTGTCGAGGCGGGACTGTTCGGCCACGGTGGCTCCAATGGTCGGGAAAGCTGTGGGATGCCGCGGATGACGCGGACCCCCAGTTTACCGAAGCGGCCCGTCGCCGCCGGGCTCGTGCGCCGGGTCCGTGCGCCGGGTCCGCGCCCCGGGTCCGTGCGGCGGTTCAGCGCGTGAGGCGCTCGCGTCGCACGGTCACGGCGTCGAGAGCTGCCCGGTCGATCTCGACGCCGAGGCCGGGTCCGGTGGGCACGCGAACGTGCCCGTCCTCGATCACGGCGGGTTCGGTGACGATGTCGCGTGTGTAGAAGCGGGCGGATGCCGAGATGTCACCCGGCAGCGTGAAGCCGGGCAGGGCGGCGAGGGCGGCGTTGGCCGCGCGGCCGATCCCCGTCTCGAGCATGCCGCCGCACCACACGGGGATCCCGGCCGCGCGGCACAGGTCGTGCACCGCCACGGCTTCGAGGTAGCCGCCCACGCGACCCGCCTTGATGTTGACGATCGCCGCGGACCCGAGCGTCAGGGCGTCGGCGGCCGCCTTCGCCGAGACGATCGACTCGTCGAGGCACACGGGCGTCCGCAGCTTCTTCGCGAGCTGCGCGTGGTCGACGAGGTCGTCTTCCTGCAGCGGCTGCTCGATGAGCAGGAGGTCGAAGCGGTCCAGTTCGGCGAGGGTGTCGGCATCCTGAAGCGTGTACGCCGAGTTGGCGTCGACCTGCAACGGGATGTCGGCGAAGGTCCCGCGGACGGCGGCGGTGTCGGCGATGTCGCGCCCGGGCTTGATCTTGATCTTGATGCGGACGTACCCCTCATCGAGGTATCCGCCCACGACGTCGACCAGCTCGGCGGGGTCGCTCTGGATGCCGACCGAGACTCCCGAGGGCACGCGGGTCTTCTCGGCCCCGAGGTACTGGCCGAGGCTCCGCCCCTCGGCGCGCAGCGCGGCGTCGATCACCGCGAGCTCGAGGCCCGCCTTGGCCATGCGGTGCCCGACGAAGGGCGCCAGGATGCCGGGAACCTCCTCGGGCGCGAACGTCCGGCGCTCGAGCAGCGCCGGCACGAGATAGCGGCTCAGCACGTCCCACGCGCCCGCGGTGTATTCACTGGAGTACAGCGGTTCGGCCATCGTCACGACCTCGCCCCAGCCCACGCCGTCCGCGGTCTCCGCTGCGACGACGATCACCTCGCGCACGGTCTCGGTGCCGAACGACGTCGTGAACGGCGAAACGAGGGGCAGGTGCAGCACGCGGAGCTCCACGGCATCCAGGGTCACGGGCGAGGCGGGGCGGGTGAGGGGCATGACGGCAGGCTAACCGTGCGGCCGCGCGGACCGGAGGCGCGCTCACGGCGTGCCGGTGGCGACGCGGCGGCTCACGGCGTGCCGGGCTCCGGAGAAGCCGGGCGACAGTCGTCGATCTTCGCGACGCGACACGGGCGAGGCGACGATTGTTCCGGAGCGCGGCACCGGGCATGCCCGATCGATGGCGTCGGCGACCGTAACGCCCCCGCCCGCACCTGGCAAGGCCGACGACCGCGCCGCCCCGCACGCGTACGGTCGGGCGCATGAGCGACGACTTCACCCCCCGCCACGCGATCGTCACCGGCTCCGACTCGGGGATCGGTGCGGCCACCGCCCTCGCCCTCGCCGACGCCGGGATCGACGTCGCCGTGACCTACCACTCCGACAAGGACGGCGCGGAAGAGACCGCCGCCGCCGTCCGCGCCCGCGGATCCCGCGCAATCGTCGCGCAGTTCGACGCGACAGATTTCGATGCGGTCCCGGATGCCGTGAACGCCATGGCCGACGAGCTCGGGGGCCTCGACGTCTTCGTCAACAACGCCGGCGGCGGGATCGGGGGCTCGTTCCTCGACCTCGACTTCGACACGTGGCGCACCGACATCTCGCTCAACCTCGACGGCGCGTTCCTCGCCCTGCACACGGCCGCACGCCGCATGGTGGAGGCGCGCAGGGGTGGCCGACTCATCGTGGTGTCGAGCGTGCACGAGCACCAGCCGCGCGTCGGCTCGGCCCCCTATGTCGCGGCCAAGCACGGTGTCGGCGGCCTCATCAAGACGATGGCCCTCGAGCTCGGACAGTACGGCATCACCGCGAACGCCGTCGCCCCGGGGGAGATCGCGACCCCCATCAACGACATGTCGTCGGAGGATGCCGAGCGCACCCACCGCCCCGGGATCCCGCTCGGCCGCCCGGGCAAGCCCGAGGAGATCGCCGACGTGATCCGCTTCCTGGCGTCTCCTTCGGGCTCGTACGTCACGGGCGCGAGCTGGGTCGTCGACGGCGGGATGCTGCAGATGGGCCCGCAGGCGGGCTCGCACATGGATTCGGACGCATGGCGTTCGGCCGGAGAGAAGTGAGAGCGATGAGCGACGACAAGAGCTTCGAAGAGAACCGTCACGATCAGCTGACGTCGGCTCCCAAGGCCACCGAAGAAGACGCGGCCCCGCGCTTCGACGTCACCGAGCACGACGGCGTCACACGCATCGACGTGCGCGACGATGCGGCCGTGCGACCGGGCCCGGGTCAGGGCGACCCCGCGGCCGAGAAGGACGAGCCGGTCTCCGGCGACTGAGGCTCAGACGATCAGGTAGCCGCGACGGTCGAAGCCGCCGATCCGGAGACCGGATGCCAGCTGCCCCCGCAGCTCGTCGCGAAGGCGCACGCGCCACGCGGCGGCCGCCGTCGGGTCGGTGCGGCGCAGGGTCTCGATGTCGTCGGGGATCTCGACGACCGCGCGGACGCTGTCGGCGTCCGGTGTCGGGGCGGGCGGTTCGGCGAGAGCCCACGACACCATGAGTCGATCGGACTCGTCCCCGCGGTTCACGTCGTCGGGCATCTCGCCGTACTGGTTGACCAAGTAGTCGGTTACGCGCGTGCCGAGCACGGCGAGGTTGAAGTGCGCGTTACGAGCGATGAGCGGGTCGAAAGTCCAGGTGATGTGCCCGATCCCCCGCCCCAGCGCCCACTCGCGCTGGTGGTTCTTCAGCTGCCGACCGAGGCCACGGCCCTGATAGCCGGGCAGGACCCCGGTGATGTGCGAGTGCATCGACCGCTCGGCGGGCGGACCGAAGAACGCCGCCGAGGCGCCGATCATGTGCTCGCCGTCGAAGAGCCCCACGACGTAGTTGCCGGAGTGCTCGAGCGCCCGCAGGATGTTCGCCGGCATCGTCGCCCGGTCTCCGACCCACACCGCATCGAACAGGCGCGAGGCCTCGTGGATGCCCTCGATCGTCTCGAGGGGACGGATGTCGATCTCGCTCATGCCCCGAGTCTGGCATCCGGCGACAGCACCTGCGACAGTGCCGGCGACAGCGCCCGCGCCGCTCACCCTCGTCCCACTTCTGACGCTTCGTGTCCCACATTTCGCCACTTCACGGCGCCTCGACCAGCGATAAGTGGGACAAGGGATGCCGCACAGGGTCTGGAGAGCCGGAACAGCCCGCCGCGTGACGAAAGACCGGGTCGACTCGTCACACCAGTGACGCCGCACCGCGCGGGCCCGACGGGAGGACGAGACGATGAGAGCCGGACGCATCACCACGGCCCGCCGCACGCGAGGGGTGTTCATCGCGACCGGGGTCGGCGCGGGGATCGTGGTCCTGATCGCTCTGGGGCTCTTCCTGCCGCTCCTCGGGTTCCTCGCCGGGGCCACCGCGTCGACCGCGGGTCTCATCCCCTTCCCCACGCTGAGCGTGACCCTCGTGACGCTGGTCGGCGTCGTCATCGTCGCGGGACTGCTCCTGCTCGCGCTCACCCGCCGACGCACGGGCGTCGCGATCGTGTGGGTCGTGCTCGCCGTTCTCGTCGCACTCGCCGTGACGGTGTTCCCGCTGGTGGCCATGGCATCCGGATCCGCGGAGCGGGCCTCCGACATCGCTCCGCTCATCGGCGAGCTGTGGGGCCGGCTGACCGGCGGCGCGTAAGCCGTCAGCGGGGCAGCTTGTCGATCCCGCCCACGTGGCGGATCGTGCGACCGCGCTCGACGGCGATCGCGATCCCGCCGACGAGCCAGAGGGGCACCTGCATGAGGAACGCCCAGCGGAAGGCGTCCAGGGAGTAGGTGTCGGGAGTCCCGGCACCCTGCACGTCCATCGCGATACCGATGAAGAGGATCGCGAGGAGCGCCGCGAGGAACCCGCCGCCGTTCACGATGCCCGTCGCGGTGCTGAGCCGGTGGCTCGGGGTGAACGTGCGGGCGTGGTCGAACGCGATCATCGACGCGGGACCACCGGTCGACAGCGCGAACATCAGCACGATCAGCAGCCACACGGGAGCGGGCCCGGGCCAGACGATGACGACGATCCACACCGCCGCCTGGAACACCACGGTCGGCAGGACGAGCCAGCGCGAGCGCCGCGTCGGGTGCCGGCTCGACAGCGCGCCGATCACCGGTCCGCACAGGATGCCGAAGAACACGAGCGTCGTCATGATGAGCGACGCGGTGGCCGGTGCGAGCCCCTCGCCCGCGGTGAGGAACGGGAACCCCCACAGCAGCATGAACGCGGTGCCCGCGAACGGCGTGGCGAAGTGCGACCAGAAGCCGAGGCGCGTGCCCGGGTGCGCCCACGACTCGCGGAACCCCTGACGCAGGTCGGCGGAGGATTTCACGACGCGGATCGCGCCCGTCTGCGTGTCGACGGACGTGTCGACCGGATCGGAGCGCCGTTCGGGCGGGCGGTTGCGGATGATCAGGTACGTCAGCACACCGAACAGCACGCCGAGCCCGGAGACGCTGCCGAACGCGACGCTCCAACTCGTGGCGTGCAGGAGGGCGGCGAGCGGCACGACGGCGATGATCTGCCCGAACTGGCCGATGATCCCGGTCAGCTGCACCAGCAGGGGTGCTCTCTGCGCGGGGAACCATGTGGCGATCACGCGCAGCACGCTGGGGAAGATCGCCGCGTCACCCGCGCCGATGAGCACGCGGGCCAGGATGCCGATCCCCACCGCATCGGCGAACGCCATGACGAGCTGGCCCGCCGCCATCAGCAGCATGCCGATCGCGATGATCGGGCGGGCGCCGAAGCGATCGAGGAGGAGGCCGACCGGGATCTGCATCGCGCCGTAGACGAAGAGCTGGATGACGGCGAACATCGACAGCGCCGAGGCGTCGGCGTGGAAGCGGGTCGCCGCGTCGACGCCCACCGCCGACAGCGAGGTGCGGTTCACGATCGACACGACGTAGGCGAGCAGCCCGATCCCCCACAGCAGCCACGTGCGCCACCCCGGGCGGTCGAGGCGCAGGGAGTCGGTCACGATTCCAGGCTATCCGCGCGCACCGACATCCGGTCGCGGGGTGGCGCGGCGGTGGCCACGGCGCCACCGAAGCGGTCAGGAGGCGAGATCGCCGAGCACGTCGGACATCCGCTGCCGGACCTCGTCGAGATGGCGGGTCAACGGCATCCGGTTCTCATCCGCCAGCCATCGCTCGAGAGCGGTCTGCAACAGGTCGACGGTGAGACCCGCCACGACACGGGACGTGAGCGGATCGGCGCCGCGCGCGGCGCACCCCGCGCGGATCGCCTCGCGCAGGTCGGCCTGCTTCTGCAGGTCGCGTTCACGGAGGGCAGGCTCGTCCTCGATGATGCGACGGGATGCCGCCATCTGATCGCGCCGCGGCTCGAACCTCTCCGCGGCGAGCGCGCGCAGCCCCGTCCACGCGATCGAGAACGGCGCCGCCCCGGCCGGAGCGGCGGCCAGCATCGCCGTCGCCAGGCCCGGGATCTCGTCGTCGCCGAAGAAGACCTCGCGCTTGTCGCTGAAGTGACGGAAGAACGTCCGCCGCGTGACTCCGGCGCGCTCGACGATGTCGGGCACGGTCGTCACGCCGAAACCGCGCTCCTCGAAGAGCTCCAGCGCGGCGACGCGGAGCCTCTCCCTGGTGTCCGGAGCCCATCTCGCCATGCCTCGAGCATAGGTGATGTCACTTGGCGTCATCAGGTCTATAGTGAAGACACTTCGTGTCATCACTGCGGAAAGGCCCCGATGTCCACCCACGCTGCGGCGATCATGCCGGCACCCCGCGCTCGCCTGACCGTGACGACCCTGCCCACCCCGACGCCCGCCCCCGACGAGGTCCTCGTCCGGGTGCGGGCCGTCGCGGTCAATCCCGTCGACTGGGTCATCCAGGGCACCAGCCGGGTCACCTACCGGTGGCTGCGCACCCCAGCCGTCCTCGGCTCCGACGTCGCCGGGGAAGTCCTCGCGACGGGCGCGAACGTCACGCGCTTCCGCGTGGGACAGCGGGTCTTCGGCCTCGCCACCGGAACCGACCGCGGGCGCGATCCGCTCCGCGAGGGCGCATTCCAGGATGCCACCGTGTTGAGCGAGCAGCTGACGACACCGACGCCGACATCGCTCTCCGACGAGGAGGCCGCGGTCCTCCCCCTGGCCGTCTCGACCGCGGCGTGTGCGCTGTTCCAGCCCGCCCATCTGGGGCTCCGCACCCCCTCCGCCGAGACCGCGGGAGGCGGTGCCGGCGTGGTGGTGGTCTGGGGCGGCTCGACCAGCGTCGGGATGAGCGCCGTCCAGCTCGCGCGCGCTGCCGGCTACGACGTCGTCAGCACCGCTTCGCCGCGCAATGCCGACCTCGTGCGATCGCTCGGAGCCGACGCCGTCGCCGACCACGGCTCTCGGACGGCCGTCGACGACCTCGTCGCCGCGATCGGCTCGCGCCCCGTCGTCGGCGCGGTCGCGCTCGGCGCCGGATCGGCGGACGCGTGCATCGACATCCTCGCGCGCACCGGCGGCACGCGACTGGCCCTCGCCAGCACCCCGTACTCGCTCGCCGGCCTCGTCGGCCGTCGCCGCCTGTTCCCGACGATGATCCCGGTCTTCTCGCGCATCGGGCTGGCGACCGTGCGATCGATGCTCCGCGCGCGACGCCGCGGCATCCGTGCTGCTTTCGTCTGGGGAAGCAGCCTGCGCGACGACGACCTCGGACCGCGCCTGTGGGGCGAGGTGTTGCCCCAGCTCCTGGCCGACGGGCGCCTGCGCGCCCTCCCCGAGCCGATGGTCGTCGGCACGGGACTCGCGTCGCTCCAAGACGCCCTCGACCAGCAGCGGGCGGGCGTCTCGGCGCGCAAGATCGTGGTCCGACTCTGATCACCGCCGAGTCGGGACGGGGCGTGGTCAGCGACGTCACCGGCGCACGGCAGAATGGTCCGATGGTCTCCGCGAGCCCCCACCTGCAGCCCGATCACGCGTGCCTCATCGTCCACGGCAGCGACACCCCCGGCATCATCGCCGCCGTGTCGGCGCTCATCGCCCGCCAGGGCGGCAACATCGTCGCCTTCGACCAGTACTCGGACGACCCGCGCGGGGGTGCGTACTTCCAGCGCGTCGTGTTCTTCCGTCCGAACCTCGCCGCCGCTTTCCCCGAGATCGAGGCAGACCTCGCCAAGACCCTCGGCGACGGCTTCGAGCTGGAATGGACGCTCACCGACCTCTCCACGCCGAAGCGCATGGCGATCCTGGCGTCGAAGCAGGACCACTGCCTGCTCGACCTGCTGTGGCGTCACCGCCGCGGCGATCTGCCCGTCAGCATCCCCATGGTCGTGTCGAACCACACCACCGCGGCCGAAGACGTGCGCTCGTTCGGCGTCCCGTTCTTCCACGTCCCCTCGACGCCCGGCCCGGACAAGTCGGCATCCGAGGCCCGCATTCTCGAGCTGCTGGTCGGCAACGTCGACTTCGTCGTGCTCGCGCGGTACATGCAGATCCTGTCTCCCGAGTTCCTCGAGAAGATCGGCGTGCCGGTGATCAACATCCACCACTCGTTCCTCCCGGCGTTCATCGGTGCCGAGCCGTACAAGAAGGCGAAGGAGCGCGGGGTCAAGCTCATCGGCGCCACCTCGCACTACGTGACGAGCGACCTCGACGAGGGTCCGATCATCGAGCAGGACACCGTCCGCGTCACGCACGCCGACTCGGCCGCCGAGCTCGCGCGCCGCGGCGCCGACGTCGAGCGCCAGGTGCTGTCGCGCGCGGTGCTGTGGCACGCCGAAGACCGCGTCATCCGCCACGGCAACCACACGATCGTCTTCTGACGCCCGAGCGTGATGCCGGCTCGCGGATGCCGCGACCTCGACCTCGTCAGTCCGGATCCGTCGCGCGGCTGAGCGGACCCGTTCCCCCGCGCGGGGGCTGCTTGCGCTGATCGGACAGTTCGCCGCCGACGCGCCCGCCGTACGGACGGCCGTGATCGGCGAACTCCGCACGGAAGTAGGCCAAACGCCAGTCGCCGAGTTCGATCCGCGCCCCCGTGCGCAGGATCCGCCCGTCGCCGCGGCGCCCCTCGACGGACGCTCCACCGCCCCCGACCGCGTCGAAGCCGTAGAGCACGTACTCGTCGTCGCCCTCGTGCCGGATCTCGGCATGCACGGGTGCCAGGCCCGGCAGGCGCAAGTCGGCCTCGTCGCCCGAGCCGATGACCGTGCGCTCGGGCAGGAGGTCGAACTCGCGCGGTGGCTTCCCGTCCCAGGTCGCCGACCCGACGGCGAAGATGAGACGCGGTCGCCCAGACCCCGGCGTGTAGTGCGTCGTCGTGATGCGGCGACGTACCGTGCGGTTGACGGTGGGCACGAGCGGCAGGGGCGTTCCGGGCGGCACCGGCACCGACGGACCCCGGTCGCGCCGGACGAGCAGCGGCGCGACCGCCGCGACCGACCCCAGCCGGATGTGCGGCGAGCCGGTGACCACTCGCTGCAGAACACTGCTGCGCACATCCCCGAGGTGCAGGATCGGCCCCTCCGGCCCCTCCACGCGCACTGAGATCCCGCGCGCGGCGAGCGCGTCGGCGACGGTCGCGAGTTCGGCGAGCGTGCGCCGGCCGTTGCCGGGCAGGCGCGACGGATCGTTGATCACGACGCGCACCTCCGACCCCGCGGCGGTGACGGTCCCCTCGAACGGCGGGGTGCCGGCATCCGCCCCTCCGACTTGCTCGGCGAAGGTCAGGTCGATGTCGAGGCGCACCATCTCGGCGCCGCCTCTCAGTTGCCGCGGTACGGGTCGGAACCCGCCGCGGTGTCATCGCTGGTGGTGACGCGCAGCGTGCCGTTGAGCTTCCACGTGGCGCGGGGAGCGTCGGGCCCGATGTCGCGCGGCACCTCGATCGTCATGTCGACGAACGAATAGTTCACGGCTGCGCCTCGGCCGGTCAGGTACGACCACATCTCGCGACCGAGGTCGGTCCAGTCGGTGATCGAGTGCCCCGACGGCCCCGCGGGGTCGGCGAACGGGTCGGTGGTGACGGTGGAGTCGGACATGACGGCATCCCTTCGGTCGGTGAGGGCCACCAGGCTCCCACCGGGGACGGAACGCGAAGAAGGGATTGCGCTTCGCGTCCTGCTGAGGCAGCGTCCGTCAGGGACTCAAGTGGTGCGCGCCGTCGGGCAGGCGACGACGGCGCCACGACCCGAGGATGTGCTCCTCCATCGCGACGCGCGCCGCGACCGCGTTGCGGGCCTCGATCGCCTCGAACACCCGCTCGTGCTCCGCGAGGGTGCGGGGCACCGCGTCGACGGGGTTGTTGCCGTCCCACCGGGCGCTCTGTCGCGGACGCACGAAGAACGAGCGCGCGATGGTCGCCGCGATCTGGTTCTTGGACGCCGACATGACCGAGAGATGGAACTGCATGTCGGCCTCGAGGAAGGCGGGATTGTCGTCCTGCAGACGACGCATGTCGTGCAGGTGACCCTGGATCTGCAACAGCGACTCGGCGCTCCCGGTCGCCGCGACCTCGCTCGCCATGACGCCCTCGAGCGCGGCCCGCACCACACTCACCTCGTCGAGCACACCGAGCGACTCGTCGTGACGCACGAGCGAGTCGAAGACGAGGGGGTCGAGCACGTTCCAGTCGTTGAAGGGACGCACGCGCGTGCCGCGCCCCTGGGCGACCTCGACGAGACCCTTCTCCTGGATGCGCTTGACGCACTCGCGGATCACGGTGCGGCTGACCCCGAACTCGTCGCACAGGGCCTGCTCCGGCGGAAGGTACTCCCCGATGGCGACGGCACCCGTGACGATCGACTCGACGAGATCCTCCAGAACCCGGGCGCCGATCCGATCGATCTGTCCCCGCTTCGGCACCCCGGCGCGAGGCTCGGCGGCGGGAAGCATGGAGAGCACTCTACTCCGCCTACCGCTCCACGCTCCGGCGGACGCCGAGTTCGAGACCGGTGCGACTGTCGCGCACGTGCGGGCCCTGCTCACCGCCCCACACGAACTCCGCCGCGCCCGCGTGGAGCGCCTCGTCGATCGCGATCCCTCCCCCGGGGAGATCGCCCAGCACGAGGCCGCCGTCGGCCACCTCGTAATCGACGGTGACACCGGTCGGCATCTGCGCGGTGGTGACCTCCGTCAGCAGGTGATTGGGGATCGCCGTGGCCACCGCCATCGTCGAGGGGTTCGAGGTCATCCCGATGGGGCTCACGGCCAGGTCGCGCGCGTGGGCCGCCACGGCCACCCGCAACGAGTGGGTCACGCCCCAGACCGCCGCCGCCTGGACGATGTCGACGGCCTCCGCATCGAAGAGCTGACGGTACTGCTCGAGCCCCGTGAGGTTCTCGCCCGTCGCGACGGCCGGGGAGATGGCATCCCGCAGCCGTCGCATACCGGCCGCATCCCAGCGACGGAGCGGCTCCTCGACCCACGCGATCTCGACGCTCTGTTCGAGGTGCTGGATGTAGCGGATGGCCTGCGGCAGGTTCCACGACTCGTTCGCGTCGAGCATGACCAGCGGCTCGTCGGTCGCTTCGCCGAGCACGTCGCGCACGAGCGCGAGCCGCTCGGCGTCGTGCCGGTAGTTGCGGCCTCCCTTGAGCTTGGCCGCGGTGAAGCCGCGGTCGCGCATCGAGGCGTAGAACTCGGAGAGTCCCGTGGCGTCCAGGGCGATGTCGAGCCCCGACGCATAGCCCGGGATGTACCGGTCGCGGCCCCCGAGCAGGCGCCACAGCGGCTCGCCCAGGGCTTTCGCCTTGATGTCCCAGAACGCGCTGTCGAGGGCACCGATGCCTCCGAAGACGGCACCGCCGTGCCCGTTCTTGAACATGCGCGCGATCATCCGGTCGTACAGCCACGACGTCGCGCGCGGGTCCTCGCCCTCGACGGCCTCGAAGAGCTGCGGGATGCCGTCGTGCATCCCCATCCCGACGCCCTCGATGCCCTCGTCGGTCTCGACGATGACGAGAGGCAGGGCCGTGACGCCGGAGGCGATGAACCCGTTGACGTCGCCGACGGGGCGCCCCCAGTCGAGCGTGGTGTTGATCAGGCGGTAGCCGGTGATCTTCATGACTGAACCTCTTCTCCCCGGGTGACCGGGGTCATTCCTTCGTCCCGCCCGCCGTCATCCCCTCGACGAGGAATCGCTGCGAGAACAGGAACACGATGAGGATCGGCGCGATCGACACGATCGTGGCCAGAGCCATCACCGGCAGGTCGAGAGTGACGGATGCCGAGGACGTGGGGTTGAACAGCGGCACGTTCGACAGCAGCTCGGCGAGTCCCACCTGGATCGGGGCCTTCCGACCGGGCTCCATCACGAACGGCAGGAAGTAGTTGTTCCAGTTGCCGACGAGGTTGAAGAAGCCCACGAGGGCGATCACGGGAGTGGCGAGGGGTAGGGCCACCGAGCGGAAGACCCGCAGCTCGCTCGCGCCGTCGATGCGCGCCGCGTTCAAGAGGTCCTGCGACACGCTCGTCGTGAAGTAGATGTACGTGAGGTACACCCCGAACGGGAAGAACGAGAACGGCAGGATGACGGCCCACGGCGTGCCGACCAGCTTGAGCGCGCTCATCTCCAGGAACACCGGCAGGACGAGCGCGGTGTTGGGGATGAGCATGACGACGAGCGTGAGGATCAGCAGGACCCCGCGGAAGCGGAACTTCGTCATCGCGAGCGCGTAGCCGGCGGGGATCGTGACGATGAGGGTGATCACCAGCGCCACGCCGGTGTAGAGCGCGGCGTTGCCCGTCCACTGCCAGATGATGCCGTTCTGGAACTCGCTCAGCCGCGACCAGTTGTCGGCGATCGTCGCGAACGAGCCGAACGAGAACGGCGGCTGGCCGGTCAGCTCGGTGGAGGATTTGGTGGGCGCGAGCAGGAGCCAGACGATCGGCATCCCGAAGACGAAGACGAAGACCAGGATGACGACGGTGACGAGAGCCTTCCCGAGGAAGGCGGCGGGGGTCAGGGTGCGCCGTGTCGCGCGTGCTCCCGACTCGCTCGCGCGCGAGTCCGCTGCGCGCGAGGTCGTTCGTGTTTCAGTCGCGTTCAAAGAGTCCTCCTCGGAAGACGAAGAAGGCCGCGAGGCCGGCGGCGACGACGAGCAGCATCAGCGAGATGGCCGCGGAGCCGTTGAAGTCGTTCTGACGGAAGGCGTAGAGGTAGGCGACCTGGTTGAGGGAGTAGTCCAGGCCCACGACGCCCTTGCTCGCCTGGGACAGCACGCGCGGCTCGACGAAGAGCTGCGTACCGGCGGCGAGCGACATGACGGCCATGTACGCGATCCACTTCCGCAGCAGCGGGATCTGGATGTACCAGGCGGTGGCGATCGGGCCTGCTCCGTCGATGCGGGCGGCTTCCATGACCTCGACGTTGATGTTGTTCAGGGCGCCGTACATGATGACGATCCACCCACCGGCGCCCGCCCAGAAGGCGATGACCGTGAAGACCACCGGGAGGTTGCCCTCGTTGCCGACGACGTCGACGAAGGTGTTGAAACCCAGCGCACGGAGGAGGCCGCTGACCGGGCTGACGGTCGGATCGAGCATGAAGAGCCAGAGCAGCACGCTCGACGCCCCGGCCAGGGCGCCCGGGATGTAGAAGATGAAGCGCGATGCCGACGACAGCCAGCGGACGCGGATCGCGTGGACGATCACCGCGAGGATCACGACGATGACGATGAGGCTCGTCAGCCAGATGGCGATGAACGCGGCGACATGGCCGACGGCGGGGAGGAAGCGGTAGTCCTGCACCGCCTTCAGGAAGTTGTCGAAGCCGACGAAGGCTCCGTCCTTGGTGAACGCCAGGTAGGCGGCGTAGAGGGTCGGCAGGATGCCGAACGCCAGGAGCAGGACGACGTATCCGCTGACCATCAGGTAGCCGAACGTCGACTGGGCTCGACGCAGAGAGAGCATGCTCACGTCCGTTCTCAGGGGAAGGGGCTGGCCGCATCCGCTCGTGAATGCGGCCAGCCCTGAGGAGGTGCGGGGGTTATTTCTCGACGTCGTAACCCTGGACCTGCGCCTGGTTGTCCATCTCGGTCTGCCACGCCTGGGTGGCGTCCGAGAGGGGCTTACCGGCGCTGATCACCGGGAGGGCGACCTTCGAGAACGCCGCCTCGATGCTGAAGCTCGGGTAGCCCCAGCCCTGCCAGACGGAGCTGGCCGCGGTCGAGATGCTGGACTGCAGATCGCCGGTGAAGAAGCCCTGGGCGGCCTGCTCCTTGAGCCACGCGTCGGCCGCGGACTGGTAGGCGGGCAGACCGGAGGCGAGCTTCACGGAGTCGTCGGAGCTCGTGACGTACGTGAGGAAGGTCTTCACGGCCTCGAGGTTCTTCGAGTGGCTCGAGGCGTACCAGACGCCGCCACCGACGTTGCCGGTCACCTTGTCGCCGTCCGACCACGTGAGCGGAGCACCGGCGCCGATGGTGCCGGCGGTGTAGTTCAGGCTCTTCTCGTTGTCGAACAGCGCGCCCGCGTACCAGGCCGGGCCGGGGATGCCGACGAGCTTGTCCTTGTACTTCGACACGAAGTCGGCGCCGAAGACGCTGTCGGTCACGAGCGTGCCGTTGGCCAGCATGTGGTCGATCAGATCGGTCGCCTTCTTCGAGTTCGGGTCGGAGAAGTTCGAGGTGAAGGTGTTGCCGTCGACCTGGAAGATCGGGGCCTCGGCACCCCAGTAGTACACGTAGGGGGCCTGGAACGAGTCGCCGACCGAGCCGAGGATGTAGCCGGGGTGCTCGGCGGCGATCTTGTCGCTGAGCGCCTCGTAGTCCTCCCACGTCGTGGGGACGGAGTATCCGAACTGGTCGAGCAGCGGCTTGTTGTACCAGAACAGCACCGGCGCGAGGTCGTTGCGGAGGCCGTAGACGGTGTCGTCGACGGTCATGGGGCCGAGGGCGCCCTTGGTGAAGCCGTCGAGGAAGCTCTGGTCGAAGAAGCCCTTGTTCAGCGGGGCGGCGAACGCCTGCTGTCCGTTGTTCTCCTTCGACGCCCATGAGGTGTCGTTCTGCTGCGTCGAGAACACGACGTCGGGCCAGCCTTCGCCGGACTGGTCAAACAGAGCGACCTTCTGCTGGAACGATCCGGATCCGCCGGAGCCGCCGTCGTAGGTCTCGATGTTGATCTTGACGTCGGGGTTGGCCTTTTCGAACGCCTGTGCGATCGGCTCGCGCGACGAGTCCACCCAGACGGTGATGGTGCTGGACGGGTCCTGCTCGGCGGCGGTGAAGCCGTACTGGCTGTCGGACTCGTTGCCGCCGGTCCCGGTGCTCGGGCTGCACGCGGTGAGGGCGAGGGTGGACGCCACGGCGACTCCGCCCACGAGGGCGAGGCGACGGCGAGCGCGGGAAACATGCTGCGTCATTGCGGAAGCTCCTGTCTTCTTCGACGAGGTCGGGTGACCGGATGCCAGCATAGGGCATACGTCATATGTTTGCGCAACAGGCGAAATGAATCCGTGATCGAAGCGCGCGTCAGCCGCGTGATTCCGGGGAAGTCGTCCGACCTCTGCGGGAACTGCCGCTTAAGCCGCGACGGTCATCGTCGTCGCGACCACCATCGCGGCGTGCTCGCGCAGCGTCTGGAGCATCCGCGCCGCCTGAGGGTCAGTACACGTACTCCATCAGCTCGACGCCGAGCACGCGGAACGCGTCGTGTGCGCGCAGCCGGTGCGAGATCGAGAGGTCGTCGAAGTTGACGATGAGCGCGTACGCGACTCCCGCGCGGGGGCCGCCGAGCACTCCCGCCTCGGCCCGCACCCCGGCCGCCCGACCCGTCTTGTTGATGAACAGCAGCCCGTGCTGGTCGTTCTCGTGCGCGAACGGATCGAGACCGGTGGCGGATGCCACGAGCGAGAGGTCGTGGTTCAGGCTCAACCACTCCGCGACCTGGGCGCTGACGCCGGGCGAGACCACCGTCGAGTTCACGAGACCGGCGAACAGCTCCGCCATCTCACGGGCGGTCGAGAGCGCGACGTGCGGAGCGTCGTCCGGGCCGCGGTCGTCGCGGAAGCGATCGAGGAGCGCCGTCCGGCGCATCCCCAGCTGCTCCGACCGCGCGCGCACGGCCTGCAGGCCCACGCGCTGCAGGAGGGCGTTGACCGCGAGCGCGTCGCCGGCCGAGGCGGCGAGCACCGCGACGTCGGCGATCGGCAGCGCGGGGGCCTTGAGATGCTGCCACATGCCGCCGACCGCGGCGCCGTGCACGGTCGAGCGGTCGATGATCTCGAGCGCGTCGATCGTGCCCGCCTCGATGGATGCCGCGACCTCGATGAGGAGCGGGACGACGCCGAGCCCCCCGACCGGGAGGGTCAGGAAATCGTCGCCCCCGAGCACCTGCGCCCCGCCGTCCAGCTCGTCGATGCGCACCGAGACGCGCGCACCCGACGCGGCGAGCTCGTCGAGCGCGCGCAGCGTCGCCGTGAACGAGCGTCGCCCGGCCGCGGCGCGGCGCGGAAGACGCTTCGGCCCCTTCCGCCCAGCCCCCCGGAGAGCGGGCGCGTCGCGTCGCGACGACTCGACGGCACCGCCGAGGGGCTCGGGGGTGGCGGGTTCGGGAACCGGGGGCATGCCCACGAGCGTGGCTCCTTCCGGGTCAGAAGAGCAACAAACTCCGCCTCACCAAATGGTGACGCGCTGGTCTGCGTCGAGCCAGAGAGCGTCGCCCTCGGTCACCTCGAACGCCTCGTAGAAAGCATCGATGTTACGCACGATCTGATTGCAGCGGAACTCGTTGGGCGAGTGCGGATCGATCGTGAGGAGGCGGATGGTCTCGGCATCCCGGCCCTTCTGCTGCCACACCTGCGCCCAGCTGAGAAGAAGACGCTGGATGCCACTGAGCCCGTCCACGACCGGACCTTCGGGGTCCTGCCCCTCGGCTTCGAGCGAGAGGCGGTAGGCCGAGATCGCGATACCGAGTCCGCCCAGGTCGCCGATGTTCTCACCGATCGTGAGGGCGCCGTTGACGTGGTGCTCCTCGGACAGCCCCTCGGGGACGAGCGCGTCGTACTGGGCGATCAGGGCCTTGGTCCGCTCCTCGAACGCCGCGCGGTCGGCATCCGTCCACCAGTCGCGCAGCGACCCGTCGCCGTCGAACCGGCTGCCCTGGTCGTCGAAGCCGTGCCCGATCTCGTGGCCGATCACGGCACCGATCCCGCCGAAGTTGGCGGCGGAGTCGCGGTCGGCGTCGAAGAACGGGTACTGCAGGATCGCCGCGGGGAAGACGATCTCGTTCATGAGCGGGTTGTAGTACGCGTTCACCGTCTGCGGGGTCATGTGCCACTCGTCGCGGTCGATCGGCTGACCGACCTTGGCGAGCTGACGGTCGTGCTCCCAGACGTTGGCCCGGCGGACGTTGCCGATGAGGTCGTCGGCGGTGATCTCGAGGTCGCCGTAGTCCTTCCAACGCACGGGGTAGCCGATCTTCGGCGTGAAGGCGTCGAGCTTCGCGAGCGCGCGCTCGCGCGTTTCGGCGGTCATCCACTCGAGCGAGCGGATCGAGCGGCGGTAGGCCTCGATGAGGTGCGCGACGAGACCGTCCATGGCCTCTTTGGCTGCCGGCGGGAAGTGCCGCTCGACGTAAACCTTGCCGATCGCCTCGCCCAGAGCGGCCTCCGCGAGGCTCACGCCGCGCTTCCACCGCTCGCGGTTCACGGGAACACCCGTGAGCTGGGTGCCGTAGAACGAGAAGTTCTCGGCGACGAAGGCGTCGGGCAGGAACGCCGCCGCGGAATGCACGACCTTGAAGCGCAGCCAGGCCTTCCAGTCGTCGAGGCGCTCCGCGACGAGCAGTTCGCCGAGGGACTCGACGAAGCTCGGCTGGTAGACGACGACCTCGGCGAGCGCGTCCTCGTGACCGGGGGCGACGCCCGCCCGCCACGCGGCGAGGTCGACGCCGGCGAGAGCGACGGTGTCGTCCCACGACTTCAGGTTGTAGGTCTTGACCGCGTCGCGGCTGTCTTCGCGCGACCAGTGGTGGGTCGCGATCTCGGTCTCGAGGGCGAGGACCCGCGCGGCGTCGTCGGCCGCATCGGCCACGCCCGCGAGGTCGAGGATGCGCTCGATGTGCGCGCGGTAGGCGTCGCGCGTATCGGCGAAGTTGTCGAGGCGGTAGTAGCTCTCGTCGGGCATCGAGAGGCCGCCCTGGTAGAGGACGGGGACGTACCGCGTCGGGTCGCCCGGGTCTGGCTCGACGAAGAGGGCGATCAGACCGCTCATGCCCTCGCGCTCGAACTCGCCCGTGAGCCGCAGGAGCCCGGCGACGTCGTGCACCTCGTCGACCCGTCGCAGCTGCTCCTCGATCGGCGTCCGGCCGAGCTCGTCGATGCGGGCGGTGTCCATGAAGCTCGCGAACAGGTCGCCGATCTTGCGGGCCTCGCTGCCCGGTTCGGCCTGCTGCGACTCCTCCACGATCGCGCGGACGTCCTTCTCGGCCTGCTCGGCGATGAGGTGGAAGGCGCCCCAGCGCGCCTTGTCCTCGGGGATCTCGGTGCGCTCGAGCCAGCGGCCGTTGACGTGGCGGAACAGGTCGTCCTGCGGGCGGATCTCGTCGCTCAGTTCGTCGAGCGCGAGGCCGGAACGGGGGGTCTCGGTCATTCAGCCAGGATAAATCCCCGTTGTTCGGTGCGGGCTGGGGACGGCGACATCGCCTCCCTCGCGGTGCTTGTCGCGGGGTGCCCGGGCACCTACTCGCTTCGGCTCCCCCCTCGCGACGCCGTCACATATGAAGCCCGCGCTCGCGCCCGCCCCACGCGATGTCGGCGGGTCGCCATAGGCTCGACGCGTGACCACGCGACCGCCCGAGACGCTCAACCGGTCGATCCTCCGCCTGGCCATCCCGGCGCTCGGTGCGCTCATCGCCGAGCCGCTGTTCCTCATCGTCGACGCAGCCATGGTCGGGCACCTCGGCGTCGCCCCGCTCGCGGGGCTCGGGATCGCGGGGGCGGTCCTGCACACCATCGTCGGCCTCATGGTGTTCCTCGCCTACTCCACCACTCCCGCCGTGGCGCGACGATTCGGCGCGGGCGAGGTCGGGCGCGCGGTCTCGGTCGGGATCGACGGCATGTGGCTCGCGCTCACCCTGGGCGCCGTCCTGGCTCTCGCCGGCGTGTGGTCCACCCCGGCGGTCGTCGACGCGTTCGGCGCGGCTCCCGACGTCGCCGAGAACGCCCGCGTCTACCTGTCGATCTCGATGTGGGGTCTTCCCGCCATGCTCATCGTCTTCGCGGCGACGGGCCTGTTGCGCGGGTTGCAGAACACCGTGACCCCGCTGTGGATCGCGGGCGTGGGATTCGCCGCCAACGCGGCTCTCAACGCCGTCTTCATCTACGGATTCGGCTGGGGGATCGCAGGGTCGGCGGTGGGCACCGTCATCGCGCAGTGGGCGGTGGTCGGCGCCTACGTGGTCGTGGTGGGCCGGCTCGCGCGGCGGCACACGGCATCCCTCCGTCCGGAGCGCGCCGGCCTCGGGGGCACCGCCCGCTCGGGCGGGTGGCTGTTCCTGCGGACGCTGAGCCTGCGCGCGGCGTTCCTCGCCACGGTCGCCGTCGCCACGCAACTGGGGTCGGCGGAGCTCGCGGGGTGGCAGATCGCGTTCACGATCTTCTCCACGGCGGCTTTCGCGCTCGACGCCCTGGCGATCGCCGCTCAAGCCCTGATCGGCGCGGGTCTCGGGGCCGGTGATCTCGCGGCCGTGCGCCGCGTCCTGCAGCGCACAGTCGCCTGGGGGGTGTGGTTCGGTGTCGCGGTCGGCATCGTCATCGCCGCTGCGTCCGGCGTCGTCGGGATCGTCTTCACCGGCGACCCCGCGGTCGCCGCGCTCATCCAACCGGCGCTGCTCGTGCTCGCCGTCGCTCAACCGCTCGCGGCGGTCGTGTTCGTGCTCGACGGCGTGCTCATCGGCGCCGGAGACGCGCGGTACCTGGCACTCGCGGGCGTGCTCAACCTCGTCCCGTACGCTCCTGCCCTCGCGGCGGTCGCCCTCTGGGCAGGCGGAGGCGCGGCTGGTCTCGCGTGGCTGTCGGCCGCGTTCTTCGGCGTGTACCTGCTCGCCCGGGTCGTCACACTGGGCCTGCGCGTGCGCGGTCAGCGATGGCTGATGGCGGTCGCCTGAACCCGCGATCTCCGCGAGAGGGTACGGCGCCAGCGCGATGCGGCGCGAGCACCGCGGCGAAAACCGAAGCTCGTAACTCCGCGGGACGACAGACGGGGCGGGCACCGAGCCGGACGCCCGCCCCGCCTGCTCACGTGTACCAGGTGGGAACCGGCACCTGACCCCGCAACACATACTCGCCGACCTCGCGCTTCTTGTACGCGATGGGGTCGTGCAGGCTGTGCGTGCGGAGGTTCCGCCAGAAGATGTCGAGGCCGACCGCGTTCGACGTCGCCCGCGCTCCCGTGAGCTCGTAGATCTTCGAGGCGACCTCGAGCCCGTCGTCGACGATGCGGAGCTTTCCCGCGGCGATCCGCACCGCGATCTCGCCGCGTCGGCGCTCGGTCAGCTCCTCGCGCGGTGCGTGCAGCACGGCGCTGATCTCGGCACCCACGGCGTCGAGCAGCGCCTCGTCGGCCCAGAGCTTCGACTGCAGCGTGCCGTACCCCTCGAGCAGATACCACTCCTCGGTCGCCCGCTGCTTGTCGTCCCCGCCGTACGGCCACGGGCGCGTGCGCTCACGCGTGTACGACGACGCGGTCTCCAGGGCACCCTGCGCGATACCGAGGTAGAAGTTCGCGAAGACGAGCTGGATCGCCGGGACGTTGAGGGTGTTGTAGACGAGCGGCTGGAACTGCTTGTCGACGAAGCCCGCGGCATCCGTCCACGGCACCCGCACGTCGCGGATCTCGACGGATCCCGACTCGGTGAGGCGCTGACCGAGGTTGTCCCAGTCGCCGGCGAAGACGATCCCCTCCTGCGCGGTGGGGACGATCGCGAAGATGTGCGTCTCGGTACCCTCGAGCACGCCTTCGAGGACCGTCAGGTCGGAGACGCGCCCGCCGGTGGAGAACGACTTGCGACCCGAGAAGATGAGGTGATCGCCGTCTTCACGGATCACCAGATCGGAGTCGCGGGGGTTGACCGCCCCGCCGAACAGGAACGCGTTCGAGGTGTAGAGCTCCTCGACGGCAGCGATCTGGGTGTCGGTGGCGACCAGGCGCGCCGCCCATGCCCAGAGATAGTGGTATCCGAGCAGTTGACCGATCGAGCCGTCGCCACGGGCCACCGCACGAATGACCTTGTACGCCGTGTCCCACGATTCACCGGCGCCGCCGTGCTCGTGGGGACCGAGGAGAGTCACCAGGCCCGACTCCTTGAGCAGATCGACCTCTGTGAAGGGGGCTCGATTCGCCCGATCGCGCTCGACCGCGTCGACGGCGAGGATGTCGGCGACCTCGCCGGCGCGCTCGATCCAGCCGGCGCTAGTGTGTGGAGGGGCTGCGTCCCGCCAACGGTCGGCCAGACCCTTCGTCGCTGAATCCGTGATCGTCATGATCATTCCTTCCCAGGTGTGTGATTCGGTGTCGCGCCCTTCACCGGCTGCCACCGGAGAAGGGCCGGCTGCTCGACTCGCGGCGGGGCGCATCCTCGCCCCGCGTCTAGCAACCGCGTGCGGCCAGTAAACCTCCGAGCTCGCCTCGGCGGCCGCGTGTTACCGACAAAGACCGCGTATGTCGAGAATCGACGTCACGCTCCGGGAATCACGCCCAGCGACGACACCACTCGTACATGACGACGGCGGCGGCCGAAGCCGCGTTGATCGATCGAGTCGACCCGTACTGGGTGATCTCGACGACAGCGGATGCCGCGGCGAGCGCCTCGGGAGAGAGCCCCGGCCCCTCCTGCCCGAAGAGCAGCACGCACGCCTCGGGGAGGTCGGCGCGGTCGACCGGCACCGACCCGTCGACGTTGTCGATCGCGATCACGGGGAGTCCGGCGTCCCGCGCCCACGCGGTGAACGCGTCGACGTCCTCGTGGTGGCGCACGTGTTGGTAGCGGTCGGTCACCATCGCGCCGCGACGGTTCCAGCGGCGCTTGCCGATGATGTGGACCTCGGCCGCGAGGAAGGCATTCGCGCTGCGGACGATCGAACCGATGTTGAGGTCGTGCTGCCAGTTCTCGATCGCGACGTGGAACGGATGCCGCTTCGCGTCGAGGTCCGCGACGATCGCCTCCATCGTCCAGTAGCGGTACTCGTCGACGACGTTGCGGCGGTCGCCCTCGGCGAGGAGCTCCGGGTCGTAGCGCGGATCGTCGGGCCACTCCCCCGACCAGGGACCGACGCCGTGGGTGGGAGCGTCCGCCGACTCGGGCGCGGAGCGCATGGCATCCGTCGGCTTGGTCTCGGCCGCGCCTTCCGGCGCCGGCGCGGGCTCGTCGGCATCCGTCACCGCCTCAGGCTACCCGGGCTGGATGATCGGCTCTCTTTTCGGCTGTCCGAAAAATGGGTAATATTTCGGGATGCCGAAAACTACCGAGGTGATCGACCGCCGACGCGCACCGGGGCGGGCCGCATGGCTCCTCGGACCCGCCATGGTCGCCGGCGTGGCCTACCTCGACCCCGGCAACGTCGCGAGCAACATGACCGCGGGCGCGAGCTTCGGGTACCTGCTCGTGTGGGTGGTCGTGCTGGGCAACGTGATGGCCTGGCTCATCCAGTACCTGTCGGCCAAGCTCGGCATCGTCACGGGCGAGAGCCTCCCGCAGATCCTGGGGCGCCGCCTCCGAGGCCGCGGGGCGCGCCGCGCTTACTGGCTCCAGGCGGAGCTCGTCGCGATGGCCACGGATGTCGCCGAGGTCATCGGCGGTGCCGTGGCGCTGCACCTGCTGTTCGGCATCCCCCTCGTCTGGGGCGGGGCGATCACGGGCGTCGTCTCGATGCTCCTGCTCCTCGTGCAGTCGCGCCGCGGCGCGCGGGCGTTCGAGACTGTGCTGATCGGCCTGCTGCTGATCATCTCGATCGGCTTCACCTTCGGCCTCTTCTTCGCTCCTCCCGACGCGAGCGGCGTCGTCGCCGGTCTGATGCCGCGGTTCGAGGGGACGAACTCGGTACTGCTGGCCGCGTCGATCCTCGGCGCGACGATCATGCCGCATGCGATCTACGCGCACTCGGCGCTCAGCCGGGACCGCTTCGCACCGGACGCACCGACCGAGGCTGCGGGCCTCGAGGATGCCCGCGGCATCTCGACCCGGCGCCTGCTTCGTGCCACGCGATGGGACGTCACGATCGCCCTGGCCGTCGCGGGGACCGTGAACCTCGCGATCCTGCTGCTGGCCGCGGCGAACCTCGCCGGGGTGGAGGGCACCGACAGTCTCGAGGGCGCGTACGCGGCGCTCCGCGACGGGCTCGGTCCGCTGGTGGCGACGATGTTCGCGGTCGGGCTCCTCGCCAGCGGGCTGGCGTCGACCTCGGTCGGCGCTTACGCGGGAGCGGAGATCATGCACGGCCTCCTGCGCGTCCGCGTCCCGCTGCTCGCGCGCCGTCTCGTGACGCTCGTCCCGGCCCTGGCGATCCTCGCGGTCGGCGTCGACCCGACGCTCGCGCTGGTGCTGAGCCAGGTGGTGTTGTCGTTCGGCATCCCGTTCGCCCTCGTTCCGCTCGTCGCCCTGACTTCCCGACGCGACCTCCTCGGCGACTATCGCAACCGCGCGATCACGACCGTGGCCGGGATCGTCGCCGCCGTCTTCCTCATCGCCTTGAATGCCGTCCTCCTGTGGCTCGTCCTCACCGGCGGATAGGCTTGCCCGCGTGGAATCGCCCGTAGCCGACGACTATCTCAAGGCGATCTACCACCACACCGAGTGGCAGAACGACCCCATCACCCCCTCACAGCTCGCCGCCGTCCTCGGACTCGCGCCCTCGAGCGTGACCGAGATGGTGAAGAAGCTCGCCGCGCAGGGACTCGTCACGCACCGCCCCTACGGCCCGGTCTCGCTCACCGCCGCGGGGCAGCGCCGCGCCGCGGGCGTCATCCGTCGACACCGCCTCATCGAGACGTGGCTCGTCCGCGAGTTCGGCTACGCCTGGGACGAGGTGCACGACGAGGCCGAGATCCTCGAGCACGCCCTGAGCGACCGCCTGCTCGAGGGCATCGACGCCCGCCTCGGTCGACCCCGCTTCGACCCCCACGGCGATGCGATCCCGGATGCCACCGGCTCGGTCGACCGCGAACCCTTCGTGCTGCTTTCGGCGGCCGCCCCCGGGCACGCGGGCCGCGTGCTACGCGTCAGCGACCGCGACCCCGAGCTGCTCCGGGCGCTCGTCGAGCGCGGGATCGACGTGGGACACGAGCTCGAGGTCGTCTCCAAAGAGACGGTGCGTGCCGACGGCGTCAACGTCGAGCTGCCCCCGGGCGCGGGCGAGTCGGTCTGGCTGACGCGCTGAGGCCCCTGCCGCGGTTTCGCAACCGCGGTGTGCCGTCGTGCGGAGTGCTGAGCGGGTGCCCCGGGCCACCGCGCCGTCACACGGAGTCCGTGGCGACACGCCGGATGGCGGGCACCCCGGAACGGCGTGTCGCCCACGAACTCCGCCGGGCGGCACAGCACCCGGCGCCCGACGCCACCGTGCCGTCAAGCGGATTCCGTGACGACACGCCGACCCACAACCACCCCGCACCGGCGTGTCGCCCACGAACTCCGCCGCACGGCACGCCGAGCGGCAGCCGACCACCGCGCGCCGTTACGCGGAGTCCGCGGCGACATACCGACCCACAACCACCCGGCACCGGCGTGTCGCCCACGAACTCCGCCGCACGGCACAGCACACGAGCACCCCGAGGCGGGCACCGGCACGAACTCCGCCGCACGGCACACACGCCCGCCGTCACCGACACCACACGAACGGATGCCGAGGACCCGAGGCCCGCGCGCGGGATCCGCGACCGCTACGCTGACCCACACCGGCACCCGGCCGGCCCGGTGAACGCGAGGACCCATGACCCCTCCTGCGCAGGTGCGCCGCCCCGTCGCGGTGACCGTGGCGATCGTGCTGGTGTACATCGGCGGTCTGCTGAACACCGCTCTCGGCGTGCTCGTGCTGCTGTCGCGCTACGAGGTGAGCGCCGATCTCGTCCTGCCGGTGTCGCTGGTCGGGGCGGCAACAATCCTGCTCGGCCTCCTCACGGTCGCGGGCGGCTCGGCCCTCTCGCGCGGCAGCCGGCTGGCGCGCATCCTTCTCACGGCGTATCTCTCGGTGCTCGTCGTGCTGCAGGCGGTGGCCATGGCGTTGACGGAGCTCGACCCGATCCTCACCGTGGCGCTCATCGCCGCCCTCGCGGTGATCGCGGCCCTGTGGATCCCGCGCGCCGCCCGCCGCTACTTCACCCGCACGGCCGTCGAAGCCACCACCATCGTCTGACCCGGCACGAGCCCGGGCAGATCCTCCGACCCCGAGGCCTCGCGAACGCTACGCCGCGACCGCGTCGGCGGGCACTCGTCGAGCGAGCAGGCGACGCACGAAGCGGCGGTGCGCGAAGCGCACGGCCTCGATCGCGGCGAGCGCGGTGACGACGACCGCGGTGATCAACCACGCGCCGTCTTCGCCCGGGTCTTGCAACTGGAAGAACTCACCCAGCGCCGGAATCGTGAAGATCGCGGTGAGCGCGATGAACATCGCCCCGACCACGAGAACCTTCACGCGTGTGATGGGGCGCGACAGCACCGTGAGCACCCAGATCGCGACGATCGCGAGGATGATCGTCGCCCCGGTGCGCAGCTGCGCGACCGACAGACCGAGGTCCATCGCAAGCCGCGTGTAGACGGTCAGCGACACCGCGATCACGATGCCGGCCGGGATCGCGAAACTCAACGAGCGTTTCAGGAACCCCGGCACGTACCGTTGCGCGTTGGGGAGGAGCGCGAGGAAGAACGCGGGGATGCCGATGGTGAGGCCGTCGGTGATCGACAGCTGCCGCGGCAGGAACGGGAACTCCATGACCAGCACGCCGAAGAGGACGGCGAGCCCCGTCGCGTACACGGTCTTGGTGAGGAAGAGCATCGAGACGCGCTCGATGTTGGCGATCACCTGACGTCCCTCGGCCACGACCGACGGCAGGTGCGAGAAGCGCCCATCGAGCAGGACGAGACGCGCCACGGCCTTCGTCGCCGCCGCGCCCGAGTTCATCGCGATGCCGATGTCGGCGGTCTTGATCGCGAGCGCGTCGTTGACACCGTCACCGGTCATCGCCACGACGTGCCCTCGCGCCTGCAGCGCCGTCACGATCCGCTTCTTCTGATCGGGAGTCACCCGGCCGAACACCGTGTGCTCCTCGAGGACGCGTCCGAGCTCATCGTCGTCCTCGGGCAGTCGGCGCGCGTCGTACCCCTCCGCGACGTCGAGCCCGACTTCGCGCGCGATCGCGGCGACCGTGCGGGGGTTGTCGCCCGAGATCACCCGGACCGCGACGCCCTGTTCGCGGAAGAACGCCAACGCCCCGGCGGCATCCGGACGGACGGCCTCGATGAAGGTCAGCACCGCCACCGGGACGGGCTCGCCGCGGAACCGCTCCATCGACACATCGTCATCGTCGAGCGGCGATGGCGTGTGCGCGAGCACGAGGGTGCGCCGACCCGACGACGCGAGCCGGGTCACGGCGGCACCGAGCTCGGAGTCGGCATCGGCCGCCCGGTCGCCGAAGACCATCTCGGGAGCGCCGAGGACCCACGTGCCCGCCGCACGCTCGGCGAACGACACCGCGCTCCACTTGCGCGCCGACGAGAAGGGGATGCGGCGCGCGGGCTTGAGCGGGGAATCCACGGGGAAGGGGTCGCGCAGGCACCGCGCGGTCGCATTGGCGTCGTCGGCCTCGCCGTACCACCCGAGGGTCTCGCGCCAGCCGTCGCGCTCCGCGAGGGTCAGCGCATCGTCGAAACGGATCTCGCCCGCGGTCAGCGTTCCCGTCTTGTCGAGGCAGATCACGTCGACGCGAGCGAGTCCCTCGACCGCGGGCAGCTCGTTCACGAGCACCTTCTTGCCGGCGAGACGGGCCGCGCCGACCGCGAACGCGATCGAGGTCATGAGCACGAGGCCGAGCGGGATCATCGCCGTGAGCGAGGCGATCGTGTTGACCACCGCTTGCGACCACGTGCCCTGCCGGAAGGCCTCGGCCCACCCGCCGGCGACCATCATCTGCGCGTTCAGCACGAGCAGCCCCACGGGACCGATCCCCCACCCCACCCACTTCAGGACGCGGTCGATCGAGGTGCGCAGCTCGCTCGACACGAGCTGGAATTTCTTCGCCTCACTCGCGAAAGTGTTGGCGTACGACGCCGCTCCGACACGGGTCGCCCGCGCGGTGCCCTCTCCACCGACGACGATCGAGCCCGACAGTGCCTCGTCGCCGGGGCGCTTGTCGACGGCATCCGACTCGCCCGTCAGCATCGATTCGTCGATCTGCAGCCCCTGTGAGGCGACCACGCTCGCGTCGGCGGGGACCTGGTCGCCCGCGCGCAGCACCAGCAGGTCGTCGCGGACGACGTCGCCGGGCGCGATCTCGGCGTCGGCGCCGTCTCGCCGCACGCGGGCGCGCGGCGCGTTCAGCAGGGCGAGACGGTCCAGCGCGGCCTTCGCGCGGAACTCCTGCACGCAGCCGATCACCGCGTTCGAGAGCGCGGCGATGCCGAACAGGGCGTCCTGCCACCGCCCGAGCAGGAGCAGCACGAGGAAGCACGCGGCGACGATCCCGTTGAACAGCGTGAAGACGTTGGCGCGGACGATGTTCCACGCACTGCGACTCGTGTCGGCGGCGTACGCGTTGGTCTGCCCGGCGGCGACCCGTTCGGCGACGGCGGCGGCGGTCAGACCGCGGACGTCGTCGGCGTCGATGCTCTCGGCGGTCGCCTGGTCCATTCGATCACTGTAGGGGTAGCCCCCGACACGGACACGTCGGATCCCGACGGATTCAGGATGCCGCGCGTCGCGCCCGGTCGAAGGGCCACCGCACGTGGGTCGCCGTCTCGCAGTGCTGCCAGAGGTCTGCACCGAGATCGGCCCCCCGCGACCGTCGCGACGGCGTCGCGGGGCGGGGCAGCCCGCGCGCAACGAGCGTGGGACCGTACATGGTGCCGCCCTCGGCCGTCGGATCGACCAGCGCACGCACCAGCGACCACGCGCCCTGCTCTTTCGACTGGGTGATGGGTGCCTGGAGATTGTCGACGAAACGCGACAGTCGGCTGGGTTCGTTGACACCCCGGATGCCACGCGTCCGGCCGCTCGTGGAGTAGCCGGGGTGGGCGATGAGACTCTCCACCGGCACACTGTGCGCGCGCAGGCGACGGTCGGCCTCGAGCCCGAGCGCGGTCGTCGCCGCCTTGGACTGCACGTACGCGCGCCACGGCGAGTATCCCTCGACGAGTTCGGGATCGGTCGGCACGTGGTTCCACAGCGAGGTCGACATGCTCCCCACCCACACCATCCGACCGCGCGCCGCGG
The DNA here is from genome assembly GCF_001476285.1 of Microbacterium testaceum. Taxonomy (GTDB): domain Bacteria; phylum Actinomycetota; class Actinomycetes; order Actinomycetales; family Microbacteriaceae; genus Microbacterium; species Microbacterium testaceum_B. The sequence continues at coordinate 22,701 of NZ_LDRU01000009.1, read as the reverse complement.
CGAGCGGCTTGAGCATCTCGCCGGCGAGGGCGAAGTGTCCGAGCACGTTCGTGGCGAAGACCAGTTCGTGGCCACCGGCGGTCTCGCGCGTCTTCGGCGGGTGCACGATGCCCGCGTTCAGCAACAGGCCGTCGAGGCGCCCCCGAGCGCGCGCGGTCGCCGCGGCCGCCCGTACCGATCCGAGGTTGCTCGTGTCGAGCAGAAGCGTCTCGATCGAGGCATCCGGGTTCGTCCTCTTCACCGCCTCTTTCGCGGTCTGGAGCTTGTGCGGGCTGCGCCCGGTGAGCAGCACGTGCGCGCCGGCCGCGGCGATCTGCTCGCACGCGAAGAAGCCGAGCCCGCGCGTGGCGCCGGTGACGAGATAGGTCCGGCCCGAGAGGTCGGGCAGGTTCCGAGGGTCCCAGTCCGCGCGCGTCACCCTCCGACCCTAACGAGAGAAGTCGGCGGCGTCACGGGTGCATTCCCGATTCGGCATACCGGTGCGCGAGAAAAAGTTCGATGCGGGACGTGACGAATCCGTCGCTCGTTCCGTCTTCACTGTGAGCACACCCGCTCCGCCGCGAGAACGCAGGGTTCCGCGACGCCGACACACCCCGAGAGGAAATCGATCATGGGACTCGACGACAAGATCAAGAACGCCGCCCAGGACATCGTGGGCAAGGCGAAGGAAGCCATCGGCAACGCGACCGACAACGACCGGCTCGCGGCCGAGGGCAAGCTCGAGCAGACCGAGGCGCACGCCAAGAAGGCCGGCGAGGACGTCAAGGACGCGTTCAAGTAAGCCATGCGACCGACGGGAGGGCGCGGTGGCGGCCGGGCCCTCCCGTCGCCTGCCGGTGGCGCTGTCGGACGTCGCGGCTAGGCTGACCCCATGCGAACCCGTGCCGAGATCGAGTGCTGGCTCACCGACATGGACGGGGTCCTCGTCCATGAGAACACCCCCGTTCCCGGAGCAGCCGAGCTCCTGGCGCAGTGGCGTGCCGAGGGCACGCCGTTCCTCGTCCTCACGAACAACTCGATCTTCACACCGCGCGACCTGAGCGCGCGGTTGCGGGCGTCGGGACTCGTCGTCCCCGAGTCGTCGATCTGGACCTCCGCCCTCGCGACGGCCGACTTCCTGAAGTCGCAGATGCCCGGCGGCTCGGCTTTCGTCATCGGCGAGGCGGGCCTGACGACCGCGCTGCACGAGGCCGGTTTCATTATGACCGAGACGGCGCCCGACTACGTCGTGGTCGGCGAGACGCGCAACTACTCGTTCGAGGCGATCACCAAAGCGATCCGCTTCATCCGCGGCGGCTCGCGTTTCATCGCGACGAACCCGGATGCCACGGGCCCCTCGACCGAGGGCGTGCTGCCCGCGACCGGGGCGATCGCCGCGCTCATCACCAAGGCGACCGGACGCGAGCCGTACATCGTCGGCAAGCCGAACCCGATGATGTTCCGGTCGGCGCTGAACCGGATCGGTGCGCACAGCGAGAACACCGGCATGATCGGCGACCGCATGGACACCGACATCGTCGCGGGCATCGAGGCCGGACTCCACACCGTGCTGGTGATGACGGGAATCAGCGACGAGAGCGAGATCGAGCGGTACCCGTTCCGCCCCGATGAGATCCTCGGCTCCGTCGCCGAGCTCGTCCGCGACGAACCGATCGAGAGCGACCTCGCCGACGGCGAGGACGGGCTCGCCGAGGGCCTCTGACCCACCCCACGCCCGCTCCGTCAGGATGGACGCATGGACGACCGCACCCTCTGGCTGATCACGGCCCTCATCATTACGGCGGGCAGCCTGGTCGCCCTCCTCGTTCAATGGCGACGCTCACGCCGTGGCGGTGGTCGGCGCGACCCGTTCGACGGACCGGGCGACGGCCACGGCGGCGGGCCGGCGTGACAGATTCGCGCCCGTCCGGCACTCGACGGGTGACGCTCTCGCAGGTCGCGGAACGGGCGGGCGTCTCGCGGTCGGCGGTGTCGTTCGTGATGAACGGCCGGACCGACCAGAGACTGTCGGCCGACGTGTTCGAGCGAGTGCGTCGCGCGGCGGAAGAGCTCGGCTACCGCCCCAACCAGACGGCGAAGACCCTGCGTACCGGCCGGTCGGGGACCATCGCGCTCGTGTCGGACTTCGTCAGCAGCACGTCGTACGCCAACGCGATGGTGCGCGGTGCCATGCGGGCTCTGCGCGAGCGCGACATCCTGCTCTTCACCGTCGACACCGAGGGCGACCCCCAGGTCGAGGAGCGCCTGCTTCACAGCCTGTTCGGGCGGGACATCGACGGCGTCATCTACACCTCGATGTTCACGCGAATCGTCGACCCGCCGCCGCTCCTCGCGTCGACCCGCACCGTGCTGCTCAACTGCCGCGCGCGCGGCGGAGACGACGTGGCCGTCGTGCCCGACGAAGTCGAGGCCGGCCGCGAGGCAGCGCGCCTGCTCGTCGCGGCCGGGCACACCGACGGCATCTGGTTCGTGGGCGACCTGCCACCCGGACGGCGGGGAGGCCTGCTCTGGAACGAGTGGGGCCCACTGGCCCTTCCGGAGCGCCTCGAGGGGATCGAACGCGAACTCGCGTCGTCGGGCCTCTCGCTCGCGGGGCACGCGGCCGTCGAGGACGACTGGGATGCCCCGAACGGGCAGCGCGCCGTGGAACGACTGCTGGAGGACGGAGCGCGGCCCTCCGCCCTCATCTGCGTGAACGACGCGGTCGCCGCGGGCGCCTATCGGGCCCTGCACGCGGCCGAATGGCGGATTCCCGACGACGTCTCGGTCATCGGATTCGACGGCAGCCCCCTCGCCGGAATGCTGGAACCCTCGCTCACCTCGATCTCGCTCCCCCACGAGGATCTCGGCCGCCGGGCCGCGACCCTCCTCCTGTCGGACGACGCGACGCCGCGCGTCGAGCGCGTCCGCATGCCCGTGCACCTCGGTGCGTCGGTCGGCTCCCCCACGCGCTGAACCCTCGACGATTCTGTGCTTTACTCCTGCTGCTATATCGGTATAGCATCCCTCTGTCGGCCACAGAGGGTCGGCCGCTGGCGTCATCGACAAAGGAGTGCGACATGACCCACACCCCCTCCCGTCTCTCGCGGGCTCCCCACGCCTGGTGGGTCGGCTTCGTCTGCGGAATGGCGACCTTCGTCGACACCGCGGCGACCACCGGCATCGCCGTCGCGCTCGTGCTGTTCCAATCCATGGCGCCCGGGGCACCCGGACTCACGCCGGATCAGATCGGGCTGCTCACCGGCGTGCTGACCGCGGGCGTCGCGGTGGGTTCGCTCGTCGGCGGCCGACTGGGCGACCGCCTCGGCCGACGCCGCGTATTCCTCGTGACCATGGCGCTCATCGTCGTCGGCTCGCTCACCCCGTTCTTCGGGGTCTCGTTCGAGATCCTCCTCCCCGGCATCGCGCTCATCGGCCTCGGAGTCGGCGCCGATCTGCCGGTCGCCCTCGCGACGATCTCCGAAGCGGCAACCGATCGAAACCGCGGGAAGATCCTGGTCTTCTCGAACCTCCTCGGGGGTTTCGGCATCCTGATGGCCGTTCTGATCGGCATCTTCTACGGCTCGCTGGGCCCCGTCGGCGGACAGATCATGTTCGGCGCCTTCGGCGGGATCGGACTCGTCGTGCTGGCACTTCGTCTGACCATCCCGGAGTCGGCGATCTGGCTCGCCGCCCGCGACGAGCGTCGCGCGGGAGTGCAGACAGTCCGGGCCGAGCGCACGCGCCTGCGGGACTTCGGTCGCACGCCCTACCGCCGCCCCTTCGTGACGCTGCTCGTCTACTACACGCTCGCCTCGCTCGCGATCAGCGTCGCGGGAAGCTTCGGCACCTTCGTCGCGGTCAACGTGGCCGGCATCCCGGTCAACGAGTACCAGGGCTGGACCCTGCTCGCGATGCCCGCCGCGATCGTCGGCGCCGTCTGGTTCATGAGCGTGGCCGACACCCGGTTCCGCATGAACTGGTTCGTGATCGGCGCCGTGGGCGTCGTCGTGGCCAACCTCGTTCCGGTCGTGTTCGGGTTCACGCTGCCCGCGCTGATCGTCTCGGTCGTCGGGTCGACGTTCGCCGGCGCGTTCTGCTTCGAGACGATCATGAAGGTGTGGACGCAGGAATCGTTCCCCACGATGATGCGCTCCACCGCGCAGGGCACGATCTACGCGGTCGCACGCTTCGCGACCGCCGGACTCAACGTCGTGACCCCCGCCCTGCTCGCCCTGAACCCGTCGGGCGTGTACGTCGGCGTCTCGATCATCGCGGCCCTCGGCTTCCTGATCGGGTGGATCGGATTCCGGCGCGCCACGCGATCGTCCTTCGACGTCGAGAGTGAACTCGTCGCCGACGCGTCCGCGACCGACCGCCCCGCGCCCGCCACGCCGGCGACCGCCTGAACCCGAAAGACCCCGATGATCCTGCAGCCCTTCGACGTCTCCGTCCGTGGTCTTGCTCTGCGCGGCGTGCACTACCGACCCGATCGCGACGGCGACGCGCCCACCGTCGTGCTGTTCCACGGCTTCGGAGGCTCGCGGGTCGAGACGACCGGAGTGTTCGTCACCCTGGCCCGCGCCCTCACCGCGCGCGGGCTCGGGGTGATCGCCTACGATCGCGCCGGGCACGGCGAGAGCGACGGCGACTTCTTCGACACGACCGTCTCGGGCGACATCGCCGACGCCCACCTCGTGCTCGAGGCCGTGCGTCGGAGGGAAGGAGTGGATGCCGAGAACCTCCACCTCGTCGGAATGAGCCTCGGCTCGGTCGTGGCATCCGTCGTCGCCTCCGAGAACGAGCACGCCTTCCGCTCTCTCACGATGTGGTCCACCGCGGCGCTGTTCGTCGACGAGATCAGCGGCGGCACCCTGCAGGGACGCTCGCTCGAGGGCCTCGCCCGCGACGGCTTCTTCGACTTCCTGGGGATGCGACTGGGGCCGGCGCTGCGCGACGACGCCGTGACCTTCGACGTCTACGGTCGTGCGGCGGGCTACGACGGTCCGGTCCTGCTGCTGCACGGGACGGACGACTTCATCCCCGTCTCGTACGCCGAGCGCTACCTCGCGGCCGACGTCTTCGGCGATCGCGGCCAACTCGTCGTCGTCGACGGCGCCGATCACGGGTGGGCGCAGCTTCCGCAGCGCGACGACCTGATCGCGCGCACCGTCGCCTTCATCACGGCGAACGCCCGATGACCCCCCGGGGCGAGGTCGTCGCTCTCGACGGCGGCCGCGTGCGGATCGTCGGGCACCTCGACACGCTGCGCGACCGCGGCATCCGTCCGGTGCGCATCCCCGTCGCGGCCTGGCCGCATTTCCCGCCCGCCGGCGAGAACCTGCGCGCGGTGTCGATGCAGGCGAGCGGCGTGCGGATCGCGCTGGTCACCGCGGCGACCCGTGTCGAGCTGGACGTGGTGTGCACGCGCTTCCAGGTGCAGGACTTCCTCGGCGCGCGCAACGCGTTCGTCGCCGAGATCGACGGGAAGCCGCACGCGCATGTCGAGTCGCCGGTGAACGGCATCCTCCACGTGCCGCTCAGCGCCGACGCGCAGCGCACCGAGGAGTTCTCGCCGTCGTCGGTCGTCGTGTTCGACGATCTCCCCAAGGGCGAGAAGACCGTGACGGTGTGGCTTCCCCAGGGCATGATCGTCGATCTCCTCGACGTGCGGGCGAATCGGCCGATCGAGGCTCCGGAGCCCTCGACGCGTCCGGTGTGGGTGCACCACGGCAGCTCGATCAGCCACGGAGTCGAGACGCCGCTGCCCACCGGCACCTGGCCCGTCGTCGCCGCCCGCACAGCCGACCTCGACGTGATCAACCTCGGCTTCGGGGGCCAGTGCATGCTCGACCCCTTCGTCGCCGACGCCATCGCGGCGACCCCGGCGGACGTCATCTCCCTCAAGGTGGGCGTGAACATCGTGGGCGCCCGGTCCATGGATCAGCGCACCTTCGCGCCGGCGCTGCACGGGTTCCTCGACCGGGTGCGGCGGGGGCATCCCGAGACCCCGATCGTCGTGGCATCCTCGATCCTCTGGCCCGAGAGCGACGAACGTCCCGGCCCCTCCGACGTGGAGTTCCTCGATGACGGCATCCGATGCTTCACCGCGGGAGACCCGGCCGACATCGCGAAGGGCGCGCTCACGCTCGCGGAGTCGCGGCGTCACATCGCGGGAGTCGTCCGCACCCGCGCGACCGCGGGCGAGGCGATCCACTACCTCGACGGGCTGGCGCTCTACGGCCCGGACGACGTCGCCCGCTTCCCGCTCCCCGACGGGCTGCACCCCGACGAGGCGCTGTACCGCGAGATGGGCGCGCGCTTCGCGGCCCTGGCGTTCGGCCCCGACGGGCTCGTCCCGCGCGAGAGCCTCGGCGACTGAGCCGTTACTGCGGCTGGAGGCCCAGGTCGTCGAGATCGATGGATGCCAGCCACCGCAGGCCCTCCGCCTCGATCGCCGCCTGAGCGCCCGTCTTGCGGTCGACGATCACGGCGACGGCGACGACCTCGGCGCCCTCGCGGCGCAGGGCTTCGACGGCCTTGAGCGCGGACTGGCCGGTGGTGGAGGTGTCTTCGACCACGACGACGCGCTTGCCCTTGACGTCGGCGCCCTCGATCTGGCGGCCGCGGCCGTGGTCCTTGGGCTCCTTGCGCACGACGAACGCGTCGAGCGGGTGGCCGGCGTGCACCGACTCGTGCATGACGGCGTTCGCGATCGGGTCGGCGCCGAGGGTCAGTCCGCCGACGGCGACGACGCCGTCGAGGTCCTTCACGAGATCGAGCACGAGGCGGCCGATCGCGGGGGCAGCGCGGTGGTCGAGCGTGAGCTTGCGCATGTCGACGTAGTACGTCGCCTTCTTGCCGCTCGAGAGGGTGAAGTCGCCGTGGAACACCGCCTCGGCTTTGATGAGGCCGATGAGGGCCTGGCGGTCGGCTTCGAGCTCGGGCGTTGAGGCGGCGGTCACGCGATCGATTCTATTGGCCGATGTCGGCGCGGCCGAGGGATGTCACCGCGCGGAGCTTCGGCATCCGTCCGGCCGGGGATGTCGCGGCGCGGAGCTTCGGCATCCGTCCGGCGGAGTTCGTCGGCGACACGCCGCGGCCGCGCCGCCTCGAGCGGCGTGTCGGGCACGAACTCCGCGCGACGGCACGGGCCCGACGCGACGGCACGACAGCCCACCCGACCCACCTCCACGAGACCGACGATGTCCCCGCCCGAAAGTAGGCTGGATGCCATGCGCCTGGCCACCTGGAACGTCAACTCCATCCGCGCCCGCGTCACCCGCACCGTCGAGTTCTGCGTGCGCGAGCACATCGACGTGCTGGCGATGCAGGAGATCAAGTGCAAGACCGAGCAGTTCCCCTATGCGGCGTTCGAAGAGGCCGGGTACCACGTCGCCGCGCACGGACTGAACCAGTGGAACGGTGTCGCGATCGCGAGCCGCGAGCCGCTCGAAGACGTCGAGATCGGCTTTCCCGGCATGCCCGGTTTCGAGAAGGGCAAAGAGGGGCCCGACCTCCCGCAGGAGGCGCGCGCGATCGGCGCCACCGTCGACGGCGTGCGGGTGTGGAGCCTGTACGTTCCGAACGGTCGCGGACTCGACGACCCGCACTACACCTACAAGCTCGACTGGCTCGAGAAGCTCCGCCAGTACACGGCCGAGACGCTCGCAGAGAACCCCGACCTGCCGCTCGCGCTGACCGGCGATTTCAACATCGCCCCGACGGATGCCGACAACGGCGACCCCACGGTCGTCGAGGGCGCGACCACCCACGTCTCGCCACCCGAGCGTGCCGCCTTCGCCGCCTTCGAGACGGCCGGGCTGACCGACGTCGTCCGTCCGCTCATCCCCACCGGCTACACGTATTGGGACTACAAGCAGCTGCGCTTCCCCCGCAACGAGGGGCTGCGCATCGACTTCATCCTCGGGTCGCGCGCGTTCGCCGACGCGGTTCAGGGCGCCGAGATCCACCGCAACGAGCGGAAAGGCGAGGTCCCGAGCGACCACGTCCCGGTCGTCGCCGACCTCGACCTGACGGATGCCGGAGACGACGACGATCTGCCGATGATCTTCGGCTGAGCCCCGGGGTGTGGCATCCGACTGACGGCACGCCGCGCCGACGCGCGCGCTCCGACCAGGGCACCGGAATCGGACCGGCGCGACAGAATCGGACGGATGCCGCCACGGCATCCGAATCCGATGTTCCCCTCCGATTCTGGTGAGGCGCCCGCAAGCAGCACGGCCCCCGGTAGGGCGCCCGCGCCTGCCGCGCGCGCTCCGACCAGGGCACCGGAATCGGACCGGCGCCACAGAATCGGACGCACACCCCCATGAGATCCGAATCCGTTGCATCCCTCCGACTCTGCCGAACCGCCCGCACACGGGCCCCGGAACTTTTTCCCGGGGCCTGTCGATTCCGCCCGTCGCCGTTCGACGCGATAGTAGGGGCAGGCATCCGCAGCCCTCGAAGCAGAGGAGAGAACCCACCATGACGAAGTACATGCTGATCATGCGCGGCACCGACGAGGCATACGCGGCGTACAAGAAGATCCCGTTCGAGCAGATCATCAACGACATGGGCGCGTACAACGAGTCCATGATCAACGCGGGCGTGCTCGTCGCCGGCGACGGCCTGGCCGAGGACATGAGCCAGAACTTCGTCGTCGAGTTCGGTGGCGAGGAGCCGGTGGTCACCGACGGCCCCTACGGCGAGACGCACGAGCTGTTCAACGGCTTCTGGATCATCGAGGTGTCCTCGCGCGACGAAGCGATCGAGTGGGCGCGCCGAGCACCCCTCATCGCCGGCAACAAGCTCGAGGTGCGCCGCGTGACCGACGAGACCGACTTCGCGGCGTTCGCCGACAACGAGTACATCCAGAAGGAGGAGGGCTGGCGCGAGGAGCAGGCCTCGCGGTGAGCTCCGACCCCGACCTCTCGCGCCGCGTCGCGGCGATCTGGCGCATCGAAGGTGCCCGGATCGTCGCGGCGCTTGCCCGCGTGGTCGGCGATCTCGCGACGGCCGAGGATCTGGCTCAGGATGCCGTGGCCGAAGCGCTCGTGCAGTGGCCGCGGGACGGCATCCCGAACAATCCGGGGGCGTGGCTCACCGCGGTCGCCAAGCGCCGGGCGATCGACGGGTGGCGACGGCAGCGGAACCTCGACGAGAAGTACCGGCTCATGGGTGCCGATCTCGACGAGATCTCGGATGCCGAGTGGCAGCCGATCGACGACGACGTGCTGCGGCTCGTGTTCGCGGCGTGCCACCCCGTCTTGTCACGCGAGGCACAGGTCGCACTGACCCTGAAGGTCGTCGGCGGTCTCGACACGGAGGCGATCGCACGACTCTTCCTCGTTCCGGTGCCGACGATGCAGCAGCGGATCGTCCGGGCGAAGAAGGCGCTGACGGCCGCACGCGTGCCTTTCGCGGTCCCCGAGCCGGCGGAGTGGCCCGCGCGACGGGGCGCGGTGCTCAGCGTGATCTACCTGATCTTCACCGAGGGGTACGCCGCGAGCGGCGGCGACGCCGTGCTGCGCACCGAGCTCGCGCACGAAGCCGTGCGACTCGGACGCGTGGTCAACCGGCTGATGCCCCGCGAGCCCGAGGCACTGGGGCTGTCGGCGCTCATGGAGCTGCAGGCCTCACGCTTCGCGGCCCGCGTCGACGCGAACGGGGATGCCGTGCTCCTCGCCGACCAGGACCGGCGGCGTTGGGATCACTCGGCGATCACGCGCGGGCGGGCGCTCCTCGATCGCGCGGACGCGATGGGGAAAGGCCGAGGGCCGTACCAGCTGCAGGCGGCGATCGCGCTGTGTCACGCCGAGGCGTCGAGCGTGGAGGCGACGGACTGGGACCGCGTCGTCCTGCTGTACGAGATGCTCGGCCGCGTGGCACCGAGTCCCGTGGTCGAGCTCAATCGCGCGGTCGCCGTGTCGATGGCATCCGGACCGCTCGAGGGACTCTCGATCGTCGACGACCTCGCCGACGCCGGGGTGCTGAAAGGGTCGCACCTCATCCCGTCGGTGCGCGGAGAACTGTTGGCGCGGCTAGGGCGCCACGACGAGGCGCGGGCGCAGCTGCTCGAGGCCGCCGATCGCACCCGGAACGAGCGCGCCGCAGCGCTCCTACGGCGCAAGGCCGAGGCTCTGGGGCGCTGAACCGAAGGACGCGGGGGCGGCTGAGCGCGACGACGGCGAGGCCGAGGCGAACCCCGACCCCGCCGTTGCGCGGGCGTCAGACCGCGGGGACCTCGGCGGGAGCCGTGCGCTGGATGAGCGTGACGAGCGCCTCGATGATCGAGCGGAGGAACGCGGCGGTGCCCTCGTCGGTCACGGTGCCGTCCTCCTCGAAGAGGCCGGGGGTCGACTGGATGTAGCCCTCGGGCTGGCCCAGGACGAGGGCGTTGTAGTGCAGGAGCACGGAGCGGAGGTGCTGCTGGCCCGCAGCGGTGGCGATGCCGCCCTGCGAGGTCCCGATCACGGCGGTCGGCTTGTCGTTGAACGACGCCTCGCCGTAGGGACGCGCCGACCAGTCGAGCGCGTTCTTGAGCACGCCGGGAATCGAACGGCTGTACTCGGGGGTCACCACGAAGACGCCGTCGGCATCCTCGATCGCCTTCTTGAACTCCTTGGCGACCTCGGGGAAGTTCCCGTCGTAGTCGGGCGAGTAGAAGGGGAGGTCCTTGATCGGGATCTCCTTGAGCGTCACGCCCTCGGGCGCGACCTTCTCGAGGGCCTTCGCCAGGCGGCGGTTGATCGAGGTGCTGGAGATGCTTCCGACGATGTAGCCGATCGTGTAGTCGGTCACGGTGATCCTCTCTGGGGACGGAGGGCGGCGCGCGCCCGGGTACATTCACCTGCAAGCATCGACGGTGAACCTGTATTCCCCCTCCCCTTGACTCCGTCCCGAGGGGGATGCAGCTGGCTGAGGTCCCCCGTAGCGTGAGGGGATGCCACCGCTCACCCGCACGTTCACCCGTGAGCTCACCCCCACTCAGCGACGCAACGACATCGTGCTCGCGATCATGCTGCTGCTCGGCGGGTTGCTCAGCGCCGTGCTGTCGGCGGTCTCGGGCCTCTACGGCGACAAACAGGCGTCGCTCGCCCTCGCCGTCGGATATGTCTTCGTGCTCGCCCTGCCCATCGCGGTGCGGCGGCGATGGCCGTCGGTCACCGCCGTCGTCGTGTCGGTCGCGTACTTCCTCGCGGTGACCCTGCGGATCCCCGAGATCTACGCCGGCAACATCGCGATGTTCATCGCGCTGTACACCGTGGGCGCGTGGGAGCAGAACCGGCGGCGCGCGACGATCGTGCGGATCGCGATCATCGTCGGCATGTTCACGTGGTTGTTCGTCGTGATGTTCCAAGACGCGACCCAGCCCGTCGATCCCTCCGTCGAGGGGGCGTTCTCACGCGCGGGAGCCTTCTCGCCGTTCGTCGCCTACCAGTTGCTCATGATCGGCGTGAACGCGCTGTTCTTCGGCGGGGCGTACTACTTCGGGAACCGCTCCCACCAGCAGATGAGCGAGCGCGCCGCGCTCGAGGAGCGCACCGCGGAACTCGAAGCCGAACGCGAGGTCACCGCGGCGCAGGCGGTCGCGCTCGACCGTGTGCGCATCGCGCGCGAGCTGCACGACGTCGTCGCGCACCACGTATCGCTCATGGGCGTGCAGGCGGGCGTTGCTCGAGCGCTGTCGACCAAGGACCCCGACCGAGCGCGCGAGGTGCTCGCGGGCATCGAGGACTCCGCGCGGACGTCGCTCCACGAGCTGCGCCAGCTGCTCGAGACGCTCCGCGCCCCCGGTAGCGAGTCCGACCCCGACACCGCGCCGACCACGCACGGTCTGACCTCGATCGCGGCGCTCGTCGACGAAGCGACGGCCGCGGGCCTTCCCACCACCTTCACCGCGATCGGCGAACCCGCGCACGATCCGCCCCCGCTCGTGCAGGTGAACCTGTACCGCATCGCGCAAGAGGCTCTCACCAACGCGCGCCGGCACGCCGGCCCCCATGCCACCGCCGACGTCCGCCTGCGATTCGATCCGGATGCCATCGAGCTCGAGGTCTCGAACACGGGCCGCGCGGGCTCGAGAACGCCGGGGCTCGGTCAGCTGGGCATGCGCGAACGCGCGGCCGTCTCGGGCGGCACGATCGAGATCGGACCGCGCTCCCGCGGCGGCTACCTCGTTCGCGTGCGCGTCCCGGCCGTGCAGAACGAGGTGGCCCATGTCTGAGCTGCGGGTCCTCCTGGTCGACGACCACGCGATGATGCGCGCGGGCTTCCGCACGATCCTCTCGCTCGAAGACGACATCACGGTCGTCGGCGAGGCCACGACCGGCCGCGAGGCCATCACCGCGGCGGCGGAGCTGCGTCCCGACGTCATCTGCATGGACGTGCAGATGCCCGACATGGACGGCCTCGAGGCCACGCGACTCCTCACCGCCGACCCCGCCTCGGACGCCGCGATCCTCATCGTCACGACGTTCGACCGTGACGACTACCTCTTCGCCGCGCTGTCGGCCGGAGCGAGTGGATTCCTGCTGAAGAACGCCGGCCCGGAAGAGCTCGTCTCGGCCGTGCGCGTCGTCGGCGCCGGAGACGCTCTGCTCGCGCCCGAGGTCACCCGCCGCGTCATCGAGCGCTTCGCCTCGGGACGCTCGCCCGAGCCCGCGGCATCCGTCCCTCCCCCGCTCACGCTCGCGGAACCGCTGACCGAGCGCGAGTCGGAGGTTCTGAGACTCGTCGCCGAGGCCCTGAGCAACGCCGAGATCGCCGCGCGACTGTTCATCGGCGAGGCGACGGTGAAGACGCACGTGTCGAACGTGCTGCAGAAGCTCGGCGCGCGCGACCGGGTGCAGGCCGTGGTGTTCGCGCACCGGCACGGCCTGGCCTGACGGCGCCCGGTCCCTCGACGAGCTCAGGGACCTCCGGCTGCCCTCCCCCGAGAGGCGGAGGCGACGACCCCACCCGCGGCGGAGGTGCCGTGGCATCCGGATCCCTAGCGTGGGAAGCATCGAGAAGAAGGGATGCACCGTGCTCCAGTTGGACGGCATCACCAAGAGCTACGGCGGTCGCCGCGTGCTCGACGACGTGAGCTTCACCGTCGCCCCCGGGCGGCTGACGGGGTTCGTCGGCGGCAACGGCGCCGGCAAGACCACGACCATGCGCATCGCCCTCGGCGTGCTCGGAAAGGACGCCGGTTCGGTCGTGCTGAACGGCTCACCCGTCACCACGTCCGACCGCCGCCGCTTCGGCTACATGCCCGAGGAGCGCGGGCTGTACCCGAAGATGAAGGTCGCCGAGCACATCGCCTACCTCGCGCGGCTGCACGGCTTCGGCAAGGCCGAGGCCACCGCCAAGGCGACGGCCCTTCTCGAGCGCCTCGGACTCGGCGAGCGCCTCGGCGACCTCGTCGAGACGCTCTCGCTGGGCAACCAGCAGCGCGCGCAGATCGCGGCATCCCTCGTCCACGAGCCCGACGTGCTCATCCTCGACGAGCCGTTCTCGGGCCTCGACCCGCTCGCCGTCGACGTCGTCGCCGGGGTGCTGCAGGAGAAGGCGGCCGCGGGCGCCGCGGTGCTGTTCTCGTCGCATCAGCTCGACGTCGTCGAGCGGCTGTGCGACGACCTCGTCATCATCGCCGGCGGCACGATCCGCGCGGCCGGGACCCGCGAGGGCCTCCGGGCCGAGCACGCCACGCACCGCTACGAACTGGTGTCGCGCGGCGACGCCGGGTGGCTGCGCGACGAGCCGGGGGTGACGGTCCTCGACTTCGACGGGGGCTACGCCCTGTTCGACGCCGCCGACGACGCCTCGGCCCAGCGCGTTCTGCAGGGGGCCGTCTCGCGCGGCGACGTCGTGAGCTTCGCTCCGCAGAGACCTACCCTCGCCGAGATCTTCAAGGAGGTCATCCAGTGAGCACCACGACCCCGACCACGCACCGCGCCCCCAGCGACCTGCAGAGCATCTGGCTCGTCGCCGAACGCGAGATCGGCTCGAAGCTGCGCAGCAAGGCGTTCGTCATCTCGACGATCATCCTCGTGCTCGCCGCCCTCGCCTCGGTCGTCTGGGGCGGTTTCGCCGCGAACAACCTCTCGGGAAGCGGCATCCCGGTCGCCGTCACGGCGCAGACGCAGGCGGCGGTCGAGGGACTCGACGGACTCGAGGTCACCGTCGCCGACAGCGACGACGCGGCCACGGCCCTCGTCGAGGACGGGACGGTGGATGCCGCCCTGGTGTCGGGTTCGTCGGACGCCTCGTTCGACTACACCGTCGTCGTGAAGGACTCGGTGCCCTCGACCCTTCTGCAGATGCTCAGCGAGACGCCCCCCGTTCAGGAGCTCGAGCCGGGAGCTGGCGCGGCGAGCGCGCTGCGCTACTTCATCGCCCTCGCGTTCGGGCTCGTGTTCCTCATCGCGGCGTCGACCTTCGGCGGCACGATCGCGCAGAGCGTCGTGGAAGAGAAGCAGACACGGGTGGTCGAGATCCTCATCTCGGCGATCCCCGTGCGCGCACTGCTCGCCGGCAAGGTGCTCGGCAACACGGTGCTCGCGATGGCGCAGATCGTGCTCCTCGCCGCGGTCGCGGTGATCGGCCTCGCCGTGACGGATCAGGCCGGGGTGCTCAGCGCCCTGGGCGCCCCGATCGCCTGGTTCGCGATCTTCTTCCTCTTCGGGTTCGTGCTGCTGGCGTCGCTGTTCGCCGCCGCCGCCGCGATGGTCTCGCGTCAGGAGGACATCGGGGCCACCACGACCCCGATCACGATGCTGATCATGGCGCCGTACTTCCTCGTGATCTTCTTCAACGACAACCCGGTCGTGCTGACGATCATGTCGTACGTGCCGTTCTCGGCGCCGGTGGGGATGCCGCTGCGCATGTACCTCGGTGACGCGCAGTGGTGGGAGCCGGTGCTGTCGCTGCTCGTCCTCATCGCGTCGTGCGTCGCGGCGATCGCCATCGGCGCGCGGATCTACCAGAACTCCCTCCTGCGGATGGGGGCGCGCGTGAAGCTCGCGGAGGCGCTGAAGGGCTGAGGTCGGCGCGCCGCGGCGAGGAAGGGGGAGGGATGCCAGGGCTTCGGCATCCCTCCCCTCTTCCCTCCCCTCCTCGCCGTGTTCTCACGGGGCGATTAGGCTCTTTCGGTGCTCCGCCTTCTTGCTTTCGCCGCGCTGGGGGCAGCGATCGGCGGTCTCGTCGTCTCGCTTCTGGGGAATCCGGACCCGGGGATGCTCATCTTCGGCATCGCCATCGGGGTCTGTATCGCCGCGACCACCGTCTCGCGGCTGGGCGGGGGGCTCGCTGCTGCGCTCCCCTCCCCTGCCGCCGTGCAGGAAGCCCGCGATGCCCGGCGTCTCGGACGCGCGCGCATCGACGCGGTGCGCCAGACCGGCACGTTCGTCAACGAGCAGCCCGTGTGCGACATCGACGTCACGGCGGTCTCGCTCACGGGGGACGCGTGGGCGACGACCATCCGCAGGCTCGTGCCCCTGACCGAGCTGCCCGCCTACCAGGCCGGCCTCGAGCGCGACGTCGCGATCCTCCTCGAGGGCGGGCCCGAGATCGCCTTCGCCGACGGGGAGCTCTCGCCCGCCGAGATCGCGCGCCTCGTCGTCCCGCCCCGTTCCGAGGTCGACGTCCGCCCGATTCCCCCCGGGACGCGCATCGACAAGGGTCGCCGCCGCGGACCGCTGATCGGCATCGGCCGCCGTGGACGGCCCCTGCGCCTGGCGGTGTTCACGCTCGTCGCCGTGCTCGCGGGTGCCGTCGTGGTGCTGCCCTTCCGCGAGGCGGTCGGGCTGACCCTCGACGCCTGGTCGGACGGCCGGTGGAGCGTCGACATGCGGCACCCCGACGCGCTCAAGACCGCCGAAGGGGCGCTCCAGGACGCGATCGGGCACGACCGGGTCGTGTCGATCACGGTGATCCCGGATGCCGTCATCGTCGACGCCCCGATCCGCGTCGGGGCCGTCGAGACCGACGAGTGGACCTACCGCGGCGGCGTCGTGAGCCACGACGGGGCGGCTCACAGTCAGCCCGAGCTCGCGGAGGAGCAGTTCTCGTGGTCGGACGTCGCCCTCGACCGGCTCTGGCCCGCGATGGAGCAGGCGTCCGCCCAGAGCGGGCTTCCCACCGACGGTGCGTCGGCTCGCATCGAGCGCGCGACCGACGACGATGTCCAGAGCCCGACGTTCATCCGCAACGTCGGCGCGCCGGAGATGTCCTTCGGGCTACGCGACGACTACCGCGACGCGTTCTTCCGCCTCGACGCCACCGGCACCGACCTGCAGCCGGCCGGCTGACGCGGCGTCACTCCTCGAGGACCGCGAGCACGTTGCCCGCCGGGTCGCGGAACCACGCGATCAGCGGTCCGCCCTCGCGCATGATCCCGCGCGAGTCGGTGGGGAAGTCCGCATCGTCGTAGATCTTCGTCTCGACGCCGCGCGCCCGCAGGTCGTCGACGGCCGCCTCGACATCCGCGACGGGGAAGTTCAGCACCGTGAACGACGCGGGCGTGTGGTTCGGCTTGCCGTAGACGAGCACGCTCCCGCCCGAGGCGAGCTGGAGCGACAGGAAGCCCGAGCCGGCCAGAACCTCCACGGTGAGGCCGAGCGTGTCCGCGTAGAACCGATGGGCGGCGTCGAGGTCGTCGACGGCGAAGCCCGGGAAGGCACCGGCAGGGTCGAACATGGGGTCTCCTTCGTTCAGCGCGCCACGAATGCCGTGACGCTGTCGGACAGACGGATCGGGATGCCATCGACCCCCGACGAGACGGGCTCGCCGATCGCGACGGTGAGTCGGTCGTCGATGCCGAAGACAGCGGCCCCGACCTGCGCTCCGCTCGCGCATCCGGCCGACCAGGGACGGTTCTCGGTGGAGGTGAAGGTCGCGATGCAGCGCCCATCGCCGTCGTCCGGCCGGGCGAGGTAGATGCGGAAGTCGCTCACGGTCGCGATGTAGCGCGTACTCGCCGGGTCGATGCCGCTGTCGCTCAGGATCTCGGCCGAGATGACGTCTTCGGCCGTCTGCGGGAAGGTGAGCTCGGGCAGGCTCGCCTCGGCGGGATCGGCGGTGGCCGCGGTCGACGGCGGGGCCGCGAACGTGGAGCCGATCGCGACGCCGAGCCCGACGAGGGCGACGGCGGCGACCGCGCCGAGCGCCCACCGGAGGGCCGGACGACGGGCGGCCGGTTCGGCGACCTCTGCCACGGGGGCCGGGGGCTCGGCATCCGGTGTCTCGGCGGGAGGATCTTCCGCGACCGTCGGACGTCGCGTGCTCTCCTCGAGCTCGGCGAGCCGGGCGATCATCGCCGGCGTGGCGGCGGCACCGTCGACGCCGTAGACCTGCTCGCGCAGGCGGCGCAGCTCGACGTCGTCGTCCATGCGATGACTCTAGGGCCGCGCGGTGGGGGCGAGGGCGGTCTCACCCGCCCCGTGCGCGAGGTCCTTGAGCCCGTCGAAGGGACCGGAGGCCTCGACAGGCGCAGTCACCCGCGGCGGGGGGGGCGGGCTCAGCGCGGAGCCGTGGCATCCAGGGCGTCGGCCGCGCCCACGAGCGCGAGATGCGACAGGGCCTGGGGGGTGTTGCCGGCCTGCCGCTTCGTCGTGGGGTCGTACTCCTCCGACAGCAGACCGAGGTCGTTCGCGACCGCCGTGAGGCGCTTCATCAACCCCACGGCCTCGTCGCGCCGCCCGCTGTGCGCGTACTGCCCGACCAGCCAGAACGAGCACGCGAGGAAGGGATGCTCGTCGCCGCTGAGCCCGTCGACACCGGTGGTGCGGTAGCGCAGGAGCCACCCGTCGGGCATGAGCGTCTCTTCCATGCGCGCGACCGTGGCGAGCATGCGCGGATCGTCGTAGGCGCAGAAGCCCACCTGCGGCAGCACGAGCAGCGAGGCGTCGACCTCGTCGGTGTCGAAGTGCTGCGTGAACCAGCCGCCTTCGTGCACACCGCGGGCATCGATGTCGGCGCGCACACTGTCGCGCAGCGCGCGCCACGTGTCGACCTCGCCCTCACGACCGCCCTCTTCGACGGCCCGGATGCCACGGTCGAACGCCGCCCACACCATCGCCCGGGAGTGGGTGAAGTAGTGCGGCTCACCGCGCATCTCCCAGATGCCGAGGTCGGGCTTGTCGACCTCGCCCGCGAGCTGGTTCAGCAGGGCGCGCTGGAGCGACCACGAGAAGGTCGTCTCTTCGACGCCGGCGTTCCGCGCGGCCTCGAGGGCCACCATGACCTCGCCGATGACATCGGCCTGGTACTGCGTGACCGCCCCGTTGCCGATCCGCACGGGCGCGGCCCCGCCGTACCCCGGAAGACTCGCGATCTCGCGCTCGGGCAGATCGCGCTCCCCCGCGATGCCGTACATGATCTGCACGTCGGCGGGATCGCCCGCGATCGCCCGGAGCAGCCACGTGCGCCAGTGCTGGGCGGCATCCAGGTATCCGTGGTCGATGTAGGCGCTCAGCGTGAGCGCGGCGTCGCGCAGCCACACGTAGCGGTAGTCCCAGTTGCGGGAGCCGCCGAAGGCCTCGGGGAGCGACGTGGTCGCGGCCGCGACGATGCCGCCGGTCTCGGAGTGCGTGAGGGCGCGCAGCACCATGAGCGAGCGGGTGACGAGCGCCGCGTGCGTGCCGGCGGACTGCACGCGGTCGGCCCACGCGGCCCACCATTCGCGCGTGCGTTCGAGGGCCGCCTCGACGTTGAACGCCGCGGGGGCGGCCTGCCACGACGGGCCCCACGAGAGCACGGAATCGACGCTCTTCCCGGCCGCCGTCGTCCACCGGCCGCGATGTGCGGTGTCGACGGCGATCAGGCGCGGACCCCGGATGACGACGGCATCGGGACCCGCGACGGCGAGGATCGCGTGTTCGCCGCCCTGTCCGATCTGCTGGACCCACGGGACGGCGCGCGCGTAGTCGAAGCGCAGACGGACCTCGCTGACGAAGTCGACCTCGCCCGACACCCCGACCACGCGGCGGATCACCGCTTCGACGCCCTCGTCTACCGGCATCGCGTCGTAGACGTCGGCGACACCGGTCGTTGTCTCCCAGCGCGTCACGAGGACGAAGGTGTCGCCGTCGTAGCGCCGGGTCGCCCGGGCCTCGGGATCGGCGGGGCGCAGCGACCACCGCCCGTGCGACTCGTCGCCGAGGAGGGCACCGAGCATCGACCCGCTGTCGTACCGCGGCAGGCAGAGCCAGTCGATGCTCCCGTCGCGGGAGACCAGGGCTGCGGAGCGGCAGTTGCTGAGGACCGCGTAGTCCTCGATCGGAGTGGTCACCCTCGGATCATGGCAGGTGCCGCCGACATCGTGGCAGAACATCTCGATAGTGGCATCCATGCGCGCGCTGCAAGCATCCCGAGGATGTCGGAGCCGAGCGCTACGGTTGCCCCATGGCGGCGGACACGACCCTGATCATCCTGGGCGCCTCGGGCGACCTCACCTCTCGACTGCTCCTCCCGGCCCTCGGCCAGTTGCTCGCGCGCGAGCCGAAGCGCTCCATCCGCCTGCACGGCGCCGGCATGGACGACTGGACCGACGAGCACTGGCGCGAGGTCGTGAAGAAGGCCTTCCAGACGATGGATGCCGAGGCCGCCTTCGACCAGGTCTCGGCGACGACCTACTCGCGAGCCGACATCACCAAGGCCGCCGACCTGCAGACGCTCCTGGACGACGCCGAAGGACGCCCGGCGCTGTACTTCGCCGTCCCCCCGGCCGTGACCGAGAAGTCGTGCCTCGCCCTCGCCGACGTCACGATCCCCGCGGGCACGATCCTCGCGCTCGAGAAGCCCTTCGGCACCGACGAAGCCAGCGCCCACAAGCTCAACCAGCAGCTCGCGACCCTCGTCCCCGAAGACCAGGTCTTCCGCATCGACCACTTCCTCGGTCGATCCACGGTGCTCAATCTGCTGGGCGTGCGCTTCGCCAACCGTCTCATCGAGAGCGTGTGGTCGGCCGACGACATCGCGACCATCACGGTCGACTTCCCCGAGAAGCTCGGCCTCGAGGGCCGCGCCGGGTACTACGACTCCGCGGGAGCCCTGGTCGACATGATCCAGAGCCACCTGCTGCAGGTCATGGCGTTCGTCACGATGGAGCCGCCGTCATCTCTCGACCAGCTCGACCTGCGCGACGCGACGTCGGCCGTGCTGCGCGCAACGCACGTGCTCGACGACGACCCGGTCAAGAACTCCCGCCGCGCCCGCTACACCGCGGGCGAGGTGGGCGAGCGGCACTTCGTCTCGTACGTCGACGAGCCCGGCGTCGACCCGTCGCGCAACACCGAGACGCTCGCCGAGATGACCGTCGAGGTGCGCACCGCGCGCTGGCAGGGTGTGCCCATCACGCTCCGATCGGGCAAGGCTCTGGATGCCGGAGACCCGGCCGTCACCGTCACCTTCAAGCCCGTGCGGCACCTTCCGGGCGGATTCGTCGGCGAGAGCGACCCGTCGAAGCTCGTGTTCTCGCTCGGCCCCGACACGATGAGCCTCGAGCTCAACGTCAACGGCGCCGACGACCCGCTCGAGCTCGAGCGCGTGACCCTCGACGCCGACCTCGGCGAGGGCGCGCTCAAGGCGTACGGCGAAGTGCTCTCGGGCATCCTCGACGGCGACGCGATGCTCGCCGTCCGCGGCGATGCGGCCGAGCAGTGCTGGCGCATCGTGCAGCCGGTGATCGACGCGTGGCGCCAGAACGAGGTGCCGCTCGACGAGTACGCGGCGGGGAGCGCCGGCCCGGCTTCCTGGAGGGACTGAGGGTCGAGCCGGTGGCCGGGTGTCGAGCCGGTGACCCTGTGTTGATCGGATGACCAAGGGAGGGCCTGGGACGAACGGAGGACCCTCGGGCCCGAGGCATCCTCCTCTCGTCCCTCACCCTCCGCTCGTCACGGACGCGTGCGTGACAGACGCGGCCACGGGGCCGGGGTCGGGGCGGCAGCGTCAGCGCGCTCGTCCTCCGCGGGTGGCACGGTTGCGGCACGGTGCCGAGCCGTCGATCATCGACGCGCGCGGGGCGCGGCATCCTGAAATCTCTCTATGAGGGCGCGACGCACGACGTCACATGGGAACATCTCGTGCGCGCGTGGCGTTCACTGGTTCGGGTCAACGGCGTCCCGGCTCAGTTTTCTTTCCACAGGAGGACCCATGTCTCTCGTTCTCGATCGCACCGCCCCCACTGACGCTCCCATCCTCGACGTGCTCGCCGAGCGCTGGAGCACCCGCGTCTTCGACCCCGAGACGCCCATCGACGAAGCCGCGCTGCGTTCAGCCCTGGAAGCCGCCCGCTGGGCACCGTCGGGCATGAACCACCAGCCGTGGCGCCTCATCGTCGCCCGTCGCGGCGGCGACGCGCACGCCCGCGTCGTGTCGGCCCTGATGGGCTTCAACCAGGCATGGGCTCCGGCCGCCGGCGCGCTGATCGTCGTCCTCGCCGAGACCGAGACCGCCGAGGGCGAGGCACGCCCCTGGGCACTGTACGACGCCGGTCAGGCCGCCGCGCACTTCACCGTGCAGGCGCACACCGAGGGTCTCGCGACGCACCAGATGGGCGGCTTCGAGGTCGATGCCCTCCGCGCGGCCTTCGACATCGAGCCCCGCTTCGTGCCGGTGACCGTCATCGCCGTGGGAGCCCTCGGCGACGTCGACGCGGCCGAAGAGGGCCTGCGCCAGCGCGAGCTCGCGCCGCGCGAGCGCCGCACGATCGCGGAGTCGCTGCTCGTCGACGCCTGACCACGACACCCGCCGACACTCGTTCGCCCCTGCACCCGAAACCGCGGTGCCGGGGCGAACGTGCTCGGCCCGATGAGCAGGGAGAGTCGACGCGGACTCGGCATCCCGAGGCGATCGCGCGGGGTCGGTGGCGGGCCGCGCTCACCTGTCGTCGGCAATCTGGCGTTCACAAGGGCGACTTACCATCGCCTACGTGACGACCTCTTCGCCCACCGAAGCCGGTGCACCGGAATCACAGCCCATCGCGATCGCGCAGGCTCAGCGCGGACGCGTACGGTGGCGACGCGTACGTCGGGTCAGCGTGGCACTCGCCGTCGTTTTCGCCGCGATCGTCGTGGCGGGGCTCCCCCTCTACGTCTTCCCCCCGCAGGGCGATCCCACCGATGCGAGCCTCGTGTACGTCATCGGACCGCCCCAGCAGCAGCGAATCGATCTCGGTGAGACCCTTCGCGACGCCGATAGCAACCTGCCGATGTTGATCTCCGTGTCGGGTTCCGCAAAGGGGCATGGGGACCGCGCCTTCGACGCCTCTCAGATCGACGCGTGTGGCGAGCCCGAGGTCACCTGCAAGCGGCCGGACCCGTTCACCACCGCCGGCGAGGCCAAACTCCTCACCGACTACGTTGCGAGCCATCCCAGCGACAAGACGGTCGTGATCACCTTCACCCCGCATGTCGCCCGCACGCGGTACATCTTCGAGAAGTGCTACGGGGGCGACGTCACCGTGATGGGTGTCGACACGAACATGTCGCTGTACGACTGGGCGTTCCAGTACGCGTACCAGACCGCGGCGTTCGTGAAGGCCTGGCTCACGCCCTGCCCGTGACGAAACGGGGCGACTGATGCAGGAGCCGCCGGGACGGCCGCACCCCATAAACGCGATCCGCTCACAGAAACGCGAGCACACCGCGTTTACGTGAGTGGATCGCGTTTATGCGCGGGGGCGCGCACACGGAAGGGGGATGCCACGCACACCGCGTGGCATCCCCCTTCCGT
>NZ_LDRU01000089.1 GCF_001476285.1 Microbacterium testaceum | reverse complement strand
GCAAGGTGCTGCTGCGCCCGCCCCGGATCGGGCGCAGCAGCACCTTGCCGACGCGGGGCGAATCGCTCGCCGTCACGGCCTCCACGATGTCGTCGAGGCCGAAGGTCGCCGCGACCGGGAGGGTCAGGGTGCCGTCGGCGAGGTAGCGCGACAGTTCGCCGAACAGGGCGCCGCGGGTCTCGGCATCCATCGTCTTGCTGACGACGCTGCCCCAGAAGCCCTTCACGGTGGCCTGGCGGAAGATGAGGTCGCCGGCGCCGATCTCGAGCTTGCCCGCACCCATCGACCCGAAGATCACGAGGGTGCCGTTCTCGCTCAGCAGCGAGAGGACCTGGCCGGCGGCGGGGCCACCGACCGAGTCGACACCCGCGACGACGGTGCCGTCGCCGATGATCGCGAGGGCCTGGCCGCGCCAGTCGTCGGCATCCGTCGACACGACGTTCTCGATGCCTTGCGCGGCCAGCTCGTCGATAGCGCTCCGGCGGCGGACGAGACCGAGGACATGGATGCCACGGGCCTTGGCGATCTGCGCCACCATGCGACCGACCGCGCCGTTGGCGGTGTTCTGCACGATCCAGTCGCCGGCCTTCAGGTCGAGCGAGTGCAGCAGGCTGATCGCGCTGAACGGCATGGACACGAGCTGTGCGGCCATCTCGTCGGGGAGTCCATCGACGACGGGGATGAGACCGGCCGCC
Source organism: Microbacterium testaceum (assembly GCF_001476285.1). Lineage (GTDB taxonomy): Bacteria > Actinomycetota > Actinomycetes > Actinomycetales > Microbacteriaceae > Microbacterium > Microbacterium testaceum_B. The sequence goes on along the minus strand of NZ_LDRU01000089.1, from coordinate 7,365 downwards.
TTCGTGACGACCTGCTCGGCCCAGACGCCGAAGGTGCCGCCGGTGGCGACGCGCTGGCCGACGGTCAGTCCCTCGACGCCCTCGCCGAGCTCTTCGATGACCCCGACGGCCTCGGTGCCGGCGCGGGCGGGGAGCTCCGGCTTGAAGCCGTAGGTGCCGCGGATCGTCCACAGGTCGTGGTTGTGGATGGGCGACAGGATCACGCGCAGGCGCACCTCGCCGGGGCCGGGGGTCGGGGTCTCGACCTCTTCGACGCCGAGGACGTCGGCCGGTTCGCCGAACTCGTGGTGGATGACTGCGCGCATGGATTCCTCCTGTGGTTATTTTGTAACGACTGGTCTAATATAGACCCCGCGCCGGCAAGCGCAACCGTGAGGATGCTGAAGGCTCGGTGGCTTGGACGAGCTCAGTCACCTCAGGGAGAAAGGGAACGCATGGGCAGGATGCCGAGCTTCGAACGCTCCGCCGTCGTCGACGCCGCGCGCGACGTGTTCTGGCGGCGCGGCTACGCCGAGACCGGCATCGCCGAGCTCGAAGAGGCCACGGGCCTCACCCGCTCGAGCATCTACAACGCCTTCGGGAGCAAGCGCGGACTCTTCGACGCGGTGCTCGCCGCCTACCTCGACGACGTCGTCCGCACGCGTCTGCGCCCCCTGGGAGGGGGAGACCCGGGCGCGTTGGAGGCGTACGTCGCCGAGATGGTCGCCGGGATCGCCGCCGACACCCCGCGTGCCCGCCTCGGCTGCCTGCTCTTGAACGCAGGATCCTCGCCGCTCGCGTCCGACGACGCCGACGTCCGCACCCTCGTGTCGGACTACGCGGCCGAGATGCGCGCCGCGATCCGCGCCGCCGTCGCCGACCGTCGCCCCGATCTGACCCCGGATGCCGTAGACGCCCTCGCCGCGGTCTGCGCCTCGCTCGTGGTGGCCGGGCTCACCCTCGCGCGCGCCGATCGTGACGGGGCGATCGCGACCCTGGCATCCATCCCCACGACCCTGGAGTCGTGGGGTCGGGGCTGACCGCCCCGCGCGCCGCGCTGTCGCGCCCGCGCGTCCGTGTGCGGCACCGCGCCCGCGAGACTGCACGCAGCTGACAAACCGCCTGCACGCTGCAGTGGGTTTGTCAGCGAGATGCAGTCTCGCGGCCCTGCCGCGGCGCGCCGTGCGGTCGCGCCCCGCCCTCGAGCGACCCGCGATCCCGGGTCAGGCCAGCTTCACCGCCGTGCCGTAGGCCACGACCTCTTGGAAGTTCTGCGCTACTTCGCTCGTGTCGAAGCGCATCGCGATCACCGCGTCGGCGCCGAGCGCCTGCGCTTCCTCGATCAGGCGCTGCTTGGCCTCGTCGCGGCTCTCCTGGAGCTGCTTGGTGAGGCCCTGCAGCTCACCGCCGAAGATCGACTTGAGGCCGGCGCCGAACTGCACGCCGATGTTGCGGGCGCGCACGGTGAGGCCGGTCACCTCCCCGAAGACTTCGGTGATCTGGCGGCCGGGGACATCGTTCATCGTCGTCACGAGCATGGGGTCAGTGTGGCAGCGAGGGGGCGGGCGCACCAGACCCGATCAGGCGACCCCCTGGATCGGCGCACAGCACTCCCGTACTGTGCACACGTGTCAGAATCGCGCATCGTCATCGTCTCGGGCGCGCGGACGCCCATCGGTTCCTTCGCGGGCTCGCTCTCGGGCGTCGACGCGTACGAGCTCGGCGCCGTGGCCGTGACCGAGGCCCTGCGCCGAGCGGGGATCGCCGCCGACGACGTCGACGAGGTCGTCATGGGCTGCATCGCGCAGAACGGTCCCGACGCCTACAACGCCCGTCGCGTCGCCCTCGCCGCGGGGCTTCCCACCCGGGTCCCCGCCTTCACGGTCAACCGCCTCTGCGGCTCGGGCCTCCAGGCCATCTGGTCGGCGGCGCAAGAACTCCGCTGGGGCGGGATCGATGTCGCCGTCGCGGGCGGCGACGAGAGCATGTCGCGCACGCCGTTCCTCGAGTACGGCGCCCGCGGCAACGCTCGTCTCGGCGACCGCACGCTCCTCGACGGAACCCTCGCGATCCTCACCGACCCCTTCAGCGGTCGGCACATGGGCACGACGGCCGAGGTCGTGGCATCCCGGTACTCCGTCTCCCGCGCGGAGCAGGACGCCTTCGCGGTCGAGAGCCAGCGACGGGCGTCGACGGATGCCGCGCGCGCGGCGTTCGCGGAGGAGATCGTGCCGGTGACGACCGGCGGAAAGCGCCCGGTCGAGGTCTCGGTCGACGAGCACCCGCGTCCGGGGACGACTCTCGAAGCGCTCGCGGGGCTGCGACCCGCGTTCGAGAAGGACGGATCGGTGACGGCGGGCAACTCCTCGGGCATCAACGACGGCGCTGCGGCGACCGTGCTCATGCGGGAGGACAACGTGCGCGATCGTGGGCTGGCAGGGCTCGCGACCCTCGAGGCCGTCACGACGGCCGGTGTCGACCCCGAGATCATGGGATACGCGCCCGTCCTCGCCCTGCAGCGGCTCTGGGAGCAGACCGGGCTCAGCCCCGCCGACATCGACGTGATCGAGCTGAACGAGGCCTTCGCGGCTCAGGCGGTCGCCGTGATCCGCGACGCCGGCCTCGATCCCGAGAGGGTCAACCCGTACGGCGGCGCGATCGCCCTCGGCCACCCGGTCGGCGCGACGGGCGCGATCCTGACGGTCCGCGCCGCCCTCGACCTGCAGCGCCGCGACCTCGAGTACGCGGTCGTGACGATGTGCATCGGCGGCGGCCAGGCGCTCGCGGCGCTGCTGCGGCGGTACTGACGGCGTCCGTTCGGCCCTGTCGTCCGGTGGCCGTCGTGCGGAGTTCGTGGGGGCCACGCCGTGGCGTGTTGGCCTCTGGCGGCGTGTTGGGCACGAACTCCGCCGGACGGTCGGGCCCGCGGCATCCGTTCCTCTGAGCGGGATACTGGGCGGATGAGTGTTCACCTTCTCGGCGGCGGGCGCGACGTCGCGCGCTGCGGTGCCCTGTTGCAAACCTTCGTGGCCGAAGCCCGCGAGCACGCCGCGGGCCGCGAGCCGGTCATCGCCGTGCTTCTCGTTCTCGAGGCCGACGACGAGAGCTCGGTCGCGCGGTTCCGCGGCGTCGTCGAGGCCGCGGGGGCGACCGATGTCCGCGTCGCGGCGATCGTCGAGGGCGAGACCTTCACCCCCGAGGCGATCGAGGCCGATGCGATGTTCGTCGGCGGCGGTCTGACCCCGGCCTACCACGAGGCCTTCGTTCCGATCCGTGACGCCGTCCGCTCCCGTGTGGAGGGAGGGATGCCGTATGCCGGCTTCTCGGCCGGTGCGGCGATCGCGCCGGAACGTGCCCTCGTCGGCGGGTACCTGCTGTGGGGTGTGGAGGTGGCATCCGAAGATGCCGGTGAGGAGCTCGATGAGCTCGAGGTGCGGGACGGCCTGGGACTGGTTCCGTTCGCCGTGGATGTGCACGCGGCGCAGTGGGGGACCGTGTCGCGACTGGTCGCCGCGGTCGATGCGGGCTTGATCGCCGAGGGCGTCGCGATCGACGAGCACACGGCGCTCATCGTTTCGGGAGACACCGCCGTGCACGGCTCCGGCCATGTCTGGAACGTCGGCCCCGCGGCATCCGGGGTCCGGGTGAGTCTCCGCTCGGCGTGAGGTCCGGTACCGTCCGGGTCCGTTCCGTCGCGCGGAGTTCGTGACGGACACGCCGTGGACGAGGCCGCGGGGTCGGCGTGTTGTGGCGGGACTCCGCCTGACGGCACGACGGTGTCGACCCGCGGCCCCGGCGACCCTCCCGACACCCCCCACCGGGCACAGAGGAACGGCCCCCACCCGCGAGGGTGAGGGCCGTTCCGAGGTCAGGCGTCAGACCGTGCGCCGCCGCCGCAGGGCGAAGGCGAGGCCGCCCGCGACCACGAGGAACCCGCCGGCGAGGGCCACGCCCCACGGTGCCTCGACACCGGTGTTCGCGAGCTTGCCGCCGGGGCTCGTCGGCTGTCCGGGTGCGGCGGGCGCGGGCGCGGGCGCGGGCGTCGGCTCGGCGCCGGGGTCCTCGCCCGGCGTCGCGTCCGAGGCGAGCACGGCCCGTCCGAGCGGAGCCGGGTCGACCACGGGGGTCGCCTCGAAGTACGCGAGCGTCGCGTCGAGGTCGATCTGTCCGGTGTCGGTGCGGTCGCTTCCCGCCGCGAAGGTCGGGAAGCCGTCGCCACCGTTCGCGAGGAACGAGTTCGTCACGACCGTGAACGTGTCGGTGTCGGCGATCGACTTTCCCTGGTACGCCATCGACACGACCGAGCCCACCCGCGGGTTCGTCGGGTCCTGCGTGTAGGTGTACGTGAAGCCCTCCGAGACCCCGAGGTGCAGCTTCGGTCGATCGCCCTCGGCCTTCCACTGCTCGTTCAGGATGCCGCGCAGCTGCTCGCCCGTCAGCGTCACCGTCACGAGGGTGTTGGCGAAGGGCTGCACGAGAGCGGCCTCCTTGTAGGTGACCACCCCGTCGTCGCCCTTCAGCAGGTCGGCGCGCAGGCCACCGGGGTTCATGAGCGCGATCCGCGCCTTCGTCCCGGCGTAGGCGGGGTTCTCCGACGTCGCCCACAGGTAGACGTCGGCGACCCAGTTGCCCATCGACGACTCGACGCCGCGGTCGGCTCCCGAGGGGGTACCGCCGCGCAGGATGTCGCCGCTGATCTCGCCGACCGGCTTCGCACCGATGACGTCGGCCTGCGCGACGTACTCGGCGACCTTCGCCTCGATCTCGGCATCCGGAGCGAAAGCCCCCGCGAGCGGGAACGTGGTTCCGGTGAGGGATGCCAGCGAGTCGGTGCGCGTGTCCCACGTGAGCGACAGCTGGCCCATGGCCTTGCCGTACTCGTAGGCCTGGATGACCGGTCGCGTGCGGTCGGTACCTGCCACGGGAAGGTCGCACGCGTAGGTCTGGTGCGTGTGCGCCGAGACGATCGCGTCGATCTCGGGCGATGCGTTGACGGCGAGGTTGCCGAAGCCGGACTGGTCGGCGGTGATCGCGGCGCAGTCGTCGGAGACCGCGGCGCCCGAGTGCGTCAGCAGGACGATCACGTCGGCGAGGTCACCGCTCGTGATCTCGTCGGCGACGCGGTTCGCGGCCTCGAGCTGGTCGCCGAACTCCACGTCGGCGATGCCGGCCGGGTCGACCATGGTCGCGGTGTCGGGGGTGACGGTGCCGATGAAGGCCACGCGCACGCCGCCGACGTCCTTGATCGCGTACTCGTCGAGCGCGGGCTCTTTCGTGCCCTTCTTGTACACGTTCGCGCCGAGACCGTACTCCCCGCCGCCGTACTCGGGCAGCACCCGGTCGGTGAGGTCGGCGAAGCCGCGGTCGAACTCGTGGTTGCCCACGGCCGACACGTCGAGACCGGACGCCTTGAGCGTGTCGATCGTCGGCGAGTCGTTCTGGATGAGCGAGGTGAAGGTCGACGCGCCGATGTTGTCACCCGCCGAGACGAAGAGCGTGTTCGGGTTGGCGGCTTCCTTGGCCTTCACGGCGCCCGCGATGACGGCCGCGCCGGCCTCGCCCTGCGAGCCTGCTTCGAGGCGGCCGTGGAAGTCGTTGACCGTCAGGATGTCGATGTTCTTCACGGTCGGGTTCGAGACCTCGAACAGCGTCGTGGTGCCCGACACCTCGTTGCCGACGGCGACCAGCGGTCGGCCCGTCGGAGACGCGTCGGCGGGAATGAAGTCCACGCCCTCGGGACCGAGGTCGCCGGCCTTCGACAGCAGCTCGCGGTCGGCGGTCTCGTCTCCGGTGAGCTGGTCTTCCATGGACACCGAGAAGTCGCGGTTGTTGACGTATCCCGCGTAGGCGGCCTTCGTCGGGTCGGTGATGTCGTAGGTCATCACGCCGCCGACGCGCTCGAGACCGATGAACGCGTAGGTGCGCCCGTCGACCTCGCCGATCGCGAGGTTCTCGGGCTCGGGGCCCTTGTCGTCGCTGCGGCCCTCGAGGTTCGAGGCCGAGTGGTTCGAGTTGAAGAAGTCGGGGTTCGCGTCGTGCGTGATGCGCTCGAAGTCGGCACCGGAGTCGAAGACCTGCTCGCCCGCGGTGTTCCACACCGAGAAGCCGCGGCCGCCGAAGGTGTAGAGCTCCGAGTAGCAGGTGCCGTCGGCGCTCAGGCCCATGTCGGTCGCGACGTTGAGTCGACCGAGGTCCGCGTCGTCGAGCGAGCCGGCCAGCGGGCTGTCGGCGCAGACGGGCGCGAGACCGTCCTCACCGAGATCCTTCACGCGGGCGGTGTCGTTGAAGTCGCCCCACTCGCGGCCGTCGCCCTCGTTGGCGGTGACGAGGTAGGTCTCGCCGTTCGTCTCGTACGCCTGGATGCCATCGGGCATGTACATGCCGAACAGGCCCGGGTAGCTCTTCTCGTTGTAGGTCGGAGCGTCTTCGGGGTCGCGGTCGCTCGCGTCGAGCGTCTCGACGCCGTAGTCCTTGTACCCCAGGGGACGGATGCCACTGACCTCCGCCGACGCCAGGTCGACGATCGCGATCGCGTTGGCCTCCTGCAGGGCGACGTAGGCGGTCCCCCCGGCGATCGCGACGTACTCGGGCTCGAGGTTCCGGCTCACGCGGTTCGCGGCGAGCGGGGTGTCGCCCTGGTCGGGCGCGGCGACGTCGGGGCCGAAGACGCGGACGGCGGGGTCGAGGGTCTTCGACCCACCCTGCTCGAAGGCTCCGAAGCCGGCCGTGCGCACGGCATCCTGGCTCGGTGCCGCCTTCTCGGCGGGGAGCGTGACGATCCCGACCGAGCCCACGGGGTCGACCGAGAAGTCGTCGGCGGGCTCGCCCTCGTTCGCGACGACGGCGACCGTGCCGTCGGCCGAGATCGTGACCATGTCGGGAAGCGCCCCGACGGTGACCTCGCCCAGCACGGTCGGCTCGGCGGCATCCGCGTCGAAGAACACCAGCCGGCCCGGCGCCGTCTTGTCCGCGTCCTCGAGGGCGATGACGCCCAGGCCGTCGGCGCGCACCGCGAGCGAGTTCGCCACGCCCGTCCCCGTGATCGAGTACAGCTTCGTGGGCGCCGTGGGGCTGCTCATGTCGAGCACGTCGACGGCACCGGCCTGCGCGTTCACGACGAACAGGCGGTTCTTGTACGCGTGCACGATCTCGGCGGCCGACTGGTCGAACACGCCGGTCTCGTAGGTGCCGATCGGGCGGAGGCTGACCGTGCTGTCGGCGGGAGCGTCATGGATCGTATCGGCGACGATCGCGGCGGAGGCCGCGGTCGCGCTCGAGAGCGCGAGCGCGCAGACGGCCGCGGTCGTCGCGGTCAGCGCGACGGCACGGCGAAGGAAGGGCGAAGGCATGGCTGTGTCCTCGGGGCAGGGGATCGATGCGCCGCGG
>NZ_LDRU01000088.1 GCF_001476285.1 Microbacterium testaceum | reverse complement strand
TCGGCCCCCAAGGTCGCCGCCCCCACCCAGCCCGTCACTCAGGGACTCCCCGTCGCCGCGGCTCCCCGCACGCGTCGGAACGGCCGACGCATCGCGGCCGCGTCGTTCTCGGTCGGTGTGATGGGTCTCGTCGGCCTGATGACCGTCGGCATGACCATGCCCGTGAGCGCGCTGGCTTCGGCCAGCGGTACGTCGAGCGTCACGGCGCCCGACACCACCCAGCCCGCGACCGTCACGCTCGCGGCCGGTGACACGTCGGGCGGAGACGTCGGCGACAGCCAGGCCATCCAGGCGTACGTGGCCCCCGCCGAGTCGCAGGCCGCCGTCGTCGACCGCGCCGACGACGGCTACCAGGCGTCGACCTACGCGCAGATGGCCATCGACTCGGGCATCAAGTACCCGTCGAACTTCTACGTCAACAACCCGAACTCGCCCATCCAGTGGCCCTTCGCGGTCGGCGTGTCCATCTCCTACGGCTTCGGCATGCGCGACGGCGGCTTCCACGAGGGCGCTGACTTCGTGCCCGGCGAGGGTGCACCCGTGCAGGCGATCGCCGACGGAACCGTCCGCATCGCGACCGAGCAGGGCGGGGCCTTCGGCGTCACCGTGCTGATCGACCACGAGATCGACGGCCAGCTCGTCTCGAGCCGCTACGGACACATGCAGTACGGCTCGCTGCAGGTCACCCCTGGCGAGCACGTGCACGTCGGACAGTTCCTCGGACGCACCGGCAACACCGGTCGCTCGTTCGGTGCCCACACGCACGTCGAGATCCTTCAGAACGGCACCACGCCGATCGACCCGATCGCGTGGCTGCGGCAGCACGCGGGAGGCTGACCGATTGGGGGATCGGGCCTCGGCTCTGATATCCTCTTCTAGTTGCCCGGAGAGATCCGGGTACGCCCCGATAGCTCAGTGGCAGAGCACTTCCATGGTAAGGAAGGGGTCGTCAGTTCAATCCTGACTCGGGGCTCAAGGCATCACTTTCGAACACCGGATGCCGTGCGGCGGGGTAGCTCAGTTGGTGAGAGCGCACGACTCATAATCGTGAGGTCGCGGGTTCAAGCCCCGCTCCCGCTACAGAATCCTCGATCAGCCCCGGCTCACGCCGGGGCTTCTTCGTTCGCGCGCGGGGAAGCCGTGTTTCCCGCACGCAGGCCGTGACACTCAGCAGGCGGACTGCACAGTGAGTGCGGCCAGAAGGGCCAGTGACGCGATCACCACTGCCCATGTCGACCAAGCGATGAGTGTCCGGCGCAACCCTCTCCGTGCGCCGAATGCGATGAGGTTCGAGACCACGAGAGCCACCGATGGAGCGAAGCTGACGAAGATGTCGGGTATCGCCGCGGGGACGCGGTCCGGGTGCTCGGAGAGACCGAACGACGTCGCGGAGATCATGATCATCGCGTACAACCCGAGCACGGCGAGTGACGGCAGAAGGGCGAGCCACGGAAGCCAGAGGGCGCCGGTCATCCTCGCGACCAGGGCCGGCACGGCTCCGGCGCCCACCGCCATGAACAAGATCCCCCAGGTGAGGACGACGGTTGCCAGGAGAATCTGCGGTGCGCACGGGGTCACCTCTCGCCACAACTCCACGCCGGACCACCAGACGAGCGATGCCGCCGCGATCGCCCACAATCCCGCAAGCAGGTTCGGGAGAACCTCGCGAGCCGATCTGCTCCGCGCGCCCTCGGCGTGTTCAGTCATCGCCCGCCGTGATCCCGCTCAGCACGCGCTGGTTCACGCGGATGTGCTCGAGGACGGCCTCTTCCGCGGCATCCGCGTCTCGTTGCACGATGGCGTCGGCGATGACGACGTGTTCGCGCAGCGCGTCCTCCTCTCCCCATCCGGCGAACACCTCGCGGCGCTGCAGCAGGCGGATCGCGAAGGTCATCTCGCTGCGGATCGAGGCGAAGAAGCGGTCGAGGCGGGGGCTCTGCGCGAGCGCGATCACGGACGCGTGGAAGTGCACGTCCGCGCGCGCGTGGCGGGCGGAGTTCTGCCCCTCGGCGGCGGCGCGGCGCAGGTCGGCCAGCGCGACGATCACGGCGTCGAGCGCGGAATCGGGTGCCGTGGCGCACGCTCTCGCCCCTGTTCCCTCGAGCACGGCGCGGGCCCGGTAGAGGTCGGTGACGTCGTCCGTCGTGAAGGAGCGTACGCGCGCACCCCGGTGCTTCTCGTGCGTGACCACGCCCTCGTTCGCGAGCATGAGGAGTGCCTCGCGGACCGACCGGCGCGAGGCGCCGAAGCGCTCGGCGATCGCGATCTCGCGCATCGGCTCGCCCTGATCGAGGCGGAGATCGAAGATCTCGTCGCGCAGGTGATCGGCGATCAGTGAGGGTGCCACCATCATCGCCTCCTGGCCGTGACGGGTGAGTGCCGTGAACAGCCTGGTCCGGCGGCCGCGGCGTCGTCAGTGTATCGCCGGTCCGCGTGCCTCATCGGTGGAGCCGGTTCCCCGCGCGGCTCACCGGACCCCCCGCGCCGCCTCCGGCCGAACCGTCGGTGTCGCGAGCAGCGGAGCCCGCGCCCCGCGTCTCGGCGAGCACCTCGTCGAGCGCCGTGAGCAGTCGGTCGGCGTGTTCGCGAGTGAACACGAGGGGCGGGCGGATCTTCACGACGTTCGCGTACCGCCCGGACGCGCTCACCAGGACGCGCTTGTCTCGGAGGCCGTTGACGACTCGGCCCGCCAGAGTCGCGTCCGGGGCATGTTCATCCGTGTCGTCGGGCTGAACGACCTCGACCGCGAGGAAGAGGCCCTCCCCGCGCACCTGTCCGAGGCGGGGGTCGCTGTCGGCGAGGGCGTGAAGCCCCTCCCGCAGCGCCGCCCCCACAGCGGCGGCGTTCGCCCGGAGCTCGCGTTCCTCGATCTCATCGAGGACGGCGGTCGCCGCCGCGATACTCACGGGCGTGCCCCCGAAGGTGTTGAAGTAGCGGACGTCGCGTCCGAACGTTTCCAGGTGGTCACGGCGCCCCACCACCGCCGAGATCGGCAGGCCGTTGCCCATCGGCTTTCCGAGGACGACGAGATCGGGTTCGACGCCGTGGCGCGAGAAGCCCCACCACGGCGCCCCCAGGCGCCCGAATCCCGACTGAACCTCGTCGGCGATGTACAGACCGCCGTGGCCCCGCGCGACCTCGACGGCGGGGCCCAACACGCCGTCCGGGTGCGTGACCAGCCCGTCACTGGAAAGCACGGAGTCCATGATCAGTGCGGAGAAGGTCACGCCTCGGCGCTCGAGTTGCCGGATCGCGTCGCCGACACGTTGGGCGAAGAGGGCGGCCGTGACCCCGTCTTCGGCGGGGTCACGTAGCGGGTCGGGCGCCGCAACGGTCACGACGTGCGGGGGAAGCGCGTTGTTCGGCCCCAGGCTGGGCGAGACGGCGGCGCTTGCCCGGGTCGTGCCGTGGTAGGCGTTCGTCGTGATCACGATGCCCGACGCGCGCGTCACGTGCGCCGCGATCCGGAGGGCGAGATCGACGGCCTCGCTGCCGGTGCAGGCGTAGACGACCTGCTCCAGGTGCTCGGGGAAGAGCGAGATCAGTCGTTCGCTGTAGTCGACGATCTCGTCGGTCAGGTAGCGGGTGTGGGTGTTCACCCGTCCGAGTTGCTCGGCGACGGCGGCTCGCACGCGCGCGTTGGCGTGGCCGACCACCGGCACGTTGTTGTAAGCATCGAGGTAGTCGAGGCCGTCCGGATCGAAGAGCAGTGCGCCTTCTCCGCGCCTGACCTCGACGGGACGTTCGTAGAACAGCCGGTAGGGCGCACCGAGGACCCGCCGGCGCCGCTCGATCAGCGCCGAGGCTCTGGGCCCGAGGTTCGTCCCCGCGGCGGGGTCGAAGCTGTTCACCATGTGCATCCGCTCCGCGGAACCCATCTTCCCTCCATTTGGTCACCAACTCGAATATTGGTGACCAATATGGGTACTCTAGCCTCATGCATCTCACGGGCGACACGGTCCCGGCATCCGCTCGGCCCTCGCTCGACGGTGCCGGGGAGGTGCGCGTACCCACCGAGGTGGTCGCCGAGAGCCTTCGGCGCCGATTCGGCGTCCGGGCCACGAGCCTGCAGGCCCTCGATGCCGAGAACGCCGCGGTGTTCCGGGCCGAGGTCGAGGGTGGTCGAGCGTTCGCGGTCAAGGTCTTCTGGGCGGATGCGCCCGCCCACAGCGCCGTCCGATGGCATCACGAGGTCGTGGATCGGCTCGCGCACGCGGGGCTCCCTGTCGCTCGTCCTCTTCGCGACGTCGAGGGGGAGCTGACGGTCACCACGAATCACGGGTCCCGAGCCATGCTGGTCCAGGTCTCGGATTGGCTGACGGGAACACCCGTGGAGCGTGCGGGCGCGACCGACGGGCTGCTGCGCGAAATCGGCCGCGTGGCGGCGCGCCTTCATCGTCGCCTGGAGCTCGAGAGCGCACCGAGCGACCTGCCCGAGCATTCGTGGGAGATCACGCGATCGAGAGAGACGATCGATCGGGCTGTCGCGCGCACCGTCGTCCTCCGCGAGCAGGGGCGGCTTCGCCTCAGCGATGAGGACGTCTCGCGACTCGAGCGCGCCGCCCTCACGGTGGGCGCGCTCCTCGAGGCGGAGCTGAAGCCGAGGCTGGATCGCCTTCCCCGGGCCCTCGTCCATCACGATCTGCACGACGCCAACGTCCTGGTCGGACCCGAGTCCGCGCCGACCTCGGTCACGGGCATCATCGACTTCGGTGACATGCTGCCGAGCCTGCGCATCTCGGAGCCGGTGATCGCCGGTGCCTACGCCGCACGGCACCGCCCGGATCCTGTCGCCGCCCTCGAAGCAGTTCTGAACGGATGGGCGGAGACGGTTTCGGTCACCCCCGACGAAGCCGCGGTCGTCCTTCCCCTCGCGGCCGCGCGCCTGGTCGCCAACGCGGCGGTGTGGACGTCGCGTCTGGGAACGGCGCGGGGCGAGTACGCCGCGTCGCGCCGCCGCGGTTCGCTGGAGACCGCCGAAGCACTGCTCCACGCCGCGCGACACACGATCAACAGTGGACGGATCCTCGGAGCCGCACGACCATGAGAGAGCGAGAGAAGATGAGCACGCTGAACCAGGTGGCGATCATCACGGGTGCGGGCAGCGCCGAGGGGATCGGCGCCGCCGTCGCCACGATGCTCGGCCGCACCGGGATGAAGGTGGTGGTCACCTCGACGACCGACCGCATCCACGAACGGGCGGCCGACCTCCGGCGCGCGGGGATCGACGCGCACGGCGTGGTGGCCGACCTCACGGAGCAGAGCGGCGTCGACACCGTCGTCGCCGCGGCGCACGAGGCGTTCGGCACCCCCACGGTGCTCGTCAACAACGCGGGCCTGACGTCGGTGTCGAAGGCCGATGCGCCGGCGGCGATCGACGACATCACCACCGAGCAGTGGCTCCTCTCGCTCGATCGCAACCTCACGACCGCCCTGCGGATGACGCGCGCCGTCGTGCCGGCGATGCGGGCGGCCGGATACGGGCGCATCGTCAACGTCGCTTCCCTCTCCGGTCCGGTGATGGCCTACCGGGGCGATGTCGCCTACCACGCTGCGAAAGCAGGAATGGTCGGTCTCACGCGGGGCTCGGCCATCGACGTCGCGGCCTCGGGCATCACGGTCAACGCCGTCGCCCCGGGCTGGATCGCGACCTCGTCGTCGAGCGAGCACGAGCTTTCGATGGGCCGGGCGACGCCGGTCGGTCGATCCGGTACGCCGGAAGAGGTCGCGGCCGCCGTCTGCTTCCTCGCAGGCGTAGACGCCTCCTACATCACGGGCCAGGTCCTCGTCGTCGACGGTGCCAACTCCATCGACGAGGAGCGGGGATGACCCCGCGCATCGACGGCGAGCCCTCTTCCTCCCCGCGCGTCCCCGCACCCCTCACCCCCGGGAACCCGGGAACCCACACCCAAGGAACCGCGATGACCGACGTCTTCGACTACTTCACCCAGGTCGACCTGCCGACCCCGACGCTCTCGGACGGCGAGGTACAGCGTCTCTTCGCCGAGACCTTCGGCGTCGAGATCGACGTGCACGCGCTCGGCAGCCAGCAGGATCAGAACTTCCGCGTCTTCCCTCGCGGCTCCACCGAATCCCTGGGTGTGCTCAAGCTCAGCAACCCGGTGTTCAGCGAGGCCGAGATCGACATGCAGGATGCCGCGGCCGCGACGGTCGCCGAGCGGAGCCCCTCCGTCCGCGTCCCGCGCATCGTCGAGGGACCGCAGGGCGCGATGTCCACGTGGTGGGAATCGTCACACGGACGCATCCACGCCCGCGTGATCGAGAACATCTCCGGTCATACCCTCATGGGATCCGCCTACCTGTCTCCCGCCGTCGTCGAGGCTCTCGGCGACCTGTCGGGAAAGGTCAGTCTGGCGCTCGCGGACTTCACCCACCCGGCGTCCGGTCGGGTCCTCCAGTGGGATCCCCAGCACGCCACGCGCGTGATCGACACCCTGCTCCCGCTCGAGCCGGATATCGAGATGCGCGAGATCGTCCGCCGTGCCACCGACGCCGCTCGAGCTGCCCTCGCCCCGGTCGAATCGACGCTTCCCCGCCAGGCGGGACACTTCGACGTCACCGACGACAACGTGCTGTGCGCCCCCGGCGCCGCGGTGCCCGACGCGGTCATCGACTTCGGCGACGCCTGCGTATCGTGGCGCGTCGGCGAGATCGCGGTGACCGTGTCGTCGATCCTGCACCACGACGGTGCGTCCCCCGAGAGCGCGCTCGCCGCCGTCCGCGCCTTCGACCGCCACCGCCGTCTCACCGACGACGAGATCACCGCTCTCTGGCCCCTCGTCATCCTGCGCGGAGCCGTGCTCGTGCTCAGCGGCCGCGCTCAGGTACGCGTCGATGAGCAGAACACGTACGCCACGGTCGCTCTCGACCGCGAGTTCCGCATCCTCCAGCAGTCGGCCTCGGTGCCGATCCCCGTCCTGACCGCCGCGACGCGCGCCGCACTGGGCCGCCCCGGCGCCCCCGAACGTGCGTGGCCGGGTGTCGGCATCCTGTCTCCCGCCCGTCATGTCGAGATCGATGCCTCGACGGAGTCGCCGCTGAACGATGCAGGGGCCTGGCTCGACGCCGCGACCCTCGACACCGCCGCGCGAGCCGCCCTCGACGACGGCGCCGACATGGTCACGGTGCCCGCGTGGAAGGCGCGGCTCACCGGAACGACCGAACCCCTGCCCTCCGCGATCGAGACGATCCCCACCGACGTCCTGGTGTGGCTCGCGGCGCCCGTGCGGCTCGACGGTGCCGTCGTCCTCGACGACGGATCGCTCACGTGGACCTCGGATGCCGAGACCCTGACGATCCTCGGCACGCGCGAGGGTGCGGCATCCGGGATCCTGCCCGCGCGCACGCGCCTGTCGATGCGCCGCTCGGCTGCCGGAACGCCACCGCCGCCGGCCCGCGTCTCGCCTGGTTTCGCCGCCGCGTGGCGGGAAGTCGCGGGCGATCCCGGGGCCGCGATCGGCGCGCCCTCGACGGTGCCGACCGCCGACGACGTGCTCGCGCGCCGCCACGACGTGCTGGCCGAGGTGCAGGAGCACTACTACACGCTCCCGCCCCGGATCGAGAGAGGGTGGCGCGAGTACCTGATCGACGTGGACGGGCGCGTGTACCTCGACATGGTGAACAACGTCGCCTCCGTCGGGCACGCGCACCCGCACGTCGTGGCGGCGGGCTCGCGTCAGATGCACCTGCTGAACACCAACTCGCGCTTCCACTACCGCGCCATCACCGACTACGCCGACCGCATCGCCGCGACACTGCCAGAGGGCTTCGACACGGTGTTCTTCGTCAACTCCGGCTCCGAGGCCACCGACCTCGCGATCCGCCTGGCGATGGCCGCGACCGGTCGACCCGACATGGTCGCGATGCGGGAGGCCTACCACGGGTGGACCTACGCCAGCGACGCCGTGTCGACCTCGATCGCCGACAACCCCAACGCCCTGTCCACGCGCCCCGACTGGGTGCACACCGTGGACGCCGCCAACTCCTACCGCGGCAAGCACCGGGGAGCGGATGCCGCGCGCTACGCGCCCGAAGCCGTCGCGGCGATCGATGAGCTCGCGGCATCCGGTCGCCCGCCGGCCGGCTTCATCGCCGAGACGTACTTCGGGAACGCGGGCGGAGTGGCCCTGCCCGACGGCTACCTGCGCGAGGTGTACGCGGCGATCCGTCGACACGGCGGCCTGGCGATCGCCGACGAGGTGCAGGTCGGTTACGGCCGGCTCGGTGAGTGGTTCTGGGGCTTCGAGCAGCAGGGGGCGGTGCCCGACATCGTCGCCGTCGCGAAGTCGATCGGCGGCGGCCAGCCCGTCGGCGCCGTCATCACGCGTCGAGAGATCGCCGACCGCTACCGCTCGGGCGGGTACTTCTTCTCGTCGACCGGAGGCTCACCCGTCTCGGCGGTCATCGGCACGGCGGTGCTCGATGTCATCCAGCGGGAGGGCCTGCAGGAGAACGCCCGCGCGGTGGGTTCGCACCTCAAGGAGCGCCTCGAACGGCTCGCCGCGAAGCACCCCCTCATCGGCGCCGTCCACGGCTCCGGCCTCTACCTCGGCCTGGAGTTCGTCCGGGATCGCGAAACGCTCGAGCCCGCCACGGCCGAGACCGCGGCGATCTGCGACCGGCTGCTCGAGCTCGGCGTCATCATGCAGCCCACCGGCGACCACCAGAATGTCCTCAAGATCAAACCGCCGCTCGTGGTCACGCGTGCCTCGGTCGACGTCTTCGCCGACGCCCTCGACCGAGTGCTCACGACCGGTTGGTGAGCACCCCGCTCCCCGCTCGATGACCCGTCCGATGCAGAAAGGATGATGCCGTGCGCCGTCCCTCCCTCCCCTTCGATCTCCACGACTCCGAGGGCTCGGCGTGGATGCCGACGGCATCCGGAATAGAGGGGACCGCCCCGGCCGGAACCGATCTCTTCGTCGACCCGAGCGGGGTCAGCGGCGTCGCGGCCGAGACGCTGCTCAACGCGCACACCCTGCTCGGTACGCCACCGGCGGGTGACTTCACGCTGTCCGCGCGGGTCACGCCCGATTTCCGGGCGACGTTCGACGCAGGGGTCCTGCTCGCGTGGGTCGACGACACGACGTGGGCGAAGCTGTGCTTCGAGCGCTCCCCGGCCGGGGCATCGATGGTCGTCTCGGTCGTGACGAAGGGCGTCTCGGACGACGCGAACGGGTTCGTCGTGAACGCGCCCGACGCGCGGCTCCGCATCGCGCGCGTCGGAAACCTCCTCGCGTTCCACGCCCACGACGGCGAGGGGTGGAGCTTCGTCCGGGCCTTCACGCTGCCGGGCGTCGCCGATGCCCTGACCGTCGGTTTCGAGGTGCAGAGCCCGACCGGAGAGGGATGCCGTGTCGCCTTCGACGAGATCGTGTTCGAACGTCGAACGGTCGCCGACCTGCGCAGCGGAGATTGACCCGGTCGTCTTCGCGCGCGCTCACCACCAGCCGGACGAGGCCTCGTGGTCTGTCTCCGAGGAGCCTGCGCCGTCAGCCCACGCCAACCGGAACCCGCAGTCGCGGCACTCGTCCGCCTCGAGGCCCTCGTCGATCAGGGGGTGCATCGTGATGCCGCACGACGGGCAGATGGGCTGGGCGTCGTCGCGGAGGTCGCCGTACGTCATGGTGGTCTCACAAGCTCGCGGTCGTGCGTGGAGCCTCCATTCAACCCCGGCCTGAGGGGGTGAGGCGCTACCGGAGGCCGACCGTCCGCACGGCCGCCGAGCACACCGCTCGAGCGTGATGGGGTGTGCCCCTCCGCTCCCGATCCGGGCGGATCGCCGCTCGTACGGGGCAGGATGGGGAGCATGACCTCCCGCCTCGCCCTGCTCACCGGCGTCGGCCGACGTCGATCGATCGGTGCCGGTCTGGCGCGAGGTCTCGCCGCCGACGGCTGGGACCTCGCCCTCTCGTTCTGGCGCCCGTACGACGACCGGATCGGTCTCGAGCGCGGCGCGGACGACCCCGAGGCGATCGCCGACGAGTGCCGCGCCCTCGGCGTCGAGGTGTCGCTGCACGAGACCGACCTCGCCGATCCCACCACCCCGGACGTGCTCTTCGCCGCGGTCGGCCGGCGCATCGACGCCCTCGTCCTCTCGCACTGCGAGAGCGTCGACAGCTCGATCCTCACCACATCGGTCGAGGCGTTCGACCGGCACTTCGCCGTCAACGCGCGCGCCTCGTGGCTGTTGATCCGCGCCTTCGCCGAGCAGTTCCCGGTGACCTGCGATCCGGTGCCGACGGGGCGCATCGTCGCCTTGACCAGTGATCACACCGCCCACAACCTCCCCTACGGCGCGAGCAAGGGGGCGTTGGATCGCATCGTCATCGCCGCCGCCGTCGAGCTGGCGGATCGCGGCATCCGCGCCAATGTCATCAACCCGGGACCGATCGACACGGGATGGATGGACGACGCGATCCGACGGTGGACGACGGATGCCACTCCCGCCGGCCGCCTGGGAACCCCGGACGACATCGCCGATCTCGTCCGATTCCTCCTCTCGGAGCGGGGCGGATGGATCACCGGACAGTTGCTATCCAGCAACGGCGGTTTCGCGACCGGCTGACCGCTCCTGCGGCTACCGTCGAGTCATGAACGACGCCGCTTCTCCGTCCGCTCGCCTCGGACTCGGTCTCGCGGCGGTCGGTCGTCCGGCCTACATCACCACCGACCGCGACCACGATCTGGGCGAACCCGAAACGCGCTCGATCGACGCGATGCGCGAGCGCGCGCACGCTCTGCTCGACGAGGCGTGGGTGCTCGGCATCCGCTATGTCGACGCCGCCCGGTCCTACGGGTACGCCGAACGGTTCCTCGGGTCGTGGCTCGCGGCGCATCCGGAGCGTCGTGCCGAGCTGACGATCGGGTCGAAGTGGGGCTACGAGTACGTCGGCGAATGGCGAATGGATGCCACGGTCCACGAGCGCAAAGAGCATTCCGCCGCGATGCTCGAGAGGCAGTGGCCGGAGACTCTCGCCGCTCTCGGGTCGGCGCCCGACTCGTACCTCATCCACTCGGTGACCCCGGAGAGTCCCGCGCTCGGAGACGCGGGCGTGCTCGAACGGCTCCGCGAGATCGCCGCCGGGGGAGTGCGCGTGGGGATCTCGACCAGCGGGCCCCATCAGGGCGATGTCGTCGACGCGGCGCGGTCGCTCGCCGACAGTCCGTTCTCCGTCGTGCAGGCCACGTGGAACCTGCGCGAGCAGGCGGCGGGCCCCGCTCTGGCCCGAGCTCACGCGGTGGGCTGGACGGTGGTGGTGAAGGAAGCTCTGGCCGGGGGAGAGCTCGCTCGTTTCGAGCCCGACGGCGACGTCGGAGCGGGCCACGACGGAGCGGGCCTCGACGGAGCGTCGCTGGCCCTCGGCGTCGCCCGCGCGCAGCCGTGGGCCGACGTCGTGCTGAGCGGAGCGGTGACGATCCCCCAACTCCGCCGGGGAGCCGCGGCGCCCCCGCGTGAGATCGATGTCGAGACGCTCCGCCGGTGGTCGGACGATTCCGGCGAGTACTGGCGCCGTCGAGCGGCTCGCCTCTGGCAGTAGCCGCCTGCCGTGATCGACCGTCCGCGCGACCCGCCCATCATCCGCGACGGTCCGCGCGTCGGGCGTAGCCTGGAAGGACGAATCCGGGAGGTCGGCATGACGCAACGACGGATCTCCGCATCGGCCGCACCCCGCCGACGTCAGCCCCGTCGGGATCGCTGACCGGTGGCACCTCCCGTCGATCCGCGCCGATGGCGCGCCCTGGGCGTCCTCTTGATGGGACAGTTCTCGTCCCTCCTCGACCTCAGCGTCACGAACGTCGCCCTCCCCTCGATCGGACGGTCGACGGGCGCCGGGCCGAGCGAGTTGCAATGGGTGATCACGGGCTACGTCCTGGCCTTCGGGCTCGTGCCGGTCATCGGCGGTCGGCTCGGCGACGGCCGTGGGCGCCGGCGCATGTTCATCGTGTCGATGCTCGGTTTCGTCGTCGCGAGTGCCCTCGTGGGGCTCGCTCCGACCCCCGAGGTGCTCATCGCGGCACGCGTCGTCCAGGGGATCTTCGGCGGCATGATCGGGCCGCAGGTGTCGGGGTTCATCCAGAACGCCTTCCCGCCGCTCGAGCGGGGCAGGGCCTTCGGACGGCTGGGGCTCACGGTGGGCGCGGGCACCGCGTTGGGTCCCGTCGTGGCGGGCCTGCTGGTCGCCATAGGTGGCGAGGACAACGGCTGGCGCCTGGTGTTCTTCATCAACGTGCCGGTCGGGATCGCAGCCGTCCTGCTCGCGCGGCGCTGGGTCGCCGCCGACGTCCCCGCGGCGCAGGGCGCGGGGAGACGGCTCGATCTCCTCGGTGTCGTTCTGCTCGGCGCCGGTCTGCTGTGCCTGCTGTTCCCGATCGTCGAGACCGGTCAGGCCGGCGGTCCCGTGACGCTTCTCCTTCTGCTCCCGGCGGCGGGACTCCTCGTCGCCTTCGTCCGGCACGAGGCTCGTCTGACGCGAGCGGATGCCGCGCCCCTGGTGGATCTGCGCCTGTTCCGCACGCGATCGTTCGTGATCGGCGTGATCTTCGCGGTGGTGTTCTTCTGCAGCAACACCGGTATTCCGCTCGTGCTCGCGCTGTACTACCAGGACGGCCTGGGTTTCACGGCGTTG
The DNA here is from genome assembly GCF_001476285.1 of Microbacterium testaceum. Lineage (GTDB taxonomy): Bacteria > Actinomycetota > Actinomycetes > Actinomycetales > Microbacteriaceae > Microbacterium > Microbacterium testaceum_B. Next base: position 4,395 of record NZ_LDRU01000088.1, on the reverse strand, counting down.
CAGTCGGCGCTGGGGGTCACGGCCTACGCGGTGGGCACGGTCTTCGGCGCCCCCATCGCCGGCCGTTTCGTCTCCCGGGTCGGCAGGCCCCTGCTGCTCGGAGCGGTATCCGTTTTCACGCTCGTCACGATCGTGCTCGGTCTCGTCGTCCAGGCCGAGCCCGGAGCCACCGACCCGACGGGCGTGATCCTGCGCCTGTGCGTGCCGCTGTTCGTCCTCGGCCTCGCCGGCGGGGCGATCGTGACGCCGAACCAGACGCTGACCCTCGCCGAGGTCGATCCCGTGCGCGGCGGTGTGGCCGGCGGGGTGGTGCAGACCGCGCAGCGGGTGGGCGCCTCGATCGGGCAGACGGTTCTCGGCACGAGCTTCGTGCTCGTGCTGGCGGGGACGGCCCACGCGGGCGGGCCGGGTTCGCCCGCCCCCGATCCGAGCACGTTCGCCGGTGCGCTCACCGTGGCGCTTGCGGTGTCGGTCGTCTTCTCCGCGGCCGCCGCGGTGCTCAGCGGCGTCGAAGTGCGCCGCTCACGGGGGCGGTAACGCCGTTCGGCTCAGCGCGGAGCATCCTCTCGGCCCTGCACGTCCCAGAGGACGTACTCGATCAGCGACCCGGCGGGAAGGTCGAGATCGGTGTTGGCGTCGATCAGCGCCGACTCGAATCCCACGATCCGGCCGGTATCGACCGACAGCAGCAGAGTCACGTCGGCGTTCGCGGTCGTGGAGGGGATGCCGGCCAGACCCACGACCTCGCGACCGAGACGGTCGCGCGTGGTTCCGAGTACCCGCGCGTCGGGCGAAGCGGCGATGACGTCCAGGAGCGCACCCTGCTGGACATCGTTCAGCGTCCACTCGCCGAGGAGGCTGCGCACCCCGACCATCGCATCGCCGGCGGTCAGGGTCTCGGTGGCACCCGTCGTGGCGACCAGGAGTGCGCGCATGGCCTCGGCGGACGCCGCCGGCGGCGTGGGGGAGAGCGGTCGGAACTGATTGCGCACGTAGGTCAGCTCTCCCACCACGGTGCCCGGAGCGGGATCGACGATCGGCACGGTGTCGCCGCCGGCATCGGTGGCCTCGGCCGCCGTGGTCACCACCGACCCGGAGAGATCCTCGTTCCACCGGAAGTCCACCCATTCGCGCCGGAACACCGTCGCCTCTGCTCCGTCGGGCGAGGCGCTGAAGTACCAACCGAGCGACAGGGAGCGGCGCTCCGGGGGCACCGCGCCGTCGCCCGCAGCCAACCGCGCCTGCGCCTCCGCGACCACCTCGGCGGCACCGGTCCCGCTGGGGAGAGCCGTGTAGACGAGCGGCTCGGGAGTGAGAGCGGATGCCGGGGGCCCCGGCATCCACAGCACTCCTGTGATGATGGTCAGGATCAGCGCGACGGCCGCGGCGGCCGACGTCCACACCAGCATCGGGCGGCGACGCCGGACGGGCGGGCGGTCGAGGATCTGTCGCAGGCGACGTTCGGCGTCGAGGGGAAGGGGAGCGTCGAGCGGGGTCTCGGCGGGGTCGAGCCTGCGGAGCGCGCGCGCGAGGTCATCGTCGGTCATCGGTCACCCCTTCCGCGTAGACGGCGGCACCGTCGAGCAACGGCCGCAAACGTGCTCTCGAGCGATTCAGTCGCGTCCACACCGCCCCGGCGTTCATCTCCATGACCAGGGCCACCTCGGCGGCCGACAACTGCTCCCAGTAGGTGAGCCAGAGGATCTCGCGCTCGCGCTCGGGCAGACCGCGGATGGCATCGACGAGACGTTGCGCCATAGCGGGCTCGGCCTCGTTCGCCAGAGCGCGCACGTGGTCCTCGATGTGCGTCCACAACGCCTCCTCCCGGTCGCGTCGCCGATACTCGTTCGCGATCAGGTTGCGCGCGGTGCGGTACAACCACGGCAATCCGAACGGATCGCGGGGGTCGCGCTTGCGCCACGCGATCTCGAAGCAATCCATCGTGAGGTCGGCGGCGGCCTCGCGATCCGACACACGCCGCTCGATGAATCGGCGAACGGCGTTGTGGTGCTCGCGGAAGAGCGCCACGAAGTCCGTCTCGTCGATCACCGGCGTGCGCTTTCGTGCGTCCGCAGAGGCTGTGTCATGCGGCCGCCGATCCTTACGCGTCGACGGACGGAAGAAAATTCTCGCGCCGGTGTAAGGATCACGCCCCGGGGGACACCACCTTGTCGGGGGTGGGTGTCGTCTCCGGCTTCGAGACGATACCCATACGCCCGTCGAGAGATGTTCGGGAAGCAATTCGACGGGCGAGGGGGTGCATCGCTTGGGGGCGGTGCACTCCCTCGGATCCTCGTCACGGCATCCAGGATGCCAGAGGGCGGCAGAGGGATCCGTTCGGCGTCTGCTCCTGCCCGTCGCTCGGCGTCGAGGTCGGGTGAGTCGTCGCCGCCTGCACGGGGCTTCGTCCCGCTGCCTCGTGCCCCGTGGTTCTCATCGCCTCGGGATCTCGCCGCGCACGCGCGCTCACTCCGGATCGACGAGGAGGTTCGTGATGCGGGCCGTCGCGACGAGTCGACCGTCGTCGTCGGTGACGCGCACGTCGTAGGTCGCCATCCGGCGCCCGCGATGCGCCGGTGTGGCGACCGCGTGGATGTGGCCCTCTCGTGCACCGCGATGGTGCGTGATGTTGAGGTCGACGCCGACGCATACCTTGTCGAAGGCGCTCGCGTGGATCATCGCCGCCCACGAGCCCACCGCCTCGGCGAGGGCGGCCGTCGCCCCGCCGTGCAGTCGCCCCAGCGATTGCGTGTTCCCCCGGACGGGGAGGGATGCCGCGACGCGCTCGGCGGACTGCTCCGTCACGGTGATGCCGAGGCGCTCGTCGAGGGCCCCGGGCACGATCGTCCAGGTCGTCATGGGTGCTCCCTCCGCGGTGCGCTTGTCGTGAGCCCGCTCCTCTGACACTATTACTGAACGCTCGGTTGGTAATAGTTCTCACCGGGTGTTTTCCCTCGCCCCACAGAACAACGGAGTTCTCATGGCCACCCAGACCTCGGCATCCCGCTCTTCGACCGGGTTGAAACGAGAAGAACGGCGCGTGCTCGCCGGGACCCTCGTCGGCACCTCGATCGAGTGGTACGACTTCTTCATCTACGCCCAAGCGGCCGGGCTCGTGCTCGCGCCGCTGTTCCTCGCCCCGCTCGCGGAGTCCGACCCGGCCATCGCACAGGTGCTGTCGTTCGCGACGATCGGCATCTCGTTCCTCTTCCGCCCGCTCGGCGCGATCGTGGCCGGCTACCTGGGTGACCGTCTCGGCCGTAAGAAGATGCTCGTTCTCACGCTCATCATGATGGGCGTGTCGACCGCGCTCATCGGCCTGCTCCCGACGTACGCGGCGATCGGTGTCGCGGCTCCGGTCCTGCTGATCTTCCTGCGAGTCCTCCAGGGCTTCTCAGCCGGTGGCGAGTGGGGTGGTGCGGCCCTGCTGTCGGTCGAGCACGCTCCGGTGAGCCGTCGCGGCTACTTCGGGGCGTTCCCGCAGATCGGCGTTCCGGTGGGCATGATCCTCGCCACCGCGACGCTGTGGATCCTCACGTCGTCGATGTCGGCCGAGGCGTTCCTCGCGTGGGGATGGCGCGTGCCATTCCTGCTCTCGATCGTGCTGATCGTCGTCGGCTACGTCATCCGTCGCGCCGTCGAGGAGAGCCCCGTCTTCGAGGACCTCGTGCGTCGCCGCAAGGAGTCCTCGGCCCCGCTCGGCCAGCTCTTCCGCAAGAACTGGCGTCAGGTCGCTCTCACCGCCTTCGTCTTCATCGGCAACAACGCGGCGGGCTACCTCCTGATCGCCTTCTTCTCGACGTACTCCGTCGCTGTGCTGGGTCTCGAGCGGCCGACCGTGCTGCTGGCCACGACGCTGGCATCCTTCGGCTGGCTCGGCTTCACCCTCTGGGGCGGCTGGCTGTCGGACCGCCTCGGACGCGTCCGGACCTTCCAGCTCGGCTACCTGCTGCTGGCCGTCTGGGCGGTGCCGATGTGGTTCCTCATCGACACCGGCGACATCGTCTGGTACTTCGTGGCCCTGTTCGTCATGACGCTCGGCCTCGGTCTGTCCTACGGCCCCCAGGCGGCGCTCTACGCCGAGATGTTCCCGGCCAACGTCCGCTACTCGGGCGTCTCGATCGGCTACGCGCTCGGCGCGATCATGGGCGGCGCGTTCGCGCCGATGATCGCGGAGGCGCTCCTGCGCTCGACCGGTTTCTCGTGGGCGATCGGCGTGTACATCGCGGTCGCTGCGCTGGTGTCGCTCGCCGCGGTGTCGATGATCAAAGAGACGAAGGGCGTCGACCTGCGCGCCTGATCCGGATGCCGTCGGAGGGGCCTCGCGCGGCGTGCGGGGCCCCTCCGCCGTGCGCGGTACGCGCGGTCGGCCGGTGCCGTCGGGCGGAGTTCTCG